>JAOMAZ010000014.1 GCA_028344335.1 Deltaproteobacteria bacterium | reverse complement strand
CAGATCCTGATGCAAACGGCGTTTGGAATCAATGGCAAGATTTGCCAACCACTACCAGCAACGACGTAGCATTTCAACGCTGGGAGATGGCGATGGCTTGGCTCCTAACAATTCCAGGTGCACCACTAATCTATGCTGGAGATGAGCATGCCATGGTTGGTGGAGCCGACCCTGATAACCGTAGAATGTTCGATGATTCAGCAAGGGATTCGGACTGGGTACAATACTTTGCAAAAGCCAGAGCAGAACTTGAGCCATTGAGAAGAGGCGAATATGTTCAACTTACTGCTGAAGAGGAGATCATGGCTTTTGCAAGACAAAGTGAGGAGGAACATGTAGTAGTGGTGCTGAATCGCGGTGGTAATAGCATCAATTTATCCTCTCATCAATGGCTGGGAAATATGAGCAATTATCTTGGCGAGGTAGAATGGAATGGCGGTGATATCGAGATGGATGGAGTTTCAGCTGCAATCTTCACACTTTCTAGTGAGAATATCACCATTCCAGAAGAGAATAACACCATTCCAGAAGAGAATAATACCATTCCAGAAGAGAATAACACCAATCCTGAGGATAATACTACTTTGCCAGTTGACAATAATACAGGCAATGAGACTTCGGTTGAGGCTGAAAGTAAGTCAAGTGGCTTGATGGCGGAAAGTGCAAAATGGGTTTTGATAGGTTTGATTGGGATTGTAGTAGGGGCCTTGATTTTCACTTCAAGACGAAGAGAATGAGCGGTAAATCCGGACATATTCATCCAACATCCTAGCAGCAGTAAAACGCGCACTGGTCGAAATAGCAGCCCTGCAAAAACCCCCCCATATTTCATCCCCAGAATCCCACGCCGGTAATACCTCATATTCTAACGAATCAAGTAAATCACGATTATCACGCTCATCATCACGCTCATCATCACTATTCCCTACAGCCCAACCATTTACCCCATGCTGACAACCTTCAGGCCACCAACCATCGAGAATAGAACAGTTGGGAACTCCATTCATAACGGCCTTCATTCCACTAGTACCACTCGCTTCCATCGGCCGCACGGGGTTATTCATCCAGACATCGACTCCACTGGTCATAGCTAACCCTGTAGCCATTGAATAATCTTCAAGGAACACTACGGGAATGTCATCACTAAGTTTCTTTGCTGCAGCGTGAATATTACGAATCAGGGTCTTACCACCCTCATCTTTTGGATGGGCCTTGCCGGCGAATACGAATTGCACTTTTCCTGCTCCTATTCCCCTTAATCTCTCAAGGTCATGGAATACTAAATCTGCTCGCTTGTAGGTGGCAAAGCGTCGAGCAAAGCCTATTGTCAATCTATCTTCGTGTAGTTCTACTCCACTCATTGATTGTATAATATCTCGTAGGATGGCGCGTGATTTACTCCTTGCCACTACTAATTCAGGGGTTGGAATACGTCCAGCATGTGAGAGTAGTAAGGGGTCTTTCCGCCATCCTGATATTTGTTTATCATAGAGTTCAGCCATCGGTCCTGAAGTCCATGTAATGTGGTGGGCGCCATTTGTAATTGGTTGAATATGATGCTCAGGAAACATCCCACTGGCAACATGAGCATTGAGGTTTGATACCGCGTTTGCAGAGCCACATAGGCTGATGGCGAGGTGGCTCATAGATGCCTTGTCAAAGCCTGCTAATTGTTGAGCATCTTCTGGCAGGAGTTTTCCAACGACAGCCTTCATCTCCTGCCAACTGAACCTATCGTGGCCAGCTGGAACAGGGGTATGAGTGGTGAATAGACTTCTATCTTTCAGTTCTTGTCTTGTCCACCCTTGGTTTAGCATCTCCAAGGCAGCAAAGGCACAATGTCCTTCGTTGAGATGGATTCCTTGAAGTGGCCAAACTCCTAATGCCTTGAGAGCCCTGACACCCCCTACTCCGAGCAGATATTCTTGGCGAATACGTGTGGAGTCATCACCACCATAGAGGCGTTGAGCAAGAGTGGTATGTTCGGGAGAATTAGAGGGGTGTTGAGTGTCAAGGAATAGTACTTCTACACTTTTCCCTGTAACTCCTGTAATTGTTTTCTTCCAGATTCGTGAATGCAACTTTTGGCCATCAAGGTCTAGGGACATATCAATGCCGGTGTCAACCAAGAATTCCTCCGGTTCAAATTCGGGATAAGTTTCACTCTGAATTCCATCTTCATCTAAGTGCTGTCTTCCGTAGCCTTGGCGATAGAGCAATGTGATGGCGATGAAGTCCAAACCGGCATCTGCTGCTGCCTTGACGTGGTCTCCTGCTAATACTCCTAATCCACCTGAGTAAGTAGGAAGCCGAGACTCCAAACCAATCTCTGCCGAGAAGTAAGCTATGGTACCCATGCCTTTGTCGCTCTCCCATTATGCCTATGATGATGACGACGGTGGACTCAGATTGAATGAAGGCAGGTCTTGCCATTGAAATTGCCATTTCCAGTTTCCAAATGTTGTTCCTGGGACATTCATTCTTGCGCTTGTGTCTAATTCCATGATATCTTGTAGGGGAATTATTGCTATTCCTGAATTACAGTTGAGTGCTATGTTGATAAGAGTTTGACAAACAGATTTACCCTCCATTATTGAGAATTCCTCTGGAGGAGAAATTCCCCAACTGGCGCTTGTATCATTGTCGTGGGTACCAGTATAGACCACTTGGTCTGCTTGGATATTTCTTGGTCGGTTAGGGTTTTCAGGACTTCCCTCGAAGCCAAATTGTAGAACTGCCATACCTTCGAGTTGGTGGCGTTTGCGTAATTCAATAACGGCTGGTGGGATTATTCCGAGATCCTCAGCAATGATGCAGCGTGGACTTTCTGCAATATCTAGGAGTTGTTCTAACAATTCATCCTTAGGTCCTTCTTGCCATTGACCATATTTAGCGTTCTCATCACCAGCCGGAATAGCCCATGCTGAATCAAACCCCCTAAAGTGATCTATTCTGACGATATCGAATTGTCTCAGTAGTCTTGCCATTCGTTGACGCCACCATTGCCAATCCTCGGCTCTATGAGCGTCCCAATCATAGAGTACAGTCCCCCATTTTTGCCCCTCTTCGCTGAAGTAATCAGGAGGCACTCCAGCCACTACTATGGGCATTCCATCTGCATCTAATTGGAATAATTCACGGTGTGCCCAAACATCGGCTGAATCATGGGCGATGTAGATGGGTAGGTCTCCAATCAGGCTGACTCCTTTACTGGTCGCATATTGGCGTAGCTGATTCCATCGGTAGTTGAATTGCTTTTGGCAATCCGTGTTGATGATGACTTTGGAGAGTGCGGCTGGTTCACGTTCACGTAGTTCTGTCGGCCATTCGTACCATGGCGCTCCACCCTGTTGTTTTTTGATGGCCTCATATAATGCCCAGTCATCAAGCCAGTATTCATCTTCATCTGAAGTATCTAATTGGCAATCAGATTGATTCAATTCGCACCATGCGGCAAATGCAGAGGGTGATGAATAGGGAGAACCATGTTCATCTGGGGGGGTTATGGGTAGCATTTGCCAAACTGTTACTCCTGATTTTGCAAGGATGTCGATGAATTGTTCTGCATCGTCGAGGTTGCCTGATGGTAGTGAGGTCAGGTGACAGAGCACTCCCGTATACTGCACCATGTTGATGTGTGGGCAGGCGAAAACCTTTGACATTGTGACAGCAGCCCATGCTTGATGCGTAGAGTTGCCCTGCTGATTTTCAGCATTTTGGTTTTGACTCCTTGGACCTCTTTAGTCTCCGCCGACAAGGATATTGATGGCTCATTAGATGATTGGGATGCTACAACTTTGATGGCGACAGATTCCAATGATGTTTCATTTTTTATGGATTGGAATGCAAGCCATCTGTCCTTTGCTTGGAATAATACAGATTGGTCAAATTTATCTTCAGGTGCTGATTTATTCATCTATCTCAATACTACTGAAAACGGTGCTGCAATGTCCAAGGATTGGGGTTTTTCTCATGTTCTTCCTTTTGCTGCTGATTATGCTCTTATTTTGGAGGACATGAATTATTTCAGGTTGATTCAATGGAATGGTACTGGATGGGAAGATGGCGAGCAAAGTGGAATCAATGCATATATTGCCAATGATGGTGAAAAGAAGAGTGAAATTAGCATTCCTCTAACTTCACTTTCTTCACCTGATACATTTGGAGTATTATCATGGGCTCAATATCAAGATGAGGGTAAAGTCTGGACATCATTCCCTCCTCAAAACCCAGCCTTTCAAAACGCCGCAGAGACCTTTACCCATTATTACCAAGTCAATTTTAGTAATGCCACAAATCCCTCTGATTCACCAGTCTATGAAGATGAAAGAACTAGCGTAAAAGTGGATAATCCGCTTAATTTAGCCCTTGTTTTCCACCAACATCAACCGTATTATCGGAACATGTTGACTGGAATGTATGAGATGCCTTGGGTCAGAGTCCATTCTATGACCGAATACGTGGACAGTCCTGGGATTTTAGCAAAATACCCAGATACTAAAGTCGTCTATAATTTAGTACCTTCTTTGATGGAACAGATGATTGACTACAATCAAAATGAAACACTAGATATTCACACAGATTGGGCAAAGAGGACTTGGCCTGTTGACGGGGATGGTATGGTTACTGGATATCCTGATATGACCGAATATGAAATGCACAATATGCAGTTCCAATCCTTTTGGAATAGTGGTTGGATTTACAATGTTAGCCAAGATGATGAGAAAAATAGTTGGCTATATCCTGCTTCAGTTGCTTACAAGGGATTTCAAGACAGGACTCTTCACAATCTAAAGCCGGCTACTATCATGAATGATGAGCTGCTTCCTCCTCAAGATTTATTGGATTTACAAGTTCTATGGTTACTTTTCCAGATTTCCCCTGATTATGTGAGGGGTAATTATGCAGATTTGGGAGACCCTGCAGCAGATGGACGCAGTCCTCATTTCAATCAGTCCATTATCGACCTATTCATCCAAGGAAGTGGCTTCAAACCAACAGACATCTTGACGGTGCTCGATTATCAACACGATCAGATGGGTAATGTTCTGCCGATGTATTCTGACTTAGCTGATAGTGGTCAAGTTGAATTGACTACTACTCCGTATTATCATCCAATAATGCCACTATTGATGAAAGATGGTTGGACATTGGAAGATGGGATTACAGTTCACAAGGAGGCTTGGCCTGATGATACTGCAAAGCAATTAATTCGGGGTATGGATTTATTTGAATCTCAAATGGGCTTTCGCCCTGTTGGGATGTGGCCCAGCGAACAATCTACTTCGCCTGCTATGATCCAACCTGTGGTTGATGTTGGAGTCGAATGGTTCGTTAGCGATGAGGAAAACCTCGGGCGCTCATTTTTGGCTGATGGTAGCCATCCCGATACCGAAGATGCTGCAGTTCTAACTTCTCCTTGGAGAGTTACCGGTGTTGATGGTGGAGAAGTTTCTGGATTCTTCCGCGACCGAGTAATTTCAGATAGAATCGCCTTCCAATATGGTACAATGACGCCTGAGGCTGCAGTTACTGATTTCCTCTCATATCTCGATGGTATTCGAGATGAACTTATTGCTGCAGGCGAGGACCCAAGCGAACACATCATCACGGTAGCATTGGATGGCGAGAACTGGATGTTCATGTCGGAGTTTCAGCATCATGACAATGCAAGACCATTCATGGAAGAATGGTATTCACGCCTTTCAAGTCATCCAACTATTCAGACCATGACACCCGCAGAATACTTGGATAACAACAATGTCACTCGCGATATCGATGTCATCAACACCGGTTCATGGATTGATGGAACCCTATCCACTTGGGCAGGTGAAGAAGAAGAATCGCTTGCTTGGATAAGGCTTGTTGAAGCCCGCAAAGCATTGGTGGAATTTGAAGCGGAGAACCCAAGTCATAGCGGCCTTGAATCCGCTTGGGAATCATTGTACATCTCTGAAGGCAGCGATTGGTATTGGTGGTATGGTCTTGACCAAGATAGCGGTTATGATGAGTTATGGGATACTCTCTTCAAAGTGCATCTTTCCAATATCTATCGAGCAGTTGACCTTGATTTACCACCCTACCTTCTAGATTTGTGGACTAATCCGGCAACTCCCGAAGTATCTGCATCTGCAATCATTGAGCCGATGATAGATGGTATTGCCTTGGCGGGAGAATGGGATGGTGCCGCCATCTATAATGCCTCATCTATCGATGGTGGAGACCTTGACATCAGCAAATTCTACCTCGGCTATGATTCAAGCAATGTCCATATTAGAGTTGACCTTGCCAATGCTACTCCTGCTGAAATAGATACTTGGAGCGATAAAAACGTCGACCTTTCCATTTACTTCATGCAATCCAACGCTATCAATTTTAATGAGGTCGAGACTAATTTCAGAACATATTATGGCAATGAAATCCTTGGCTTCCCTGCCAAGTACATGGTCTCATTTGATTTCTCTGAACTACGTGATGATGGGCGAGCTAAATGGAATCTCTTCGAAGCCAAGGGCAAGGTCGGAGAAAAGGAAAGGTGGAATCTAATTGCAACTTCAAACCTTGGCGCTTGCGCCGCTAAAGACGTCTATGAATTCAGCATCCCTTGGTCGGAAATCGGCTTAGCGCCAAGATATACAACCCGCATAAAAGTTCTAACTTCATTCTACGAATCAACCGCCTACGGCGATGGCCAAGACCAAGAAATGGCACCCCCAGCCCCAGCAGAAATCGTTCTTCCAGATTTGGAGGAATGGATAACTCTGCTCGATATCGACGATGCAATTGGAGACGATGATAGAGATGGAGCAATCCAAATGCCATTGGCAACGGACTTCGCAAGTGACGGTAGTCTATGGGATATTAAACACTTGAAAATTTCACAAAGTTCGTGGAACGCCCGTTTCGAAGTCGAGGTTGATGATATTACAAATATCTGGGGCATGAGCAATGGTTTCAGCCATCAAATCCTTCAAATTTACGTCGACCAAGGCAACAGCAGCAGTGGAGAAACTGCCATGTTAGAAGGAGCAAATGCTATCGTAGCAGATGACTGGGCTTGGGAAGTTGCACTCTCAGCAACAGGAGAGGCAGGGGCAGTCAAGGCAGTGATGGCAGAAAGTGGAGAGACGATCTCCAAGGGAATTGATGTATCAGCAAATAGCGATACAGACACCATCACTCTAACCGTCAACAAAGATGTCATTGGCCAAGATGTTGCAGCCTATCGATACATTATCGTCTTAGGAAGTCAAGATGGCTTTGGCGACGGTAAGTGGCGAGGAATAGATGCCAGTGCTAAGACTTGGAGATTGGGAGGCGGTGCTGACCGAGCAAGTGATGATGGCATAGAATACGATCCAAACATCCTCGATATGATGACTCCAGAAGGTGTTGATCAGAATGCAATGTTGGCAGATTATTCAGCAACTGCTCATAAATTTGCAGTACTTACAGGAATAGAGATACCTGAATTGGAACAGCAGATATTCGGAGCAACAGTTGTAGGAGCGACAGCCAGCAGCGCTATCATCGCCTTCCAAACTACTCAAACAACAACCTCGACAGTCTCGTGTGGGCAAAATATGGCAATTGGAGCCAATGCTACATCACATGCAGTAACGGTGAATGGATTAACAACAGCAACAAATTACAGTTGCATCATCTCCGTATCTGGTATTGACAATATCACTATTGAAGTTCAGACTTCAGCAGTCGAGGATACGACCCTACCTGAAATTCTCAACATAGTGGTTGAGGTCTCAGAAGAAGGAGTGGCAAGTGTATCTTGGTATACTTCAGAAGCCGTAACCGAAGCGATAGTCCTCACAAAAGGAAATGAAGAAATCTACATCGACGGCAGCCAAATCGCAATCTCAAAGAATCACCATCTCAGTAGTAATAAGGCATTATCAAGAGGGCAATGGATAGTCAGTGTAACTGCAATTGATGCATCTGGAAATAGTAATAGCAGCCAGAGCGAATTTAGCGTCGAGGAGACTACAGCGGTAACTTCTGATGAGATTGAAGAAAAAGCAGAGGCCACAAATTCAGGTAACATTTTTGCCGATACGAAGGTACAAATTATTTTCTTAGTAGTCGTGTTATTGACAACCTTAGCTATGTTACGTGGTAGAAGGAGCGATACCATCTAATCAGGCGAATGGAATAGATGCAGTCTTGTGAGTTCCCAAATTTACCACCGTCAATATGCAAGGCTGAGGCTGAAAACCCAGCATTCTCTGATAGGAAGTCTGATCCTGCCATGTCGAAGAACAAACCAAAGTTGTCCCTTTGTGATTGATACAGGAATGTCCATGTACGTGGCCGGTCACAAAAATATCTGGAATTGTCGAGATAACCAAATTGTCTTGAGGCTCCGGTGAAAGAGGAGTCTTACCTCCCCATTGAGGAGCCAAATGTCTCTGCAGCATCATTTGCTTCATCGCATCAACTGGAGAACCATAGGTGATTGTTCTCATGCCTGCAACGAAATCGTCGATACTCTTGCCATGATAGGACAGTAGGCGTACGCCATGTAGTGAAAATTCACAGGGATTACCAACGAATTTTGTAGTATTGTAGTCTTGTTGAATATCTGGTTCCAAGGCTGGTTGAGGTTCTGCGGGCCTCACAGCATCGTGGTTTCCTGGCAATAAGATACACTCAACCCAATCAGGAAGTAACTCGATGAGGCGGGCAAAGTGAGAATATTGATGATACAAATCGGTTATTGCTAATTCCTTATCTTGATTAGGATAAATACCAACTCCATCAACCACATCACCTGATAGAATCAGATACTTGATGGTGTGTCCAAGTGGATCTTCTCGCATCCATTGTGCCATCTTATACCACTGGTCTTCCAAGAAGGTCTTGGAGCCGACGTGTATATCAGAAAGAAAAGCAACGCTAACTCCTTGTTCAGCATGAACGCGTTGACGGTTGGGTAAGTCGGGCCAATGTAGGTCTGAGATGTAAAATAAATCTCCATCTCGGCTGAACGAACCAGAAACACCAATCACATTATCAGGGAGTATTCCTGAAGTGACCACTGGATTTGGGTCCTCCTCATCCTTGCGTAATAAGCAAGTCATGGCGCCTGTATGGTCCTCCAATTCAAAGATTAGGTGCCCATTTTTCGTTGTTCGAGGCTCGTTAACTAGACCTATGGCACAAGCGATATTTTCGTAGCCAGTGAAGCGAATACGTTCGGATTGTAAACGAGAAATATCACTGCATCGAGTAGGTAATCCGGCCTTGATTATCATTTGTTTGATTTTTTTCAAGCGGTCATTGAAGCAAGAGCGAATATCATCCATACGTCCTTCGGTAACGCTATTTCCGGTAATATCCCAATGCACTTCAATGTCCGAAGAGGCATCGGTTGCTTTCATCGGGAAATCATCCATGTCATAATCCGCCAAGCCATGTATTTTGAACACCGGTACTGGCGCGGTTTCAACCAAAGGCGCAACAACACGCGCTAGGTCAGCAGGGCTTTCATCGAGCACCTTCACTGCTTCCTCAAAACCCTCAAGTTTGAGAAATCCAGGCTCCGCTTTTTCTACGATAGACATCGGGTTATCCATCTCAAGTAATTTTTCTTTGACACCGCGTTTGATGAGAATGCCATTGGCCATGCAATATTGGAGGATATCCTGCCAATCCGCCTGCGCCATAGCCACAACCCTGTTGAGGGGCTCTTCAAGGCTTTCGTTGTTGGACAGTCAAAATCCTTGACAGAATCAAAGGTCTACTTTCCCCATTCGACATCTCCACCGATGTCGCGGTCAGCCTTTACGGGTCGGTCCCACACTTGTTCTTGCCAAGGTGCAGAGGCCTTTGCTTGTGCTTCCACAATCAGTCTCTTGAGTCTCTTTTCTTCTTCGATAACACGGATAGCTTCACGTTTCTGAACATCCTCTGCTTCCAATTTCTCATCTTTATCACGCATGAAATCCCATTGTTGGATTGCAAATTGCAAAGCAAAGGCTACGAACGATTCTTTATTTTCTTGGCGTGAACCGCCAAATCGGGCTTGTTTAGTACGCTCACCTTCCACTGTTGAAACGCCAACATAAACGATACCAATTGGTTTTTGAGTTTCATCAGCCTTTGGACCTGCAATTCCAGTTATTGAAATGGCCAAAGTTGTACCTGCTCTTTCACGGGCTCCTTTGGCCATAGCCATAGCTACATCTGAAGAGACGGCTCCATGTTCTGCTAACACTTCAACTCCGACGCCTAAATGTCGATGCTTAGCCTCGTTGGTATAGGTAATCCATGATTGGCGGTACCAAGCACTAGCTCCAGATAAATCGGTTAAAGTGCTAGAAAGCAGACCACCTGTGCATGATTCTGCGCATGAAATGGTCCCCTCAACTCCTTTCAGTCGCCGCCCTAATCGAGCAGCCAAGGCACTAACAGCCCCATCCATATATTGTTTGTAGAGCCTCTTATTCATCAAGGTTGGCTTGCCGGCGATTTGAAGGGGGATAGGCGCAGCCCATGGCTTGCAGGGCCCGTGGTCTAGTGGTTATGACAACGCCCTTACAAGGCGTGGATCACCGGTTCAAATCCGGTCGGGCCCACTAAAAGCTGCTAACAGCAGCGGCTACGCAAAGAATCTGTATTAAACTAAGAAAATCAAATATAAATATGAACTGAAGGACAATACAAGGGAATAATAGCACAAGAATTGATATCTACAAAACCTTTGAATGCAAGTCTCGCCTATTAACCACAATGCAGTCCCGATGGCATCTTGCCCTGTTGGGAATATTCATCCTCCTATGCAATACTTCAGCAGTATTGGCCGTTGATACAGATGGTGATGGAGTTGATGATGACTTGGACACATTCCCTTTCGATTCAAGTCAGCAATCAGATAGTGATTTTGATGGATTTGGAGATAGCCCAGTTGGCAATAATTCAGACGATTGTCCTTTGGAATATGGTACAAGCCTAATCGATACTCTTGGTTGCGTTGACGATGATGGAGATGGAATCCGAAATAGTGAGGATTTGTTTCCATTTGATGACCAACAATGGCTTGACCGCGACGGTGATGGTTTTGGTGATAATTTAGTAGGAGAAAATGGCGATGCTTGTCCTGACGAAGCCAACCAAGGAAATCATGGTTGTGCAGAAGTGCAGCAAGCGAAGGCAGAACAAATCCAAGGTGAGGCCGGAACTACAACTTTTAATCTGTCAATCGCAATTGCAATTATAGTGGGAATTATTGTTGGAATAAAGGTTCCAAAAATCTCAGATGCAGAAAATATGTGGAATCAAGCGGACGATAAATCAGAAAATATGTGGAATCAAGAGGATGATAAACCATTGCTTAGTATTTTATTTGGAGTTCTTTTCATTACATCATTAATTCCAGCATTTGCTCTACTTACAGACGTAGCAGCTGATGGGAGAGGAGCGGATGGGGTAGAAATTTGGTTTGATGAAAATCACACCTATCTGGCATGGTCGGAAGATGAAGATGATCTAGTGGCTGGGTTTTGGGTTTATTATGAGGTAGAAACAAATGAAACGGATGATGTTGAGTTGCGCGTTCAGGCAAACATTACAATTCAGGCTGAGCCTGAGAGTTCGGTTAATGTGAGAACAGAAATTATATTTTACCATACTAATATTTCCAATTCAACTCCTGATGTAGAAGTTGAAATTCCGATAACCCCTTGGGCGGTTGGAAACTATACTGTTGAGTTATGGGTTCAAAGAATTGTAGATGGTATTCCGTCGGGTGATGAACTGACTGAATATTTTGATAACCAAACAATATATGTGGAACAAATGGAAAACTATCCTATTATGCATGCAGCAGTCGAGGGAGATATGATTGATGGATCCCTATGTACTTTTCAGGTGGAAATAGATGATAAGGTGGGAGATGACTGGGATAAGGAAGGGAGTTGGGAAGTGATTTCATTTGCTGGAATACTAATCGAAGGATCAAGCCCTCCAAAGTATGATTGCCAAGATGCTGGTGATAATATACATGTATTTGAATTTAGATACACTTCATATTTTGGTGATATCGCGACTGTTTTATTCAGCATCAATATTATTTTACAATCCGAGGATGATGACTATTGCGATGATGGAGACGAGCGCGACGATTGGGGCTTTTGTGTATATGATGGTATGTCGGAAATTAGCGGTCTACTACATTTTGATACGGACCTAACTTCAGAGACCGCCTTGAATCTTACTGCCGTGATGGGCGCTACATCTTTGACAATCGGATCTACGTATGACATTGATTACTACTTATACCTTCAAGAAGATGGTTTCGTGGATCGTGACTCTTCACTCGATTTGGGTTATATCGAAGCATTCGCTGCAACTACATCCGAAGAAGACTACTGGGATGAATGGGGCTTAAGCGGCACTGAAATCGACGATGAAATCGTTGAGGTTGATAGAGGAGAAACATATTGCCTAAGGGTAGAGTTGTGGTTGTATTTGGATGAGGGGGAAATGAACCCAGAGGCAGTGGATGTTTCCTGTGAAACTATACCTCTTGATGAAGAGGGAAATAATAGCACTGGAGAGGAAAACAATAGCACTGGAGAAGGTGAAGGTCCATCGGATGAATTACCCTTGATCCCAGTTGATGTATCCTTTTCATCAGAAATATTCACTCTTTTAGAAACAAATGAATGCTGGTTTAACCTAAGCGTAAATGAATGGACAAATACTAGCAGCATTGTCATCAAAGGCAGTCCTATTGCTGGCATTCATAACTCCAGTAACATGACTGTTGATTGTTCAAATTGGCCAGTGGGTGTACATCATTTAAATCTCAACTCTAGTACTGGTAATGGGCAATATGAAGTTTCTATGGTTTCTTTAATCATCGAAGATGAAGTATTAGTTGCAATGTCAAATACTGCACAACTCGTCGATGAATTAGAATCAACATCCATTGGAGAGGTACTTGTAACTTTGATAGGACTTTGCGTTGGAATAATGGCTGCTGTTGCAATTGTAGTTGGAGTGATTTATTCTCGAATGAATAGAATAGTCAGTATAGATATTGAAGAAGGTGCCGGAGTCATGCTAGAATATATTCATAACTCCAAACGAAGGGAATAATATTGAGACCTATTTAGATAATAGGAATTGGAGTTCTACATCACTCATGGATTCTAGGGCACTACCAATACCAACCGCATCCATACCAATTTCAAACATCTTCTCAACATCTTCAGGCATAACTCCACCAACTGGAATTAACACAACCTCAGGCATTAGTGTTCTTATCTTCACCAATTCCTCTATACTCCAATCATTTTTTGAATGGAAGAGTTTCAAGCAAACAGCCCCTTGAGCGACTGCCACTTCTGCTTCTTTGATACAAGTAACTCCTGGAATTGCCAATGAATTGAACATCTTGCATTCTTCGATAAACTCTGCAGGGTTATTTGGAGAAAGGAAGAACCTTGCACCTCTTTTATGCGACTTCATTACTTCTTCGATAGGTTTCTGAACGGTGCCGATTCCCCTCAATATTTCCTTTTCTCCGATACTTCCCAAGAGCAGGATACAATCGGGAGTATCGAGTGAAATTTCGATGCATTGTGCTCCATTATTGATAACTCTCCACGCTTCTTTTTCTGCTAGTTCCCTTGAGGATGAACGGATGATTGGGATGATTCCAGCATTGACAATTCCACTTATTGTTTCAAACTCAGCGCTTTGACAATCGACATTATTTGAAAGGAAAAAGTCCCCGAATGTAGACTGTTGAATAACCGCAATTAAATCAGCATTCTTCTCATTTTGAATAACCCCTGCTACCCATGAATCACCCGAACCAAGATGTTCAATGGGTCTGTGTAGGATTTTATTATTCCTCGATGATTCTACTTCCGAAGGAGTTGCAACTATCGACCAGCGCTTCTGCCAGCCTTGCAGCCTACCAGTTTGGATTTCTTTGAAAGTACATCCAACTCTGTTGATGAGCCACTTACGGGCAATTTGCTTACAGATTTCTTCTTTGCTACCCGACATACCTTCTTTGGAGGCGATCCAATCAAGGTCCTGTTCTGACATCGATAGGAGGTGAACTTTGCGAAGATGTGGCTCAATGACATCCCATAATTCATCTCGACTACAAAGGGCTGGCCGATGATTGATGTCGAGGCTCAATTTTATGTCGTCAAGTTCAGAGAATATCATCACTCTGTTCCAGAGTGCTCTTGGACCATTGCCAAGAAATGGCGTGATGCCAGTTAGGTGCACCCATTCATGTCCTTGCATGAAAGTTCGAATATTGATATCGTCTGGGTCCATCAATGCGAAGGCAGAATCTTCTCTCTGGTATTGCACTCTTTGCTCATCCTCAATTACAGTGTATTTGCCAACCTCTCCTTCATTTCTAATTATCACAGATTCGACACCAGTTTTAGATATCGCAGCAACCATTCCTTCATCATTCTCGGGTAGCACACTAAGCCAAGTGGTTTTCCAACCAAGGGAGCTAAGGGCAACTGCGACGTTTAGTTCGGCCCCGCCAATACTTTGTTTTCCAGTCTTTGACATGTAGCGCTTCATCGCCTCACCGATGCAGATGATTCTCGCCATCTTAGCAACTCACATTTTGAAGCGTAATAAAGCCACGGCTCCACCAAAACCGAGTAATTGTTGTCCGGCATCGTGTTCGGTTGAGCATTGTTGGACTGTCGCACCGGTATCGGCTAAACCATCAACCCATTTAGTCCAAGTTTTGCCATTAATTTCATCTTCTGAACGAAGTAAATCAGCACTGATGAGTAGAGTTTCCACGGCTCCTTCTTCGAGGGCTTTTTGCAACTGTGTCTTGCCATAAGCAACAGGGCCATCGACTGCTAGGCGTCGCCAGCATTCCTCAAGTAATCCGATTTCTTTGACCAAACCATGTTCTTCAAGTAATTCCCCAGCCAGTCCTTCTGCCAATACTTCATTGACTCCTGACCTTCCTCCAATTGAAGTCCCTACAGTTTTCAGAGTTCTTCCAGTATGTTTCATTTCAGAGAGTAATGCCTCTCTTGCAAGTCCAGGACCGGCTAATAATAGTGCCACCTTTTCGGGTAATTGCAGGTGCAAATCCTTGGCAACCTTTGCCCTAAATGAATCTTGGACTTCTTGACTGGCTCGTACTGCACCGCTGTATTTTCCCCCACCACGCAGGGTAAATTGAGCAACTTCTCTGATTCCGTGCAATGCTAATTCGTAGAGCGTTATTTCATCGTGTTCGACTATCGCAATTGCCAATCTTGCTTCTCCGCTGGCTTTGCTGGCTTTTTCTAAAAGGTCCCAGTCGACTTGGGGAAATGATTCGGCTGTTATCTCCACCTCATCTCCAACTGCAATCATGTGGGTATGGTGACTACCCTTGTCGATTTGTGCTTCTTCGATAATACCGTGTACTCTCAGAGTTTCGCTAAATGCTTGAACTTCATGTGTCTCAACTCGTAGAACAATCCACATCCGTTTGCGTTCGGCTGCTTTTGCTCTCCCACCTTCTTGACCAGTGGTAGTTTGGTCTCGTCGCTCTCCAAGCATCCCGAGTAATCTGCCCTTTCTGCAAAGGTGAGCAAGGCTCCACAAATCATCTTCGCTTCGAACCCTGATTCTCATCAATCCTTCAGAGCGTTTGATAATTTGCATCGCATCACCAAATCAACTAAACATTCCAGTCAGGTTTCCGTCCTCATCCATATCCATATCGGCCGCAGCAGGACGCTTTGGTAGGCCAGGCATGGTCATGATATCACCAAGAACTGCTACTACGAATCCGGCACCTGCATTCAGTCTAAACTCTTTGATTGGCACTTCAAAGCCGCTTGGTGCACCCAGCAAATTAGGATCGTGAGAGAATGAATATTGACTCTTAGCCATACAAATGGGGAGGTTTCCGTAGCCCCATTTACTGATTTGAGTTAGTTGGCGGTGGGCTTTACTGTGGATATTGATTCCCGCCCCACCGTAAATGTGGGTTACCACTTTGAGGGCTTTTTCTGCTAGCGGAGCATCTTTCTCAAAGAGAGGAGTGAATGGTCTGCCGGCTGCGATGTGCTCTTCGCTGGCTCCAATGACTGCTTTTGCTAATTCCAAGCCACCGATTCCTCCGCGTGCATGGCCATCGAATACAATAGCATCCCTAGCTCCTGATTCTAATGCTACCAATCGCAATGCATCTATTTCGGCTTGAGTATCGCTGTGGAATTTGTTGATACTAACGACAACTGGTACCCCGAATCGCAACATGTTTCTGACGTGGCGGTCGAGGTTGGTCTTGGCTCCTGTTTTCACAGCTTCCACATTTTCTTGGGCCATTTCTTCTGAAGTTTGCCTGCGGCCGCCAATATTTCCAAAGGCTCCACCGTGTAATTTCATCGAACGAATAGTCACATTCATGACTACACAATCTGGTGCTCTACCACTTGTATCTGCTTTGATGTGCATGAATTTCTCGGCTCCCATATCAGAACCAAAACCTGCTTCAGTGACCACGTAATCAGCACATGATAATGCTAACCTATCGGCAATAATACTAGAGTTTCCATGGGCAATATTTGCGAATGGGCCACCATGGATGAAGGCGGGATCCTTTTCCAAAGTCTGAACCAAATTAGGTAGAAATGCTTGTCTTAGAAGTAGAGCCATTGAGCCTGCTGCTTCCAATTGCTCGGCACGTACAGGGTTTCCTGCAGTATCTTGCCCAACTACGATATCACCAAGTCTATTTCTCAAGTTTTTGTAATCTGAAGCAAGTACTAGAATCGCCATCACTTCACTTGCTGCTGTAATGTCGAAGCGGTCTTCCCGAACGTAACCATTAGCAGCTCCACCTTTGCCAACAGTTACATTTCTTAGGGCTCGGTCATTGAGGTCGATAACACGTGGCCAAGTCAACCTCAGCGGGTCTATTTGGAGTTCATTCCCATGTTTGATATGATTATCAAGTAAAGTCGATAACAAGTTGTGAGCAGATGTGACAGCGTGCAAATCACCTGTAAAATGAAGGTTGATTTCTTCCATCGGTAAAACTTGAGAGAAGCCACCTCCGGCTGCTCCTCCCTTAATTCCAAATACCGGTCCCATACTTGGTTCACGAATTGCGCAAACGGCCTTGGCACCATAGCGGTTGAGAGCTTGGGAAAGGCCGATTGTGGTGACCGTTTTCCCCTCTCCAAATGGCGTTGGGTTAACAGATGTGACTAGTATCAAATTTCCTTGTGGCTTGTCGAGACGGGCTTTTATTGCTGACCATTTGATTTTTGCAATGCCACTGCCAAAATGCATGATGTCCTCGATGGGTATGGATAACTTCCAAGCAATCTCTTCAATTGGCTCGATGGTTGCAGCTCTTGCGATATCTAGGTCACTGTCCATATCTATCGGGCTTTGCCTCGCCTCTTCAAGCGTTTCCCATTCCAAGGTCCTAAGGACCTTGTTCAGTTCTCAGCATCTTCTGCCATGCTACCTAGGTAAGAAGGCAGGTCAACACCCGCCATCTTTGCAACATCATGCATTGGTGGTAAGGTATTGATTAGATTTGAGACGAAATTGGATGTACTCGACCCTTCACCCGCATTACCTCCTGAATCCCAGACTGTTATCTTGTCAATCTTCAAGTTGGAGATTGCTTCGACCTGACTAGAGACAATGCTCTCAATCTTCTCGACCATCAATAAAGTGGCTGCTGCTTTTGGATCTCCTCCGCTGGCTGCAACTAACTTATCATATCCTGCTGCCTTGGCGTTTAGGACCTCGGATATTCCTTCCGCTTCTGCTCTGCGCAGTGAAAGTATTGCATCTGCTTCTCCCTGTGCGATTCTACGAGTTCGCTCTGCTTCTGCTTCTGCTGCAATTTCCACTTGGGTCTTGGCGATTTCTTCGCGCACGATTTCTTCGGCCTTTAGGCGCTCTTGTTCGAGTTTATACTGGGCCTTTTGAATTTCAGTTTCAGCAATCCTACGGGCAACTTCTGCTCTCTGTAATGCCTCTGCTTCTTTTTCCGCAAGGCCTGCATTATAGCCGGCAATTTCTGCTTTTGATTTATTTTCTCCATCAATTCCTATGGATTCTTGCTCTTGAACGAAAACACGTTGATTGACAAATGCTGCTTTCTTTCCTTTTTCTGCTTCTGCATGGTTTTCAGCAACTGCAACTTCTTTCTGTCGGTCTGCTTCTGCTTGTCCTACAGCACCATCTCTTTCTGCTTCTGCAACATCGACCTTGGCCTTGTTGACTGCTTCTGATGCAGCCTTCTTTCCAATACTCTCGATGTAATCTGCTTCATCGGTGATATCTGTAATGTTGACGTTGATGAGGAATAGTCCTACTTTGCTCAATTCGGGCTCAACATTGGTGCGAATTAATTCTAGGAAAGATTCTCTGTCCTGATTGATTTGCTCAATTGTCAGGGTTGCAACTGTCAGTCTCAACTGTCCGAATATGATTTCCTTTGCCATCTCTTCAATAGCGGCAGGTTGTAATCCGAGCAATCTCTCTGCAGCATTCTGCATGATGTGCTTGATGGTACTAACACCGATGGTAAAGGTACTTGGTACGTTGATGCGGATGTTTTGCTGGGAGAGTGCATTCTGTAGGTCGATGTTTATTGTCATCGGTTTGAGGTCCAAGAAGGCATAATCTTGGAATAATGGCCAAACGAATTTTCCACCACCGTGGTGAGTTTGAGCGAATTGCCCTTCACCAGTTTTTCCATAAATAACTAGAATTTTATCCGATGGGCAGCGCTTAAATCTTGATGCATAAAGCACTACTGACATAAATAATAAGCCAATAAATGCTAAAATTGCAATCGTCATAATTCCCGTTCCGTCATCTGCCATTCTTATTCCTCCTCAGTTTTATTTTTGTCATATGGTATGACAACCATCCTACCAGCCACGATTTTATCGACAGTGACGGTCGCTCCAGTTTTCATATATAGACTACTATCTGAAGCAATGGCATCTAGTGTCCTCATCGCTCCTTGAATTGTCACCTGTATCTGCCCTACTTCTCCGGGCTTGATTCGCATGTAGACAGTAGCATCTTGGCCAATTGCATTTTGAATATCCATATTACCACTGCTTTGAACACTGTGGAATGCTTGGAACAATTTACCCATCGACCACATCGAAGCACCACCTGCTACTGTTCCTGCAAATAATGCCATCATATCTCCTTGGTCGGAGCGGGAAAGGGCAAGTCCAACCAACCCAAACATCAGAATAAAGGCGATAATTCCTTGGAAAGTGAAGGCTTTGAATGAAAGGTCGGCGCCCATGTCAACGTCAAGGCCGACCCCATCAAGAATACCTCCAGCCAAGCCTCCCATCATCAGTAGGAAGAACCAGGCGATGAACAGAATTCCACCTATGAGTGCAGCAGAAGCGAACAATAGGTCAAGCCCAGTTACATCTCCAAGTCCTACAATTTCAAACAGATTAACCATCACATCACCCCCGTTCTCAGCCCTTCTCCACCTTGCCACTGACGGTGGAGGCTTTACTGCTTTCGCCCGTTGCCTTGTGTGCCCAAGCGACGAATTTATTCTCCAAGGTGATTAGAGGGCCTAAACTACCACCCACAATAATAGCTATCCAAACCTTATGAATACCCAGTGCAATTCCCCCGAATATCATCAATAACGGCATCCCAACCCATAGAACCCGCCTAATGAAAATCCAATATCCACCGATTAAATCTTCATGAGTTTCATCACCGATTAGGCGGTTCAGCCTACTAGTCATTCTGATACCTCAAAACAGCCACTTTGAGACTGCGAAAGCGATTGCGAACCAGACTATTGTGATTGTAAAACTGGATGTATCTCTAGACTTAATTGGTTTCTCCAATAATTTTCCAGAAGAATCGCGAACCACTGCGGTACGTTCGTCTCTATTGTAGCCTTGAAGTTCAGAAAGGGTCTCATTTCTTTTTTCCTGAATCCAGAAATATCCGGCTAAAACAATCATTGCTGCGCCACTTGAACCGAATAATGTAGTCATTGGTCCTTCGAGTTCTTCCCACATCGACCACATCAGGAATATTTGTGATGCTCCAAGCAGCATCCACAGTAAAGAGCCGTTATTCTTCATCTGCCTCATGTGTCGGAGATTAGGGGTACCATAAGAGGTTGATGCAGGACGGTTGCGTAAACTTTGAACTATCCCCATCTATGCCAATGCATGGTCGCAGTTCGTTACGGTAGCGCCGGCGATCCAATAGCGCATTCTTTATCCCCAGTTTTGGCCCGCCTTGTCGTCTCCCATTTAGCAGGAGAAGGAGAGGGAAAAAAATCCGCAGATATTGAGATGAAGCGAGTGATGATAATCCCAGCCCGTAAAGTCGAAGATGCACTTGCTTGGGCTTATGTCGATGCCTTACCAAATTCAGTAAATTGGTCATTAACCGACTTACCACTCGATAAATTTGCTTCTTATCATCGTCTGGAAAAGGCGGTTGCTGCTGCAACAAATGAGGTGCTTGATTGCCCCCCTTCGTTATTACAAAAGGGTGATTTTCCACACCTACCGGTTGGCCCAGATAGAATTCCTGGTTCACATGAAGAAGTATGGCTATCTTTGACTAGTCCATTGAAACATCAACTTGGTGCAGCATCATTGCGCTATGTGGATGAATCTAAGGGTATTGAAAGCATCAATTGTTTACGCTGGAATAACCGAGAGTGGTGGGTTGCTTCAACTGATGGGCCAGGGATGGTTCTTGTTGCTGAATATCTTGGAATAGCGATGGATGATTCACCAGTTCTTGATATGCGTGGAGGCGGTGGTGCTGCTCGCTCTACTGCTTGGGCTTGGTCATGTGAAGGTGGAAAATTACGTTGGCTGGGTGGGCGGCGAGAATTGCGGGAAGATGGCCCATGGGAAGCCTCGATTGTTGATTCAAAAACACCAGCCCAACTTACTGTGGATTTCGAAGGCAATGAACACGACGAAGTCGAGGGCTTCTTCATGAATGCAGCCTATAAAGCCATGACTGGCGATTATCTGCAAAGAATAGAAATTCTTTCAGATGTCGATAAGGCAGTTGATGGACGTTGGTTATTAGCCGCTCAACATCTCATTTCATGGTCCACTCTTTGGCGACCCGATTTAGCCCACCAATTGCCTGAACTAGGATTATTACTCGCAAGGCTTGCCCATGTAGAAGCCAACATCCTGTGAAGAGTGGATGCGTATCATTGAAGACTGTCAGGCGTGTAGAGTAAAACATGCGCAAGCGTATTGGAGTTATGGCATGGCTACTTTTGTCAGCTTTTTTCGCTCCAGTATTTGCTGAAGAAAACAATAACTTCAGTCAGGTATATGATTTACAAACTTTCAATACTGGAAAGTTAAATCTAAACATTGACAAAAGTGTTGGAAATAACGAAAAATGGCAGGGACTTATGACCTATCCTGCCGAAAATCAAAGTGGCCAAGGGGTGGATTTTAACATCAGTGGAGCGCCATTTCCAGTCCTAGTTTATTGGGTGGACAATGATGAGGATTTGGATAATTATGAGTGGATTACAGAACTTGCAAATTCAGGATATGTTGTCATTGTTGCACCAACTTGGGATAATGGCGAAGAAGAAGTATTACTTGCTGATATGGCGATATTAATTTCCCAGTTGGCGGAATACAATATCAATGGCAGCGCTTCCGTAAACAATCTCATCGGGGCTTTAGATTTAGAACACTGGGGTGTTGCAGGACACGGTACTGGTGCTATGAGTGCAGCATTGGTCAACACCTTATGGCAATCACAAACTTCGACAGTTAATCTCCCACCACCCAGAGCATTATTTGCTCTTGGAATCGACATTAGTGATTCACGAGTTCAGAACCTCGCAGGTGGCACACCCGCAGAACCTTCGATGGCCCTCTTCCTAACAGGAACAGCAGATGAATTAGCACCAGCTGCGGATAACCTCGACAAGGTCATTGAGAATTGGAATGGCGGTTGGCATCGAATGTCTCCATTAGGGGCTAATCATGTACAATATCAAGATGAGAGCGGTTGGTTTGAGGAGTTTGGAGATGGCTCAGGAAGTATGGACCGAGAAGAGCAACAGACTCATTCGATGGACCATATCCAACCTTACCTCGACCTTATCCTGAAGGGAGACCACACAAAGTGGGAAAATGCCAGTAATCGGGATATCGACCCTCAATCGATTTCAGATTCCGATGCTTATGTTGATGAAAACCTCAACAGTTCTCGTTTGCTGAAAATTATCGATATAAATTCTCCGAATGAAGAATTACAACTCGGCCAATCTGCTAATTTGAGTATCAACCTCTCGCACCGCGATGGCTCAATCTTGGGTGCAGCCTCCTCTTCTGCTTGGTGCCGCCATTGGAATGGCTCTCTAATTACAGGTGGGTTTGATGATGGAAATGACTCTGCTCATTGTACAATCGAAGGGGAGATGTTAGTCCCAGGGGAACAAGTCATCACATTATTTGCAGAATGGCATGGCATGATGTCATCCCATGATTTCACCCTAATCCGTGGGAATACTCCTTTGCAAGAAGTCCTCCCAACCCCACAAATTTCCTTTGATCAGCATTCTTCAATAATTCTCCAACCCATCCTATTTGCTACCGACCCAGACGGCCAAGACATCCATTTCATGCAAGTAAACCTCAGCGGTAATGGCAGCGAAAATATTTCAGTTTACAATAATGGAAGTGAAATCACCTTGACCCATGTAGGGGAGCCCGAATGGCAGGGTAGTTTAGCCCTCGATATTTGGTTAATTGAAGTCTCATCAGAGCCGGCCTCCCTCAATATCAGTACTGTAGTAACCTTGCTGCCTGTAGATGATGCGGTAGTCCAATTGACAGATATCCCCCAACAATCCTTTGACGAAGATAGCGATGGTTTACAACTTAATATTTCACAATGGTTTGAAGATCCAGAAGGTCAAGAACTTGTGGTAATTGGAAGTGCTAATGATGCTAACATCAGCATTGATTGGCAAGATAACTTACTGCATATTGAAGCAGTAGAAAACTGGTCAGGTGCAGCCATACTCAATATCAGTGTGAGCGATGGTGCTACAGCAGCCACATGGGAGACCTTCCCACTGAGAGTAAACTCCCTTCCGGACCCACCTGTCTTCATTTTGACTAATTTTAGTTTTGAAGAAGATTCCAGTATTCAAATTCCACTTTCAAGCATTGCATATGACTCCGATAGTGGCAACCTACAAATTTCACTCTCTGATGAAGAATGTTCAGATTCACCTTTGACCGTAGTAATCAGTGGGGATTTCCTCGTCTTGAGTAGTCGTGCAAATTGGTTTGGAATAGAGGATTGCTGGAAAATCTCAGTAAATGATGGAAGTACCAATATCACTTCTTTATTCACTGTCAACGTCTCATCTGTTGATGATGCACCTTCCGTAGCGTGGCATACTCCCGAAGTCAGGGAAGATGGGAACCTCAGTCTTGGCTTCACATTCTTTGATGATGATCAACCGATTACACATCAAGTTAGAATTGCTTGGCGGGAAGGTGATTGGATCGATATCAACGGTGCTGCATGCTTGGAGTGGAGTGATGGAGCATTGGCTTGCACGGTTCTACTCGAACCACTTTTCTTTAGTCTTGGAGAGCATTCAATTTGGGCAGAAATAGAATCACAAGATGCAAGTACCGGAGTTCAAAAATTGAGTTATTCAATTTCAGAAGGTGAAGAGCAAGCCAATGCTGCCGAAGTCGAGGAGGTGGTATCGATGTTTGATGATGTCAAATTACAAATCGCCGCAGGAGCCATTTTTGTATTACTCATCGTGGCTTTCCTCGGCAATATGCGCAAATCAACCACTACCACCGTAGTTGAGAGACAGCGTATCCACCTGCATCAACCAGATGAGATAGAAAAAGCCAAGGCAGTAATAGAAATCGTTGAGGATGAGATAGAAGTCAACAGGGATGAAAAACCAGCAACTGGGCTACTTGAGCTTGCCAATCGGAGAAAATGATTCACTCGATAGGCGGTGGAGTAAATTCTTTGACGATAACCTTCCAAGTATAGGAACGGCTATTGTGCCAAGGGTCGCCATCTTCCTCAAAAGTCAATTCAATGACATGAACACCAATTCCAAGTCCGTCAGTACTAAGGCGAATAGCGGTCCCAACATCCTCTGTATGAGGAAGCATTGTTGGCCAAGATAAATCGGCATCAGTATCTTTCATTGCCCCTCCCCATTCGCTTAAATTAGCAAAAGAAGAAGAATTAGTACTCAAATTATGAACGCTCCCGTCAAACATTGTTATTGTTCCAGAAACCGTTGCTTTCGAAGTATCCATGTTATCTCTTAATCCGAATAATAGCCAAACATCTCCGTTCAAGGATGATTTACCCTCATCAAGGTGAAATTCCATTTCATTGCCGCCGTCGAGATCATCGAGAGTCATTACCAAGTCGTCTCCATCGATAACCACAACTGTCCAAGCCGCAGCAGCCTCAGGAGCCCCAATATCTCCAAAAGGTGGATTTGACAAGAGGAAAGTAATAGCCAACCAGCCGAAAACTAGTAGGAAAGATGCCTTGAACCAAGTCCCCTTTCCATAGTGCTCAAGCAACTCATCTGACATTACGAGGCGGTGAAGGGAAGGAATGAGGAAAACTAAAGACATTGGAAGTACCCAAAGCAAGTCGCCATCTGAACCTTCAAATGCAGGCATGACAGCATAGCGCATCATTAGGCCGACGACGATAGAAAAAAGGATAACTAACCACATCGAGAACATATCTGCACGTTCTTTAGAAACGTGCTTAACAGGGTCAAAAGACTCTATTCCGTGGTTCCTACCACTACGACTTTTCTTATCGCCGTCCTTTTTTTTCTGACGTTCAGCACGTTCAGCTCTAGCAGCGGCCATCGCAGTTCCAATGTCCACCATGCGCCACGCCACCCCAGCCCCGCCTTTTTATTCTCCGACTCAAAAAACAGCCCCAACCAAGTAGTTCTAACATTAATGAGAGACCTGAGTATTGCACAGCAATAAGAATAGGCAACGTTCACTGAGCACCATAAATTCCAAACATCAAGATGTATTATGGACACACACGGGATAGGTATTATTTACAATAAATAATCACAATATATCGTCATAAATAATGCCGGGAGTGGGGCTTGAACCCACGACCTTCGGATGTCTCAGACACCACGGAGATTGACTTCAGCGCGAACATATGCCATTTCTGGCTGCCCTATGAGTCCGACGCGCCACCAACTACGCCACCCCGGCGACGAGCCGGCCGACTCGCCACCCCGTCTTCAAGGGTGCGGCCGTAGAGGCTGTCTGACGCGCAGCGTTGATGTGCCGCCAATCATCCGACTGGCCCATGGCGGATGTTGTTATGCCCGTGCTTGGGAGCCGCATAAGGATGGAAGTTTCCACTTTTGCAGGAAAAACCGTGCATGAAGGAATCGTATTACCCTCTACAGGAGAAGGCCATGTTACCCTAAAATTAGTTAATGGCTACAACGTTAGTCATCCGTTAACAGAGGTATTTTCACTTGAGGAATTATCATCGCCAGTCGAATCTTCAAGCACCAGCATTCCTGAAGTTGAATTCGATCAAACCTTGCCTTTGGTAAGGATAATCCATACAGGCGGTACAATTGCTAGTAAGGTGGACTATGCTACGGGGGCGGTCGTAGCCCGTTTTGAGCCTGAAGAGATGCTTGCTGCTTTTCCTGAAATGGCAAGTATTGCTAAGATTGAGGCTGTAAAAATTGGAAATATGTGGTCGGACGACATGCGCCCTCAACATTGGAATCAGATTTCCTCTGCGATTGTTGATGCCTTTGCAGATGGTGCTACTGGGGTAGTGATTACCCAAGGTACCGATACAATGCATTTGACTTCAGCCGCTCTTTCCTATATGTGGGCTGGAAATGGACAGCGTCCACCAGGGAGAATTGTCTTGACAGGATCGCAACGTTCCAGTGATAGGGGTTCAACAGATGCTGCTGAAAATATTATGGCCGCAGTTCATTGGGCTGCGCATGGACCTTTACCCGATGGTGGACTTGGAGATACCGCAGTCATTGTCATGCATTCTAGTAGTGATGATGGAAGTTGTGTAGTTTTACCTGGGTGCGCTGTAAGGAAGAGCCATTCCAGTAGAAGGGATGCCTTCCGTTGCGTAAATTCTCAAGCATTAGCATATGTTTCAAATGCTCATGGCAAAATGAGCCACCAAATAATGGATCATTACAAGCCTTCTTATTCGAGAGATATAACGACTTCTTCAACTTCGATAAATGAGAGTCTTAGAATCTGTCAACTGCTTGCAGGCCCCCACTTGCATGCTGATGTTATCAATGCTTTATCAGGACTTGATTACGATGCATTATTGATTCATGGAACAGGCCTTGGGCATCTACCGATTGAGGATGCAATGGGCGATACACCAGAAAACATTGCACTCCACAAAGCCATTGGAGAATGGTGCTCTTCAGGAAGAATCGCAGTAGTCTCCACCCAGTGTATTCATGGGCCGGTTAATTTAGCCGTTTATTCAAAGGGTCGTGCTCAACAAGAATTAGGAGTGGTTGGCCATGATAGCAATACAGGACCTGACTCAGCCCTGATTAAGCTGCACTACCTACTCTCAATTCATGGCAGGAACTTCAAGCAAATTAAAGGTGCTTGGAATGAGAATTTAGTGGGTGAAAACCCCCCTAACTTACAGAGTTGATAGTGTGCTTATACAACCGCGTTGGTCAAGAACTTGATTGCTATGGGAGTGGTTGGATGAGCAGCCAAGATCACATCGAGGATTTACGTTTCCACCGCCAATCCACCTTAGCGGGTGGCGGTATGAAGCGGCTCGAATCGATTCGTAATAGTGGCCGTAGGACTGCACGCGAAAGAATCAGAGCCTTGCTTGATGAGGATAGTTTCCATGAAATTGATAGTTTTGTAACTCATCGTTCTACTGATGATAATTTGCATTTATTGAATCACCTTGGAGATGGAGTTGTTACTGGCCATGGCACCATTGATGGGCGCCGAATCTACTGTTTCGCTCAGGACTTTTCAGTTCATGGAGGTAGTATGGGTGAGATGCACGCTCAGAAAATTAGCAAACTTGTTGAAATGGCTGAGAGAGTCCGTGTACCCATCATTTGCATTTGGGATGGAGGGGGACAACGCGCTCAGGATGGAGTAACTGCTCTTGCGGGGACCGGTGAGTTACTCGATAGATTAGTCCAATGCAGTGGGCGTATTCCGATGATTAGTTTGGTACTTGGCCCTGTAGTGGGCGTTTCTGCTCTGTCTGCAAGCCTTTCTGATTTCACAATCCTTGGCCGTGAGCATGGCCAATTATTCATGTCTAGCCCACTCGATACTCCCGAAGTAATCTCTGGAGAAGTAGATTCATCTGGGCTTGGAGGGGCGGATTTACACTCAAGTCGTTCAGGAATCGCCTGCCTCGTTGCCGAAGATGAAGATGATGCGATAGATATCGTCGCGATGTTGCTTTCTTACCTACCAGACCACAACATGGCAGAACCGCCTCATCTTCCTACGCCTGATCCTTTTGATAGAATATCTGAAAACCTAAAGGATATTGTCCCAGATAATCCAAACCGCCCATATGACATGATTAGTGTTATCAAGGAAGTTGTTGATGAAGAAGAATTTTTGGAATTATTTCCCAATTATGCTGATAATATCGTTATCGGTTTTGCTCGCTTAGATGGATATCCCGTTGGAGTAATTGGCAACCAGCCAAAAGTGTTAGCAGGTTGTCTTGATATTGACGCCTCAATCAAGGCTGCTCGTTTTATTCGTACATGTGATGCCTTTTCGATTCCCCTTCTCACCTTCGAGGATGTTCCGGGTTTCCTTCCAGGAGTGGTTCAAGAATGGGGTGGAATCATTAGACATGGCGCAAAATTACTATTTGCATATGCTGAAGCAACTGTGCCAAAGATGACGGTGGTTGTACGCAAGGCCTACGGTGGAGCATACTTGGCGATGTCGTGCAAACATTTGCAATCCGACTATAACATTGCTTGGCCAACCGCAGAATTAGCAGTCATGGGTGCTGAAGGCGCAGTGAATATCATTCATCGAAGGGAAATTGCTGCAGCAAGCGATGAAGAACGTGAAAATGTTAGGACTTCTCTGATAGATGAATACAAGGCAAAATTTGGTGACCCATATGTGGCAGCAAGGAATGGTTGGTTGGATGATGTTATTGAGCCACAAGAAACCCGTCTACGGTTAATTCGCGCCTTGCGTTTGTTGAAGTCTAAACGTGAGTGGACACCACCCAAGAAACACGGTAATATTCCCTTGTAGTCATAGGCTCAAGATAACAGGAAAATCTTGAAGTAATTTTTGGCAAATTTTACGTATTCTTTTACGCTCTTTATTGTCTTTTATTTCGCCCCTTCTTTGTGCTCTGATTAAGCCTGCAAAGGGAGTCCAACATAATTTGTCTAACCATCGATCTCGTAGTCTCATCTTCTCATCCCAACATTAGCATTAGGATGAGGGGTATGTGATTTTCCAAGGGGGTTATTTAGGAAAACTGAAAGTAAAGTTCTTTAATTGAGAAAAGTGATTTTTCAATTGGAGAGAGATTGGCAAATTCTGGCGGTTAGGGCATCAAGTTGTAGGTCTTCTCCTCCACCTTCGACAAGGCGAAAATCTATCTCTGCCATCAATTCTGTTAGGTCTAACTTGGCCCCTTCACTGAGGAAATCAGAATTATATAATTCTCTATGTAATTGGTTGACTAAATCCGTTCCTGCAAGACCGAATTCATCGAGTAAAGTTCGCAGCCTTCTTCGGGCAGCGTGGAAGCCATCTTCTCGACAAGCTAAGAGGTATCCTTGCAAGGCTTCTGGAGGAGCAGTTGCAGTGGTTTCGTAAATCATTGAGCGAGTGATATGTGGGTCAAGAGCAGCTGCAACTTGCAAGGCAGTAATAGCCTTGCGCAAGTCTCCTCTGCTGATCAGAACTATTGCTTCAGCAGCGTCAGTATCTAATTCAACACCTTCAATTTCTGAGACATGTGTAATCTGGGCTGACACATCATCATTTGGCAGTGGCCTAAAGCGGAATACAGCACAGCGTGATTGAATTGGCTCAATTATTTTGGAGGAGTAATTACAGGATAGAATAAATCTACAAGTTTGGGCATATTGTTCCATTATTCTTCTTAAAGCACCTTGAGCATCATTGGTTAACGCATCTGCTTCGTCGAGAAAAATAATCTTGAAATCAGCACCATGTAGGGGAGCAGTTCTGGCAAATTGCTTGACTTTTGTGCGTATACTTTCCAGTTTTCTCTCATCGCTGGCATTCATTTCGAGGAGGTTATCACGAAATTTTTCTCCATACACATCTCTTGCCAAGGCCATTGCAGCAGTTGTCTTTCCGGTTCCTGGCGGGCCAGCGAAAAGTAAGTGTGGAAATTCCTTTTTTACAGCGTAAACTTTCAGCCGTTTAACTGCGCTACTTTGTCCACGAATCTCCGTGACCGTCTTCGGTCGGTGCTTCTCGACCCATAGTTCGCTCATGCAGTAAAAGGGCTGATGGCGACGCCCATTGAACCTTGTCTTTGGCGCTTTTCTCATGGCCGCCCTACGGGCGGCCGAGGCGAAGCATGATAACAAAGTCAGATTCGTCTACCCTAACATGGACATGCTGCAGACCCCCCCCTCATCAAAAAAGAGTGCCCAAGCATTGATTCTAGTGATTCTCTTCCTCTTTGCTGACTTGATGGTTCCACAATTATATCCAGCATCAATTTTACAGGAAGATGGCACTCCATCTAGGGTTTCTACAACATGGGACTTCAATGTTAGCATTGATACAATGATTGAATCTAGTTTTCCACTGACAACACATGGTTCTGATGGCACCGCCTTGGTAGGAGTTGATGGGGCTTCGGAGGGCCGAATGCTGTTAGAATTTGGTTTGAATCTCAGTTCAGTGCAAGTTCATTCTGCTACATTGAATTTGGAATGTTCTCAAGATGATGGTGAATCTGGATTTTTCCAAATCTCAAACCTGACTCAGAGGTTTAACGAAAGTAATGCCAATTGGGGAGACTCCAACACTTCAGTGACTTGGGATGAAATGGGAGCAGAATCATCCCTTGACCGTTCAGCATGGGAGCCCTCATTGGCAGTTTCAAACAATGGCACAGTGAACTTGAATGTGACTCGATTTGTGCAACAACGTGTTCTCAATGCATGGCCTTCAATGCGATTTATCGTGGCTGGCACAGATTCACAATATGAGTGCTATACCAGTGATGACAGTAATACCTCCTTACACCCCACTTTGAGTATTGAATTCAGTAATAACACAGCAGCCTCAATTGGCAGTATCCTTCCAAATTGGATCGAAGATGGTACATCATTGATGACTGGAGATTTCATTTTGACTGCAGATACCACACCAACTATGACTTGGACCAGCCTATCTGGGGATGCAGTATTGGTTCAGGTATCAGGTTCTGAAAAGTTTAGGATGGAATCAGACTTTGGAAGTCATTGGAGTTCCATCGATGATCCTTCGATGTTCACTCTTGCAGGCAATGGAAGTATGAGCATTAATTCCTCAAATGCCCTTAGTAATGGCTCAACTGTTTACTATCGAATGCGGGCTATGAATGGCGACCAAATTGGTGAATGGCAAAATGGTTGGTTCAATCTCCCTGCCCATGATATCACTGACAATGGTGATGGAACCGCAACCATCAGTATAGATGCTGATGACCTTGGTCTTTCTGAGAAAACCATCTGGGATGTCGAGTTGGATTCTTCACAGAAGAGCACTATTTTGGGTGCTGAAACCACAATGGTTGTTGGAACAGACACATCTCCAGACAAAGAATCGACTGTGATGACAAAAGTTAATCTTCAGCATCTTGGTTTGCATACCAATGTCACTATCAAGTCTTCAGAAATAATTTTCACTCGAGACGCAGTCAATGGTTCTGAACTGGTTTCAATGATATTCGTTGAAAATCACGTTGATTGGATTGAAGAGGATGCAACATGGAATAGCCCAGTGGGGAACAGTACTGATTGGGATGTTGAAGTCGGCACGGTTATGGATAGTATCAGTATGGATGCATCGAATGATGAGTTTAGTTTCAATACAACGATTTGGGCCCAGGCTTACTTAGATTTGGGATTAGATACAGTTGATATCATCCTCAGTGGTCAAGATGCAAATGGTTCATTTTCTTCTTCCAACGATATCACTTTCCATAGTACAGAGGCCTCAACTCCCTCAGACCAACCACGTATTGAGGTGACCTATGAGTGGGGTTCTTCGTCCCCTGTTTCGAAGGTAGATCTCCAGTATCCAATAGAAGGACAAGGAATCTGGGAGATTGACGATCAAAATCTTTCAGGAAATACCACTCCTGTATTAAAATGGAACGGTTCAGCTTCATCTGGAAATGAGATATTATTCCAACTTTCAGACGACAAGTTGTTCAGAAACATCCTGAAAGAGGTTGACACCTCGGTGGACAATGATTTCCAGCCTTCCGATGGCTTGTATAACATCACTTCCGGTTTCGGTCTTTCGACAGGGGCGATGTATTATTGGCGGATGGCTCAAGTAGATCCTACAATTGGGCGTTGGAGTTTTTGGGATGAACAATCCTTCTTCATCACCGATCTGAATTCCACATATCTCGGTGACAATAAGTCCCAATTTACTTTGAGAGATGGAAATGCTTCGACAGATGGCAAACATCCAGATTGTAAGGACACCTATATCGACAGCGGTATGCCCAATACATCTTATGATGATGAAGAGGAAATGCAGGTTTCTTACAGTCAATGGGGTTCGACGAGTATCCTCTTTGGCTGTCAGTTATTGACACACTTATTGCCTTCTGGATTTGCAGTTACCGAGGCAACTTTACGATTCAAGCAGTCTTATAATAGTGGTAATCCATATATCGGTGCTTACGAGAGTAATCAACATAATTGGACTGAAGAAGGAGCAACTTGGAATAGTTACGATAGCCGTAATTCATGGGGAACTGCGGGCGCCAAGGGTTGGGAGCGAGGCCAACTACTGTCCTCTACTATCATCACTAGTAGTAGCGCAACTTGGATTGAATGGAACGTTACATTGGGAGTTCAGAATTCAATGCGTAATGGAATAAACTTCGATGTTATTTTGGCGATTTTAGGATCTGGCTCCGGTTCTGATAGAGAGGCATTATTTTATGGAAATGCAAATAGTGCGGCATCACGAGCTGAATTAGTCTTCACTTATGTCCCAGGTTCTTCATCCATTCCAGATCAACCAGTTCCTCTGAGTCCAGCCAATGGAAGTTGGTCAATCGAAGATGGAATTGAGCCGAAGCCAATTCAGAATCCCTTGTTGAATTGGAATTACACAAGCAATACCAATGTCTCTGCCTTCGCCATCGATATCGATAGCAATACTTCTTTCGAAAGTGCTGACCTGCTTTCCTATGGTTCTTGGACTAGTAGTGGTTTTGATTTGACAAATATGACTTTTCAGATTCCAGTTGATTTGGATACCGCCACCACTTGGTATTGGAGAGTTCGAGGAGTTTCAGATACAAATCAAATCGGAGATTGGAGTCAGTACAATTATTTCCACATTCCTGATTTAACCACTTGGTCTATCGACAATGATACCGCAGCAGTTGAATTACATCATCACGAAGCTATGCCTTCGCTACAATTACCGCATTTCGTCGATACTTGGGTTGCAGATTCTGGTAGCGATTTGAATAGCAGCCATGGTAGTGCATCAGACTTGGAAATTGGTGAGCGTAGCGATGGTTCAATTGCTACAGCCTTGATGAAGATACCAATTGCAGATTTTCCCATGCCCCAAAATGCAACTTTGAAGGCTGCAACTCTCAACCTATATCCAGAGTGGGGCAGTTCTTCTGATCAGAGGATATCAATTCATGCTCTAAACGGTACATGGAATGAAAACGCTACCGGTATGACTCGTGATGGTTCGGTTAATTGGAGTGCCGCCGGTGCATCGGGAGTCCTTGATGCCAACCAGAACTTTGTCGATGTTCAAGATGTTACTCCGACAAATTGGATGACATTTGATATTACAGAAATCGCCCAAAGCGTTCATGCTTCAGGCTCTGGATACATACAATTACTAATCGCCGGAGATAATGATACAGGCTTAGTTAAGATAACATCCGTCGATGAAATTGCCACCACGTCGGACAAACCATGGTTGAATTTAACTTGGACTACCGGTGTTCAAAATACTCCGGAATCTACTGCCGGTACTCTTTTGCCACAGAATGGAGATATCTTGTGGAATAACTCTGGAGTCGCATTATTGCCATCAAGTTCTCCAACCTTTGAATGGACACATGCAAATTCTTCTTCGATAGATGCTTGGAGACTATTCATTTCTGAAGATTACAATGATGTTAGGGGGGGTTGGGTAATCCATGATTCACGAGATGTACTAGGATTTAACCTCACTACTTTAGAGTTCACCCCTACATCGAACCTCTCCAATGGCGACTCATATCGCTGGTTTGTACAAGCAATTGTTGATGATGTATATGGGAGAAGAGGAAATATAAATTCCTTCCATTTACCATTCCAAACTGGAGCCACCCTAAATTCAACAGATGCATATGCTGTCTTCCAAGATGGAGCCTTTATCCCCGCTGCTTCTTACCCTGATGTCTTCAAAGATACATGGCTTGACCAATTTAATTCCAATGCAAATCATGGCAGTAATAGCTCACTAGTTGTAGGAGATAGTCCCCATAGCCCCTCAAGTTCAGCAAATACCTTGATAGAAATCAATCTCTCTTCAATACCTATCAGAAATCCATATGAGGTGGTAAATGCAAACCTTTCCCTCTACAAAATGGGTGGTGGCGATTCAGGAGATGTTAATGTTTCAATATCACCATTACTTCCAATGTGGAGTGAATCAACATCCTCTTGGAATTCTCGAAACTCA
>JAOMAZ010000013.1 GCA_028344335.1 Deltaproteobacteria bacterium | reverse complement strand
GGTGGCCATACAGCATTGCCTATGGAACAGGATGACTTGGCTTCTCGCTACCGTGCAGAGGCAGAGGAGTCTGTCCGTATCGAGGCAAAAAAGCGGCTTGAGAAATCAATTCCTGCAATTGAGAGGATTCGGTTACAGGCAGCCTCATTGAAAAAATTGGTTGAAGAAGACGTTGAAACTTTCATCAAAGCCTGTTTTGTCCGTTTGGGTCCAGTAGCAGCAGCATTGGATGGGCATGGAGGAGGAATTGCCTTAGTAAGTCATTCACATACAACTGAAGGACTAGACCTCGTTCTCGACCTAACAGGGGCTTGTTTGTCTTGTGGGGCTGCCCCTGGAACTTTATCAGGAGTCAAAAAAGACCTTGAGGCCGATGAAGAAATATCGCTAATAAAATTCAGTGTTGCATTATTGGATACATTCGATGAATTAGGAAGAGAATTCATTTTAGCCCATGGAAATGTAGATTTTGTGTGAATCTATTCAATGCACAGTTTGATGAAGGGTATTCTCGCCCCTCACCTTGAGAACATGCTTACTAGTTGCGTACTCAGTATTTCTGACCTGCACGTTTCAGTGGAAGGAACTGTGGTCATCAAAGGTTTATCTTTGGAGATTCAGAAGGGAGAAGTTCATGCCATTATGGGGAGAAACGGGGCAGGAAAGTCAACTCTTGCAAATGTATTGATGGGTCATCCAGACTACGAAATTACTCAAGGTAGTATTCATTTCAATGGAACTCCTTTGGATGAACTTGAAGTTTTTGAAAGAGCAAGGGCAGGGATGTTTCTTTCATTCCAATACCCACAAGCAATTCCGGGGGTACAAGTTGGTACCTTCTTGAGGAAATCAGTTCAGGCAGTACGTAAAGATGATTGCCCTAACAATCGCGAGTTAAGAGATGAAATGAAAGCAGCAATGAAAATCCTTGGAGTTGATAATTCGTTTTTGGCAAGATATGTTAATGACGGTTTTTCAGGTGGCGAAAAGAAGAGGTTGGAAATCCTTCAGATGCTCTTACTCAAACCCAAGTTAGCGATGCTAGATGAAACCGATTCTGGACTTGACATAGACGCTCTTAGGATGGTTGCAGATGGAATCAACAGTATCTCTGATGATGCGGCATGTTTGGTGATTACTCATTATCAAAGACTTCTCGACCATGTTAAACCATCACATGTACATGTCATGATAGATGGCCGGATAGTTAAAGAAGGTGGCTCAGAACTTGCAATTCAAGTCGAGGATAAGGGCTATGATTGGCTTGAGCCAACAAATGCATAGAGGGATAAATATGAGTCAGGATGCAAGGGATGCTGTTGGTGATTACCGCTATGGTTTTCATGACCCAGAAAATGCGACTATACGCTTTGATTTCGGACTTTCAGAACAAGTAGTCAGGGATATCAGCGAATTGAAGAATGAACCTCAATGGATGACTGACATTCGAGTGAAGGCATTCAAGCACTTTATTGCACGTCCAATGCCAGATTGGGGAAATAGTGAGATGTTGAATAGCATTGATTTTGAGAAAGTATGTTATTACCTGAAGTCCAGCAAAGGCTCTGAAACTGATTGGGAGGAAGTACCTGAAGACATAAAGAACACTTTCGAGAGATTGGGTATTCCTGATGCTGAGCAAAAATGGCTTGGCGGAGTAACCGCTCAATATGAATCAGAAGTGGTCTACCACAGCATCCGTGAAGATTTGGAAGAACAAGGGGTTGTGTTCTTGGACATGGATAGTGGTTTAAGAGAATATGAAGATGTAGTTAAGCAATACTTTGGCAGTGTAGTCCCATATAGCGATAATAAATTCTCTGCCCTAAATACTGCAGTTTGGTCAGGAGGTTCATTCCTTATCATTCCTGAAGGGGTGCACGTGGAAATGCCAGTGCAGGCATATTTCAGAATTAATGCAAAGAATATGGGTCAATTTGAACGGACTTTGATAATCGCAAGACCGGGAAGTAGTGTCCACTACATCGAGGGATGTACAGCTCCAACTTATTCCTCAGATTCTCTCCATTCAGCAGTAGTTGAATTAATCGCTGAAGAAGGAGCGCATATTAGATATTCAACCGTCCAAAACTGGTCAGCCAATGTCTATAATTTAGTGACTAAGCGCGGGGTTGCTTATCGAAACTCAACAATTGAATGGGTAGATGGTAATATTGGTTCTCGCTTGACAATGAAGTATCCTGCTGTCATCTTAAAGGAAGAGGGCGCTCATGCCGAAGTCATATCCGTAGCATATTCTGGAGAAGGACAACACCAAGATGCCGGCAGCAAAGTCCACCATTTAGCACCCAATACCAGTAGCAGAATTCTAGCAAAATCGATCTCTAAAAACGGCGGACGTTCCTCTTATCGTGGATTGGTAAAAGTTTCACCGAAAGCGCATAATTGTAAAGTTAGTGTTGTTTGTGATGCTTTGTTGCTCGATGAGGACAGCCGCTCAGATACTTATCCAACAATGGAGGTATCCAACCAAAGTTGTGTCGTTGAACACGAAGCGAGCGTTTCCAAAGTCTCAGGTGAACAATTATTCTACTTGATGAGCCGAGGACATACTGAAGAGGAAGCAATGGGGATGATTATCAACGGTTTCTTTGAACCCTTCACCAAAGAACTTCCACTAGAATATGCTAGTGAACTGAATAAATTACTGGAAATGGAAATGGAAGGCAGCATTGGATGAACACGGGTGGTTCGATGAGCAAGTCATTCTATGCAACATTAGAGACACCCTCTCAGGCTATCCATGCATGGAAGTATACCCCCTGGAAGAAACTTCACCCAACTGGGAAATTAAATGAAGTACCAGATGATTTCCTAGAGGCAGAAGTAGCCATTTCGATGATGGATGGTTCAGAACTACCATCTGGAATCTCACTCACCAAAACGATTTCAAATGGTAATACATCATTTCAGCATGACGATAAAGCTGTGGCATTTTTACTGGCTGCTTGTGATGGAGATACTTGGAAATTAAACATCGAAGAAAATACCCTTATCACAAGTCCAGTGCATGTCTCCATCAGAGCTAGCGGACATTTAGCGATTAGTCATATTCAAGTTCAGGTTGGAAATAATTCTGATGTTGAAATAATTTGGTCAGTCTCTGGAGAAGCAGGTTGGTTTGGATTACTAAGAGAGGGAATAATAGGTCATGGCTGCCATTACCACGAAGGAATGGAACAGGCTTTATCACCATTCAGCACCATTCTAAGGGCAGAATCTTGGGATATAGGAAGGGATTCAACAACGACTTCAAGCCTTCTGTCATTGGGTGGGGAATTAGTTCGCAGCGACTTAAGAGGAACCCTTGGTAAAGGTACTACTTACAAACAATTCATTGCCAGTAATGGTAAAGGAAGCCGAAAGGATAACCACCATTTGCAGTTAACTCACCCAGTGGGAAATAACCATAGTGAATTAGTCATCCACAGTTCTTGTGATGACAAAAGTAGAGCAATATCGACAGGTAAATTGACGATATCCAAAGGTGCTGATGGAAGTGATGCTAGTCAGATATTCAAGAACCTTCTACTTTCTGAAAAAGCGAGGGCGGATTCGATTCCAGAGTTGGAGGTATTGGCAGATGACGTCAGTGCTGCACATGGAGCCGCAAGTGCTCCACTTGATGCCAACCAAATGTTCTACCTAATGAGTAGAGGCTTGGATGCAGAAGAGTCTGAAGGACTAATAGTCAATGGATTTCTCATCGCAGCCTTCAAAAATTTACCTCGTGATTCGATAAGTGATTGGTTAAAAGGCAGGCTTACAATACATCTAGATTGCAATTTACTGGAGTAATTAAGATGGCGTGGTCTATTGATGATTGGCCCGAGCCAATTGCTCTTTCTGTAGAAGATGCACGCAAAGACTTCCCTATCCTAAAAAGGGAAGTCGGAGATGGAAAGCAACTAATTTATTTAGATAATGCCGCTACTACACAAAAGCCTCAGCAAGTGATCGATGCGATGAGTGAATATTATCGTAATAACAATTCCAATGTCCACAGGGCCGCCCATACCTTGGCAAGTGAGGCTACAACTGCTTACGAAGAAAGCCGATTGAAACTCAAACATTGGTTTGGAGCAACGCAATCACGCTTGGTTTTCACCAGTGGAACAACAGAAGCCATCAATTTAGCAGCTCATGCATGGGCAAGAACAAATCTTGCTGAAGGAGATGCAATTGTTTTAACTGAAATGGAACACCATGCCGATATTGTTCCATGGCAAATGTTGGCTAAGGAAAAAGGAGTTGAACTTCGTTGGACTCCATTTGATTTAGAGACTTTTGAACTTGATATGGATGCATTTACAATTGCAGTAAAGGGAGCAAAACTTGTTGCTTGTGTACATACTTCCAATGTACTCGGAGTTAGAAATCCGATAAAGGAAATAATTCATCTAACTCATGAAGCCGGTGCAAAATTAATCTTTGATGCAGCCCAAGCAGCCCCTCATGACCGCCTCAATTTTGAGGGATTAGGTGTTGATATGTTGGCGATATCCGCCCATAAGATGGGTGGACCAACCGGTATTGGGGCTCTAATAATAAATGAACCAACATTCCAGCAAATGGAACCATTCATGGGTGGTGGAGATATGATTAGAGAAGTTCATTTGGATCATTCTACTTATCAAGAAAACGAGCATATGTTAGAGGCTGGTACTCCTAAAATAGCCGAAGCAATAGGTTGGGGGGCAGCCATAGATTGGATGGCACAATGGGATATTGAGAGTGTACATCAGCATGGGCTATTTTTAGCCCAAAAAACCGTTGCTGGATTACGAAAAATCCCAGGTATGCGAATTTTCGGAAGACATGAAGAAGGTGATGGCGCAGTGGTATCCTTCTTGCACGAAAGTCTACATGCAAATGATTTATCTGCATTTCTCGATGCAAGAGGTTTCGCCATTAGAACCGGCCATCACTGTGCTCAACCATTATTGAGAAAATTCAATATCGCTGCAACAAATAGGGTTTCATATTGGCTCTACAATACAGAGCATGAGGTTGATGAATTCATCTCTGCAATAACTGATATTTGCAATAAATATGCTTGAGTGGTTTTGGTTATGGCAACAACAGAATGGCCTGCAGGATTACTAGAACTAATAGAGGATTTTTCTGTCGCTTTCGATGCTTCAGAGCGCTATGAAATGCTCTTTGAATTAGCAGATGATGTTGATGAATTACCGATATCAGAATGGACTCCATCAACCAAAGTTCATGGTTGTCAATCTGAAGCACATGTATTGGCATGTTTGAATGAGGATGGTAGTTTTCATCTCCGAGGGGCTGCAGATTCTAAATTGGTTCAAGGATTGATTTCAATCACCGCTACCGCCCTTGAAGGCTTAAGCCTAGCAGAAATAGCAAGTTTTTCACCTGCATATGTTAAGGAAATGGGATTGAAAGAAGCATTAACCCCTTCAAGGGCTAATGGTTTCCTGAATATGTTCAAGAAGGTACAGCATGAAGCAGCATTATTGGGGGAGTGAAGATGGTCGATGAGGAAATGGTCAAAGAATCTATGCAGAGTGTTGAAGACCCCGAGTTAGGAATTTCTATCGTTGAATTAGGATTAGTTTATGCTGTCCGCTTTGGTGATAAGGATGGCGCCCTACATGTAGAAGTTGACATGACTTTGACTTCACCAGGTTGTCCAATGGCTGCTGAAATAATGGCTGCTGCTCATATGGCTGCTCTCTCAACTGAAGGTGTTGATAGTGTTCATATCAATTTAATTTGGACCCCAAGATGGGACGCTAAAACCCATGCTTCTGAAGATGCCTTGATGGATATGGGGATTTGGTAAAACCACTCCACTATTTGATGGAGCGAGCAAGAAAAACACCAAAAAATCTTCTTTTGCTGATGTTAATTTGAATGTCAACAATGATTTCTAATCCGGATCATAATCAATAATTGAGGCCAACCAATACTCAGCATCTCGTCGCGAAGTTCCTTTTCTTCTGGCAATATCCATTACTTGTGTCTCATCAACCCGATTAATAGCAAAATAGTGGGCTTCAGGATGTGCCAAATATATCCCAGACACTGAAGCAGCAGGGTAAGTAGCAAATGAATCGGTTAGAATAAATCCATGTTTTTCTGCTTCAAGTAAGTCAAACAAGAATCTCTTCTCGCTATGGTCGGGGCAGGCTGGATAGCCGAAAGCCGGTCTTATTGAGCGATAATCCTCCTTTAATAGAGTCTGTAAATCGATATCATCACTATCTCCGAACCCCCACGATTTTCTTGCCCTTGAATGCAATAGTTCTGCACTTGCTTCTGCCAACCTATCTGCAATGGCTTTTGCCATTATTGAAGAATAGTCATCATTTTCACCTTCAAACTGCTTACACATTTCTTCGGCGCCATGTACCGAAACTGCGAAGGCACCGAGATGGTCTCCATCTGGGCAAATAAAATCTGAGAGCGAATAATTTGAGGATTTCGAATGGTCCCTCTGTTGGCGCAGCATAACGAATTTCCCAAGTGTAGAGTCCCCAGTACTCGAACGGACATGAATATCATCACCATCTGAATATGCTGGCCAAAACCCTCTGATTGCTTTAATTTCCATCAGTTTTTCAGAGATAATATTCTGCAACATTTTCTGTCCATCTTCGAATAACCCTCGAGCAACTTCACCTTTTTCATCATCATCTAGAATTGCCGGATATCTTCCTTTCATTTGCCAGGCGGTAAAGAAGAAAGTCCAGTCGATGTAAGTTGCCGCTTCTTCCAAACTGATTTCTTCAATTACTAATCCCAGTTTATCGGGGGTTGGTATCGTTGAATCATCAAAAACTAGACTTGGAGCCCTTGCCTTTGCCTTGTCAAGGCTGAGTAATGGGTTGGCCATTTTCTTTTGGTGAAGTGCAGTTAAGCGCGCTTCTTCTTCTTCTAATTTAGTATTAAATTCAATCCTTCTTTCATCATCTAGGAGATTTGAGAGAACACCAGATACCAAAGATGCATCCTTGACATGTACTACTTCATGCTGATATTTTGGAGATATTCTAACTGCTGTATGCTGCCTTGAGGTAGTTGCACCACCAATGAGCAGTGGAGTTTTCATATCTCTGCGTTGCATTTCTGCCGCCACTCTCATCATCTCATCAAGAGATGGAGTGATTAGGCCTGAAAGGCCAATGATATCGGCTCCAACTTCATCTGCCTTTGCCAGTATTTCTTCGCATGAAACCATAACACCAAGGTCATGTACGACATAATCATTGCATTGGAGAACGATACCTACGATATTCTTGCCGATATCATGAACATCTCCCTTGACAGTAGCCATAACAACTTGGCCTCTGCCTTTGTGCACATCACCTTCTTTTTGCATGAATGGTTCAAGATAAGCGACGGCTTTTTTCATGACCCTAGCACTCTTCACAACTTGCGGTAAGAACATCTGGCCAGAACCGAATAATTCACCAACCACGCCCATTCCTACCATCAATGGCCCCTCGATAACTTGCAGAGGCTCTTGCAATATCGCCAAAACTTCTGCAACATCGGTTTCTACGAATTCGGAGATTCCATTTACCAATGAATGAGATAATCTTTCCTCAACAGGTAGTGTCCTCCATTGTTGAGTTTCTTCTTTGCCTTCTTGCTTCCCTGAATATTTATTCGCAGAAGCAACCAATCTATCTGTCGCATCATCTCTTTTATTCAATACCACATCAATTGCCAATTGTTGAAGTTCAGGGTCCACATTTTCCAAAATTGTTAGGTGAGCAGGGTTGATAATTGCCATCGATAACCCAGCATCAATAGCGTGTTTGAGAAATATTGCATGAATAGCAGACCTAACTTGGTCATTTCCTCTGAATGAGAATGACAGGTTGCTAACTCCTCCACTAACCATTGCACCAGGACACTGTTCTCTTATCGAGGAAGTGGCTTCAATGAAGTTGATAGCATATTCATTATGCTCTTCCATTCCAGTTGCAATTGCTAAGATATTTGGATCATGAATGATATCTGTTGGATGGAATCCGGCATCTAATAGCAATTGATGTGCTCTTATTGCAATACTGACTTTTCTATCAATTGTATCTGCCTGCCCTTTTTCATCAAAACCCATGACGACAACAGCCGCTCCGTAGCGCCAAATTTCCTTGGCTTGGCGGAGAAACTCCTTTTCTCCTTCCTTCAGTGAAATAGAATTTACAATTGGTTTTCCTTGAACACATTTCAAGCCGGCTTCGATAACGCTCCACTTGGAGGAATCAATCATCATTGGAACGCTGCAGATATCTGGCTCTGTGGCGATAATATTGAGAAACTTTGTCATCATTAACTCGCTGTCAATTAGGCCTTCATCCATGTTGACATCGAGTATATTTGCACCATTTTTTATTTGGTCTGCTGCAACTTCAACTGCGGCTTCTAAGTCATTTGAACTTACCAATCTCCTGAATAGAGCTGAACCGGTAATATTGGTTCGCTCTCCAATCATCACCATATTAGAGTCATTTCGAACAACAAAAGTATCGAGTCCTGCATAACTAGGAAGGCGTTCATGTGTAGGTATTTCTCGGGGTGAGATTCCCTTCATTGCCTGTGCAATTGCTTTGATGTGTGGGGGAGTTGTTCCACAGCATCCGCCGACTAAGTTCAATAATCCGTCCTTTGCTAAGTGTTGGATGTGAGCAGCGGTGATTTCGGGAGTTTCATCAAAGCCTGAAGGAGAAAGGGGATTTGGTAAGCCAGCATTTGGATAAATGTGGACATTAGTATCGGCAATTCTAGAGAGAGTCTGTAGTTTGCCCCGTAATCCAGTTGCGCCAAGTCCACAATTCATTCCAACACAGATTGGTTTTGCATGCCTAATGGTCTCCCAGAAGGCTTCGACACTTTGTCCAAATACGGTCCGATCTCCTCCTTCTTGGATGAAAGTAACCGAGATAATAATTGGTAATTCAATTTCAAGTTCTTCAAACACATCGAGAGTGGCTTTTATTGCAGCCTTTGAATTCAAAACGTCGAATATTGTTTCTATCAGGATAATGTCTGAGCCCCCGTCAATCAGGCCTTTTACCTGCTCAACATAGGCTGCATAGACCTCGTCCCAAGTAGAGGCTCGAGTTGAAGCATCATCTACATCAGCAGATGCTGAAAGTGTGATATTAGTGGGGCCAATCGCACCTGCAACAAAACAAGACCTACCACTACTTTCAGAGCATTCCTCCGCAGCCTCTCGAGCAATTCTAGCCGCAGCAAGGTTCATTTCATAGGCCAAATGGGAAAGTCCGTATTCGGATTGAGCAATACTTGTGGCGCCGAATGTATTTGTTTCGACAATATCTGCTCCTGCTTCAAAATATTGAAGATGTACTTCCTTGACAACTTCAGGTTTTGTTAGAACAAGCAAATCGTTGTTTCCTTTAAGGTCGATTTGATGCTCCTTGAGGGAATCATTTCTAAAATCCTCCTCCTCAAGACCATAGCGTTGTAGCATGGTGCCCATCGCACCATCGATGATTAGGATACGTTGTTTTAGTAATTCCTTGAAGGTGGATATACGCGAGGCGTCCATCTCCATCAACCATCATTCAGTACCTGTAGTGTTCAGGCTTGTAAGGTCCAGATTTCGGCACGTTGAGATATTCTGATTGTTCCTCAGTCATTGTGGTCAATTTGCAGCCAATCTTTTCCAAGTGTAATCTTGCAACCTCTTCATCGAGGTGTTTTGGTAATATGTAAACATCATTCTCGTAAGTTTCTTTGTTCTTCCAAAGGTCCATCTGCGCCAAAGTCTGGTTGGTGAAACTATTGGACATGACAAAACTTGGGTGCCCAGTTGCACAACCAAGGTTGACTAAGCGACCTGAGGCCAAGAGGAAGATACAATTTCCAGCAGGGAAAGTGAACTTGTCAACTTGAGGTTTGATGTTTAGGCAATCAACATCTTCTCGTGCTTCCAAAGCATCAACCTGAATTTCATTGTCAAAGTGACCAATGTTGCAAACAATTGCTTGGTCCTTCATTGCTTCCATGTGTGAAAGAGTGATGACATCCTTGTTCCCAGTGGTAGTAACATAGATGTCTGCAGTTCCCAATGTATCTTCGACAGTCTGAACATAAAAGCCTTCCATTGCTGCTTGAAGAGCACAGATTGGATCAATTTCAGTTACGATGACTTTTGCCCCCATTGCCTTCAATGCCTGTGCAGAGCCTTTTCCGACATCTCCGTAGCCACAAACAACGGCAGTTTTACCTGCGATCATAACGTCAGTAGCACGCTTTATTCCATCGATAAGTGATTCACGGCAGCCGTATAGATTGTCGAACTTTGCCTTCGTAACCGAGTCGTTAACATTGATTGCAGGGAAAAGCAAAGATCCTGATTCAACCCACTGGTATAGTCTGTGAACGCCTGTAGTTGTTTCTTCAGAAACTCCCTTGCACTCTTCGACAATCGATTTCCAATATGATGGTCTTTCGGAATGAATTCTCTTCAACAAATTCTTGATAACTTGTTCCTCGTGATTTGTGGTTTCCTCGTTAACCCAGTTAGAGCCATTTTCTAATTCATAACCACGATGAAGGAGAAGTGTTGCATCTCCACCGTCATCGACAATTAGTTGAGGGCCAAGTCCATTTCTATGGTCAAGCGCTTTGAATGTGCAATCCCAGTATTCTTCCAAAGTTTCCCCCTTCCAAGCGAATACCGGAACTCCAGTTACTGCAATTGCGGCTGCAGCATGGTCTTGGGTTGAGTAAATATTGCAACTTGCCCAACGTACTGTTGCGCCCAGTTCAACTAGGGTCTCAAGAAGCACTGCGGTTTGAATTGTCATATGCAGTGAGCCGGTCACTCGTACTCCAGCCAAAGGTTTCTCCGGCGAATATTTAGCACGAACCGACATTAATCCAGGCATTTCATGCTCTGCGATGTCAATTTCTTTACGTCCCCAGTCTGCAAGGCTGATATCAGCTACTTGGTAATCTTCTGTCTGCAAATTGTTCTCCTCCTTCATCAGCATTGAATCAATCCCTACTTGTTTTGTAGAATAGCAATTCTTGCTTGGTCAAGTGCTTCCCAACTGAATCCACCATCTTCTTCTGGAACTCTGCCAAAGTGTCCGCCAGCAGCGGTTCGCTTGAAGATTGGTTTGAGTAGCCCGAGGTCTGAAATAATTGCTGCTGGGCGGAAATCGAAGGCTTTGGCCAAGCGTTCTGAAATAACAGAGTCAGGAATGCTTCCTGTGCCAAATGTCTCTACCTTTATGCTGACGGGTTCTGCAACTCCAATAGCATATGCGAGTTGGATTTCACATCTCTGTGCAAGTCCTGCAGCGATAATGTGTTTTGCAGCCCAGCGCGATGCATAGGCTGCTGACCTGTCTACTTTACTTGGGTCCTTGCCGCTGAATGCACCTCCACCATGGCGTCCCATTCCACCGTATGTATCAACGATAATCTTGCGACCTGTTAGACCTGCATCTGCATGAGGCCCACCTTTCTCAAAGCGCCCTGTGCCATTTACAATAACATTAGTTTGTTCATCTATTAATTGAGATGGGATGACTTTGTTAATGATGTGCTCGACAATTTGGCTCTGTATGTATTGTTGTTCTTTGGACTCATCCCCATCAAACATATCGCGTAGGTCATCGTGTTGAATCGCAACAACAACAGTTTCACAACGGGTTGGCTTTCCTTCTTCAGAATACTCAATTGTTACTTGGCTCTTGGCATCTGGCCTTGCCCATTCGAGGGTTCCATCCAGACCAGCAGCGCTTAGAGCCATTGTCAATCTTTGACTGAGTAATATTGGCAGAGGCATGTAAAACCCCTTCAGTTCATCCCATGATTCACTTTCATCTGTTGCATATCCGAACATCAGACCTTGGTCGCCAGCCCCTTGAGATGCAAACATGCCTTCTCCTTCGGTGACTCCTTGTGAAATATCTCCTGATTGTGTACTAACCAAAACTTGAACTTTACAACTTTCACTATCGTTTGCGAACATTCCATAATCATGGTTTGTATAGCCGATTTCGGCAGCAGTTTTGCGGGCAATTGCCTCGTAGTCGACAGTATGTCCACCATGAATGGTAATTTCACCCCCAATGACGATATGAGAACCATCATCCATTCCCTTGACTAATGTCTCAACCGCAACCCTTGCACGAGGATCTAGCGAAAGGCAAGCATCGAGAATTGCATCTGAAATATTATCGCAGACCTTGTCGGGATGCCCAGCAGCAACGGATTCTGAGGTAAACAAGTGGCCTTGACTCATAGAACCGGCGACTCAACAAGTGTTTATCAAGACCTCGCTAGTAATTATTCCATTAAATGCGTTGAACACCCTTCAATAGAGATGTAATTGGTGATAAATTATTCATGCTGAATATGTGAATACAAGGGACACCATATTCTTCTAATTCTTTAAATTGCGAGATTGCATGTTTTATTCCTATTTCCACCGCCTCAGAATTACTTCCACATTTCTGAATGTTATTGCACAAGTCAGCAGGCATTTTTGTATGGAATATTTCAGGTAATATTTCGACTTGTCTTTTACTGGTGATTATTTTTATTCCAGGAATAATGGGAATTGTAATCCCTGCTTCTCTGGCCCTTTCAATGAAGTCAAAGTAGACCTGATTATCAAAGAACATTTGAGTAATGATGAAGGAAGCGCCAGCATCTATCTTTTTCCTCAAATTTTGAATGTCGACATCGAAACTGACTGCTTCACGGTGTTTTTCGGGATAGGCTGCAACTCCGACGACAAAGGAAGTTGATTTTGCTTCTTTGACATCTTCCATGTATTCTCCCTTGTTCAGGCGCATTACTTGTTCAACGAGTTCAGAAGCATAACGGTGTCCGTCTCGGTGGTGTTTGAATTCAGCATCTCCCTTTTTTGGGTCGCCTCTTAATGCAAGAATCGTATCTAATCCCAAATAATCCAAATCCACAAGAAAATCTTCTGATTCAAATGACGAGAAACCGCCACAAATAACGTGGGGTATGACTTTCAAATCATATTGGAATTTCAACATTGCACATACTCCAACAGTGCCCGGTTTCTTACGGTTCCAAATCCTACTATCATTTTCTTCAACTTTGAAGGCCTGATGATAAGTTACACTAACAAAGGCAGGTTTCCATGGCTTCAAACCCTCAAAGAATGAATGTATCGCATCCAACCCGAGCCCCCTATTTGGTGGTAGTATTTCCAAGGATACTGGAATACGGTCGTGAATCTTATTCAAAAAATCTAAGTCTGCTACCATTTTTTCACCTCAACGTCTTGTAATGACCGTTAGAATATCCCCGTCTTTGAGCAAATGATCCAGCCCCACTCTTTGCCAATCAAATTTAGCAGATGGTCCTTTTACTCTGCCAAATCTGAATTTTCTGACAAAGTCTCGGTGCAGGTTATTACACACATCCTCCACCCTACTTGTGTCTTTGATAATGAGTGGCTCTTCCATATCTGCCTCTTGTCCTTGTGGTTTAAGAAATACTCGCATAAAGCCGAGATTATCATAGATAAAATCCTTCAAATCATCGAGTCCATCACCCTTGAATGCGGAGATTCTCATCAGTGGCCAGCCTTTTGGCAGCATATTTTCCATATGTACCAACTGTTCTTCTTTGGCGATATCGATTTTATTGATTGCAACAACGGCCTTCGAATAGACTCTATTTCCTGCTAAGACATCAACGATTTGGTCGGCTGAGACATCTGTTCTCAAGGTGACGATTGCTGATGAATAACCGAAAGCACGAATAATATCCGAAATTTGTTCGTCAGTTAATCGGGTTTGTTCAACCGTAGTGCGTATATCAATTCCACCTCTGTCTGTACGGCTGATAAAAACCGGAGGTTTACCCTCGTTCAGACGCATTCCAGCCAGTTCCAATTCTTTGTGTAGAACTCTAAAATGAGCATCCTGAAAGGGGTCAACAATGTACAAAACCATGTCTGATGCGCGAATTACATTGAGAATTTCACGACCTCGACCTTTTCCATTTGCTGCCCCTTTTATCAACCCAGGCAGGTCAAGAATCTGGATTTTTGCCCCTCTGTGTTCCATTACACCTGGAATACATGTGAGAGTAGTGAATGCATATCCAGCAGTTTCTGATTTAGCATCGGTGACCTGGTTAATTAGGGTTGATTTTCCAACCGAAGGGAATCCTACCAAGGCAACAGTTGCATCACCACTTTTCTTGACTTCGAAGCCCTTACCCCCGCCACTGGATTTTGCGTGGGCGTCGGCTTTCTCTCGAGCCATCTTTAATTTGGCAATCTTTGCCTTTAAGCGACCGACGTGGTGTTCAGTGGCTTTATTCTTCTGGGTCTTGTCCATTTCAGTCTGAATGGCCTTAATCTGCTCTTCGATTGTTGCCATAGACGCCTCCCCCTTGATGGCGACGGGCTGAGCCATGCACTTCAAGGCTTACACATGTCTGCCATCAACATGAAGAATCCAGCCCTAGCTTATCTATGGCAATATATCGTCGAGGTGTGTAAATCTTATGAAAAATAATGCTAAAGCTAAAAGAAGAAGAAGGTCCTCCTCGGTGAAATATTTGCTTATTTAGAGCGCTGTTTTGAACATCATATCTCAAGAGGAGAAATGAACAAACCTTCCGATTAGGTGATATCATCAGTGCACTTGGGCAAGGTGATGGGCATCGACATGGTAGTGCTTCTAATCGATGGCAATGCTCTTCAGGAATTATTATCTCTGACTACTACCGAACTGATTGAAAAGTTAGAATCCTCTACTTTAGAAAGACCAACTGCTGACTCTGAAATGGAACGTCAATTCGATATTGATGCTGGGGCTGAGATTCTAGATTTTTTAGAATCCGGTAAATTACAATCGCCCGAAGGAATGTTGCTACTTGCAAGATGGTCTGCAATTGGAGAATGGGAGGCATGGGAAGGTAGAACTTTCATCTACATCGAAACACTTCTTGGAAGAGAAGTTGAGCATGTCGATGAATTATACGAGCCTGAAATATGGCTTGAAATGATTGAGAATATCTCAACATTTACTAAGAAAGAATATTCAAATGCAGTAGTCATGGATTGGATGCAAAGACGAGAGAAATTGGGAGAGAGTCTTGATGAAAAATCAGACCCACATATTCTACCTACTATGGAAGCGCATCAGCGTAATTCTGAAGGTCTATTTCATGTATTGCAAATGGCAAAAAAAGAGGGAATTAGTTTGCTCTTGGGCAGAGAACACATGCCTGCAAGTAAATGGATTTTGGATGGAAAAAAACTCAAGGACGTTGAGAATTAAGCCAAGTTAATGAAACTTCTAACCTTTCGTGAGTTGGGTGGACTTCGATAATCGCAACAGGCGCATTCACCTCTTGGGCAAATTCTTCTGCTAATTCAACTGGCATTTCAATTCGTATATTTTCATCATCCCTAAATATCCAATCAGCAGAAATTCCAGTTTCTTCAAGTATTTCTTCGATGTCACTTTCAATTAAAGATGTTGAAGAAAACAATGCTCCAAAGATGATAGTATCATCATTAGTCAATTCTTCATAGGGACGCAGAGTGTGGCCGGCTCTTCGCTTGAATCTGGCACGTAATTGACCCGCATCTTTGTATGAGGATGTACAAAATTTCAAATGAAATCCATATGCCTCTCTCAATAATTCATCATGAGCATCTGGAATAGCCAACTCTGCGCACATTACTCGATCTCGTAATGCCAATGCCAATTCTGCCGAACCTTCTGCACCTGCAGTCATTTCATTTGAAAGATTGAATCCACGTAATTCCATTTCAGCATGATTTCCTGTAGTTATTTCTAATTCGTTTAGATTGAGGAATTCAATCGGTGCATCTCTTAATTCCTCAAGTAACTCAAACAATCTTTGTTCTTCATCAGGTTCTGCAGGAATTTCAACTCCAACCACTAACCCTGAATTTTTGCAGGCTTGCATTATAGGTAAGTATTTTTTCAATTCCAACTTCAATAAATGAAACCTGATTTCATCCAAACCGGCTTCCGCAAATGAGGCTGCATGCTCTACGGCAAATGGAATACTGGTATACATGTGGATATGGTGTTGAGGGCCAAACTCAGCCTTTAATGCCTTAATTGCCTCAATTGTATGCTCTCTTGCCATCAATGGGTCGCCGCCTGTAATTCCAGTTCCTGTTGCATTCATCGCTTTGGCTTCCTCGATGACTTGAGTAAAATCAGTACAAGGGCGTTCATTGGCGAACATCACATCTACTTCCCTTCTATTTTCAGACAATGGGCAATAATCACACATCCAATGGCAATGCCCAGTTACGAACAATACCAACTTACTTCCTGTTTGGCATTGAATACAACCAACCGCTTCATTAGCATCTGCTGCTTGAATTCCAGTCGCAGAATGGTCTTGCACAACCTATCGGTAATGATTGACGTTTTCAAGATGCTGTCAAACAGAAGCCTGAGTTATTAGCCAGCGATGAAACAACAAATCATCAGTTAACTCAGGGTGGAATGTTAAAGCCATCCTATTTCCATCAAGAATTCCCACAACCTCATTACCTAACCATGCAACCTCTTGGCAGCTATTTTCAATGAATCTGGGTGCTCGAATGAAAACTCCAGAAAACTCACTTTCTTCAAAAATATGCACTTTCAATTTAGCCTGAAATGAATCTGACTGTCGTCCGAATGAATTTCTACTAATCATGGCATCAACGAGTGGTTGTAATTCAAAATCAGGTTGACAGAGTAAAATAGCACCCGCACATGTTCCTAAAACTGGCTTATCTTCATTTTCAATCATCCAATCAAATAATGATTTCAGTAATCCTTTGGATGCTGATGCCAATCTCATACTAGTGGATTCACCACCTGGTAGAATCAAGCCATCTATTCCCAGCAAAAGATCACTCGGCTTTCGTAATTCAACAATTTCTATTTCAGAATCGACCTGCAAAAGAGCCTGTGCATGCTCACTCCGAGCACCTTGCAGCATGGCAATACCGATTCTCAACACAGCCCCCCCGAAGGTGTTCATCCATTCAATGCTATGTAAAATATCAATGGGTGCATTGAAGGACTGAATGCCCCGAGAAGGTAACATGGATGAATGGGATGGCGAGTCCTGTTTCTTGGTTCCTGGACCTGTAAGGATGAATTCTAGAGTCCTTACTGCGATGTCTTCTCCTGTTATGACGGCACGAGGACCTGAATACAAATCAGTGATGGCAGAACTAAACCACCTCCTAAGAATAGCCTTCAATCTCACCCCATCTTCTCATGAAAGAGGGCAACAATCTTGGACTGGAGAAGATGGATATACTGTCATCGTTGTTTCTGGAAGTGGTACAGCTGCAACTGAAATGTCGATAGCCAATCGGTTTCGAAGAACTGACAAAGTCCTCGTCCCAAGCAATGGTAAATTTGGAGAACGGATAGCACAAATCACAGATGTATTTGCAAATTGTATTCATATCAAATACGATTGGGGAAAGGCATTCGACCTTGATGAAATAGAAAGGCATCTACAAAGTGGTGAATACGAAGCCTTGGTTTTTTGCCATAATGAAACAAGTAGTGGAATTACTCAAGATGCCGCTGCACTGTCAAAACTCTGTACAAAATATGATGCGGGCTTACTTATTGATGGCATAACCAGCGTTGGTGGAATGCCAGTATATCCCGAAAAATGGAATGTAGAAGCAGTTGTCATGGGGGCACAAAAATGCAGTGCAGGCCCTAGCGGAGTAGCCGCAATCGCAGTTAGCGATAAATGGATCGAAGAGGCGCAAAAGAGGAAGCAAGATGGTTCCGCAAATCCTTCTTATTATCTCGATATTCATGCAGCCCTCAATAAAGGAGGAGACGATCAAACTCCTTGGACTCCGGCGATTAACCTAACTTTGGGTTGGTGTGCAGCACTGCGAACTTTGGCAGAAGAAGGATTACAAAAGCGTTGGCAAAGGTGCGAAACTATGGCCAAAGGAGTCCGTTCATTATTCAGCAGCCTCGGTTTCGAATTATTAGTAGATGAAAAGCAGTGCTCAAATACAGTAACAGCAATTCTTTATCCCAAAGGAATTGATGATTCATGGCGCTCAAAACTTCAATCTGAATACAAGACCTTTGTGATTGGGGCTCAAGACCACATGAAAGGAAAAATGTTCAGAATAGGATCGATGGGGGAGACTCCAATTGAGGAAATGATTGAAGGCTGTAAGAGAATGATAATCTGCTTCAATGAGATGGGGTTGGACCTACCAATTAGCGAAGTTGAGAGTCATTTCGAGAGGTGAAAGAATGGAGATGATTCCGCCGGCACCTGAAGTAATTCCTGCGCCAGCAATAGTAGTCCTCGGAAGGTTCCAGCCTCTCCACAAAGGGCATACTTTTTTACTTAGAAAAGCCATTGAATTTAGAGATGAACATCATCCCTCAACAACCTTCAGAATCATGGTCGGATCTTCAAATGTCGAGCAATCTCCTGAAAACCCATGGACATGGGAAGAAAGACTTGAATTACTACAAATTTGGCTAAAATCTGAACAAGTCACTCATTTCGAAGTATTAGCAGTTCCTGATTTAGGAGACCCACAAAATTGGGTTAGACATGCAGAGAATTGGCATGGCAAGTCCGGAGTCCTAGTCAGTAGCAATGATGCAACAACTGCACTTTACGAAGAATCTGGATGGCAGGTCCATACCGTTTCATTAACTGAAAGAGATACCTTTGAAGGTTGGAGAGTGCGCCAGAATCTATTGATGCTAAGCACTCTCAACAATCCAGATGCCTTGGAGGAAGTTATGTCAATTACTCTCGAGCCAATAACTATCGATTGGTTATTAGAAGATGATTTCAGAATAAGGAGGCTTGCTTTCCTTGGGCCGAAAGTAGAGCATGTTGGTTAAGAAGAAACAACAACTTTGGCCGCTCTTAACAAGCGTTCTTTGAACATATATCCTGGCTCTATGACATCGATTATTGTACCAGCAGGATACTCGTCTGTTGCAGGGATTGTTGTTAATGCCTCATGATTTTTAGGATTGAATGCCTTGCCTTTGGATTCCATCGCTGCAACTCCAGATGCTTTCAATTCTGTCCAAGTTTTGTCGCGCAGCAACTTCAAACCATCAAGCACCGGCTTAATTTCATCTGAAACCTCAGCAGGAATATTCGCCAATGCTCTATCAACATCATCGATAACTGAGAGCATTCGGCGGGAAAGGTTCATGCTTGCATACTGAATTAATTCCGATTTCTCTTTTGCAAGGCGGCGTTGAACATTCTGAATTTCAGCATCACGATAACCGATTTCCTTTTCAGCGTCCTCGGCTTTTGCTTCTGCGGCAGCGATTAATTCTGCAGGTGTTGGTTCTACAACCTCTTCGATGACCCCATCTTCTTCAACGCTGCCCTCGGCTTCCGCGTTTTCATCTTCAGTCATCGAGCCGCCGTGCAGGGTCTCATTCTTGAATCTCACCATTCAAAGTGATTCAATTCTCATTATCATGAAATAATTTAGGATGAGGCGAAACTCCTTTGCGAAAACCCGGTTTACTACCTCTTGGTCTAAATGCTGAACCTTTCATCGCCTTCAGCAATTTTTTCGTAAACCTCCAAATATTAGCAATTGATTTCAAAGGATGTCTAATGACCCAAAGTGGATTAACCAATTTCGGTATCGGCCATTTCAACTGTTTGATAATTCCCTTTGGAATATTCTCTCCACATCCATACACAGTGGGTCGCCTGTTTTTTGGCATGAAATATGTTCCAAATATTATATCCCAAATAGGCAAGAAGGTGGAGTAATTTGTCCAAATTGCATCCTCTTCATTGGTGTGGTGCCAATGATGGAATTCTGGTGTAATGAAAAGCCGATGAAGAGGTTTTAATTTCCATCTGACATTTGCATGTAGAAACAAACCCAGCAAAATTTGCAGAACAACAAAGATTCCGGTCAATTCAGGAGTAAATCCAGCTGCTAGCAAAAAGAAAAATGCTGGTGCCAATAAGGTTCCATCGAATGGATGGCCTCGGAATCCACTTACCCAGTCTAATGTCTCGGTTGAGTGATGGATTGCATGAAACTTCCACAAGAAATCTATTTCGTGATAAAACCGATGTGTCCAATAAACTGCAAAATCAAACAACAAAAATCCAACATAAGGGGCAATTTCAACTGGAATTTTTGCAACTAATGGCCGTATCAGCAAACCTGGAACCCAAGCAAAACTCAGCACTCCAATGACAACAACAACAACAGTAGCTGCAACTCCCATCAAAGGAGTGGCAATAGCATATCCGATGTCTGTTCCTAATTCAGGTCGGCGAATTCTCTGGCCTTTATGGCGAGGGAATAATTTTTCAAAAGGCACAACAGCGATGAATAATACAACTAAAACAATCAATCCTTCTTGGGAGTAATACAATCCACCAGCAACCAAAAGCATTGCCAATAAACGGATTAAGTAGCGCTTTGGCCAAGAGTCTAATTCCTCATCAGGAAACTCCTCTTCAGGGATTATCTGACCGTGTTGGACTTTCCAAGAATCGGGCAACTCAATCGCCAATTTAGGGGGGACCACAAAGTTCTGGTGATTGCAGCACCTTTCAAGGTGTTTAGGCATTGAGTATTAATTTTTGAAATTAATGAAAGCACCGACTGCTAACAAAGACACCCCGAGGCATAGACTACATCCTCCACCAACAAAGGCAAGCAATAAACTGCTACCAGCAAGTTCCCAGACGGTGGACTCAAGACCCTTGAAGAAAACAAGGTTATCGACGATGACAACTTCTCCGGTAGAATTGAAAAACAACTTGACATCACTTGAATTTTCAATTTGACCTATGCTATAGTGTTCATAATCCTCACAATCTTCAACAGTATCATCTGGGTTGGAATCTTTGCATTCCTCGGCTCTAAAAACGCTCAGATTTGCTTCGGAAATTGAGATATTGAAAATTTCAGAATCTTGACTTATGGCCACACCATAACTCTTTTCTGGGTCAAGAGAAATGCTTTCATTAATTTCACCAGTGCCCCGCCAGATGATGGCATCATCGATGTCAGATTGAACCTCAGATACCCAAACCTTGGGGTCGTCTTCAACCGAGGTAAAGCCTGAGATTCCAAGCACAATTCCGAGCACGAATACTGCTACTCCAATCAACAAGAGGATTTTTCCTGTACTACTTTTTTCTGGTTGCACCTGAATTTGGTGGAAGGCAGTAGTTGGGTCGGGGTGGATGCCGGGCATAATCTTCTCCACTTGGTAACTGTATATCATAGGTCCTTAGATATACTCAAATATTCACAGTATGAGTCGGGCATCTGAGTTCTCTTTGTCAACAGAAAGGATTGAATTAGAATATTATACTGAGCAATGATTAGCAAAGAGTGAAAACCAACTTTCTATCGGCCTCATCATATGGGTCTACAAGAGAGCCTCGGCCTTGACTTCGGCGTCTTCAAACAAAAGCAAACTTGGCAAGCATTTGGCATTAGCATAGTGCTATTCGGCATCATTGCCACTGCAGCCTTGACTTTGTTTGATTCTGCCGCCAAAGGTTTTGGCACCTCAGATGAGGCTGAATTGGCGACTGATTTTGTTGTTGATACAGCAAACCGCAGCGGCATTGAAGATTCAGTCACAAATGATACCGGAGTATTTCGATTATCCGACCATCGTGGAAAGGTGGTAATCGTTGATTTCATGGCCATTTCTTGTACTGGATGTGAATGGGTTACTTTTCATATCGATGAAGAGTTGTCAGATTGGCAATCCATGGATGGATACGATGTAGTTGTTGTTAGTATAGGGGTATTTTATTCAGGAGACTACGTCGAAAGTATTGATGATTTAGATGATTGTTTTGGGGATAATGATACAGACGGAGAAGCCAATTCTTGTCACTATACTCCTTGGACCTTAGCAACAGGAGCCGTCGATGCTGCTATTTTAGATGAAAATGGTTCACTTGATGGTAAACGTGAAGATTTAATGAAACACTATTCGGTAACTGCGCCTCCTGTTGTCTATGTTATTGACCATGAAGGCTATCCTGTTGCAAAGGAAGTAGGTGGTTCTTCTGCTAAGGACTGGTCTGATTTTGACGAAAAAGTTGAGAGAGCAATCAATGGTGAAGCAGATGATGATAGGTTTGGAATTGAGGCTCTTCAGGTCGGCTTTTGGCCGGTTTTTGTGTTAGGACTTTTCGTTGGTTTGTTAGTTTACTTCTCACCATGTGCATTCCCAGTATTGCCCTCGTACATCTCCTATTACCTCAATCTTGGATTGCGTGAGGAAGAGATGAAAGCATCTGGTAAATTGAAGGGATCAATGCCTAGTAGCATGTCGATTGGATTATTGGCTGGAGCCGGTATGCTGACTTTTTTCTTGGTAATTGGAGTGGCAGTAGTAACTTTGAATCAATTCATTAATTTTGCATCTATCTTCCTTTACATTGCTTACTTCATTGCAGTTTTATTGACTGTCTTGGGGGCTTTCATGTTGATGGGTGGTACTGCAAAGTTGATGAGTTTTGTTCAGCGTTTAGTCGACCGTTGGTCAACCACTGAAGCAGATGATAAATTCACACCACGCCGCAATATGTATCTATATGGTATTGGTTATGCAGCTGCTTCAATAGATTGTACTGCTGCTGCTGTTCTACCATTTATTGCATACACTGCCGTTGCCGGAGATGGGGCAACCATTGCTGGTTTGACTGGCTTGATGTTATCTGTAGTATTTTTGATGACTGCAGTAACTATGATGGTTGGCTTAGGGCGTACGATGTTCATTGATTTCTTACGTCGTGCAACTGGTATGATCAAAATGGTTGGAGCATGGATGATGACATTTGCAGGACTTGGTTTGATCTATTATTTGTCGGCAGCAGGTCTTCAATTCTGATTCTTTTTGTCAGTTGATTTAGACTTGACTCGATGAGTATAGATGTTAAGTTTCGACTTTACTAGGATGGAGTTCCCTTTCCTTGAATGTGAAATCAGTAGCGGCTTCAGATTCGCTCCATTTTATCGCTGGCTTTAGTAGCCAGTGCCAGCATAATAATGCGACAATTATTCCTGTTACTAGGTCGAAGACGAAATGTTGTTTGGTTGTTAGGACAGATATTGCCAACATCAACCAGCCAATCCATAATGCAAGAATTGTTTTTATTCTTTGTTGTGGCTTCAGCCAATGGGTTAGCATCAATACGATGAGTAGGCTTTGTACGATATGTAGACTTGGCCAAGCATTCCACGGCTGGTCTGTATTGTGCATGATATCGCCATAGAAGAAACCCCAGAAACCTTCCCCTGCCCTGATGCTCTCTGGAATATGGTTACGGATGTGGATATTGGTTGGAATAAGAATAAAAATAATGCTTATTGCCCATGAACTAAGGAATAAAACTTGATGCAACATCAGCATTTGGATTCTACCAGTATCATTTTTTGGAGACATTAACGCACCCGCAGGGTAGTAGAAGTACAAACTGAGATAGGGAATAAGTGTCCACGCGATGAATGGAATTGCATCATCCAATGGCGTGACTGGGTCAAGCCTTGAGATATCCATCCAACTAATAATTTGGTTGATGATACCATAGGGAATTGCGAGGAAGAGTATCGTAGAAAAAAAGGCAATATATTGCAGTCTTCTACCATTTTGTTGTTGCCTTTTTTGCCAATGACTCTTCCACATCGGCCATGGTTTGAGAATTGAGTGAATATCCTTCATTCTTCTTCACCTCCTTTGAGGGAACTAATGTAGAGAACTCTATCGCAGATACTTTCTGCCACTGTTGGTTGGTGGGTAACTATCAATGCAGCAACCCCGCGTTGTTTGAGTAGGCCTCTGATTTCTTCACCCAATTTTTTTTTATTGTGAATATCTTGATTTACCAATGGCTCATCCATGAGTAAGAATTTTGGTTCTGCTAATAATGCTCTCATCAAAGAGATCCTTTGGGCCTCTCCACCAGAAAGGGTGGAAACCTTCCTCCTTTGGAATCCAGAAAGACCGATATCCTCCAATGCTCTTTCTATGATTGACGGAATTTCTTTTTTGGCTATGCTTCGAGGTATGCCAATAGCAAGATTGCCGGCTACATCCAGTTGGGGCATCAGCAAAGTTTGTTGAAAGACAAGTCCAATCCCCCTCTTGTAAACCGATTGTCCTGAAATTTCTTTGTTATTGAGTATGATGCTTCCTTCATCGATATCTTGTAGACCACAAATTGTGCGAAGTAAGGTGGTCTTTCCAGAGCCATTCTCTCCAACTAGGGCGACGATTTCATTTTCTTCAACTGCGAAATTAATGTCCTCAAGAAATCTTTCTCCTTCAAAAGAAACTGATAGGCCACAGACTTGCAGTGCAGTTGCCATTAGAAGCCACTCCCCTGACCTGAGCCCCTGAACCTTTCTGCGGTAAGATGTAGAATTGCACAGCATGTAAGAAGTATAGTTGAGGCAACCATTGCACTTGGCCTAGCCAGAGAATCAAATGGTCGGCTAATTGCTGAATCTATGAACATCGGTAAGGTTGCATGACTAGTGGCTCTAATTACGACCCAACTGGCACCAAATTCACCTAATGAAATTGCAATTACTAATGAGGAGGCCACAATTATTGGCGACTTCAATAACCTCAATCTTATTTTGAGCCAATTTTCAAACGGTGTTAAGCCAAGGGTTGCAGCAATTTCTTGGTGCTCTGGTTGAAGATTTCTCATCGCCTGCAAAATGCATTTTATTGCAAATGGTAGGGCAACCATGCAATGTCCAATAAGAGGAATCCACCATTCTTGAATGAGGCTTGGTGAAATCCTTATGATACCAATAAGAACCCCTAATCCGATCATCACACTTGAAAGTGCCAAGGGTGTTAATGCAAGATTTTCATTGAAGGCCGACCAAAGCCGGTTGAGTCTGGGATTGATTCCTCGACATGCTCTTTTTTCCGCAAGAATACAAATTTCACAGCATAAGATGGAGAATGGAATGATGATTAATGCTGTCATGCCAGCATAGAATAATGAATTTTCTAAGTGGGAGAACATTTCACCTTCAAAGGAAGCAGACCATGCTCGCAAAGAAAAATCCCCCTTCACTTTGAAGCTGGCAACAAGAATTGAAATTAATGGAGCAGCCAAGAATATCATCATCAAGGCTATTGGTACCCACAACACTTTCGGGGCCTGTTTTTTCTTGTTTTGAGATATCGGCCATGGGACTTGTTTTTTTCTTGCTAGAAATGATTGAAGCCAAAGTGCCGAGAGAATTATGAGAAGTTGAATCGAAGAGAGAGCCATAACCACAGCGCTGGCGTCTGCGCCATAGCACCTACTTGCCCCTTTTGCGCAGATACCAGCAGAGCCACCAAGTTCTGCCATGGCCCTCTCCATTGTGTAAAATTCAAATCCTCCGAAGTGGAGAATAATAGCGAAAGAGGTGGCACAGAAAACGAAGGTCAAAACCATCGCAGAAGCAGCATGAGCCCAAGTCAAAGGCAACCATAGAATACGAATCCTCCCCAGTCTACTCCGCCCAGCGGGTAAGACCATTGCTTGCTCTAGCATTTTTTCATCTAATCTTGAAATAACTGGTTCGACTAATCTGACAAACAGGGCAATATTGAACCAAATATGGGCCATAATAATTGCAATTAACCATCCCAAGTGCTGAATCCCGAGGACATCCCCCATATCAGAAATAACCCCTTTTTCAGAAATCAAGTCAAGCCCGCTTAGGGAGTGAAAAAGTCCTCCATTCCGTAATAATTCAAGAAAACCCAAGGTTGCAACGATACTCGGTACAATGAATGGGAGGGTTGCAAGGAGTTTTAGAAGTGGATTCCATCTCCACTTCCATCGACCAAGCATGAACGAAAGTGGAAGTCCAATCAAAGCAGTAGCTAGGGCAGAAATCAAACCTATTAGAATAGAAAATGGCACAGCATTTTTTGTTTGTCTACGGGAATCAAGGTCGAATAATGATTGCCAAAAACTAAGTTCACTGGTATCCACTAAGCGCTGCCATGCCAATAGAATGGGTACAACCATAATAATGATTAGAAGTAAGGCAGGAATTCCCTGCCATAGACTTCTGATTCTTAGGCCATTGCCAAATCCCATTCATTCAACCATCCATGCATTTCTGTAGCGATTCTTTGCATGCTAATACTTGCATCAACTGGGTCAGCAGTGTGGTCTAAGTATGCCCCTTCAGGTATGCTTAGATGCGATAATACCGGATACATGACATTGGTATCAGGGATCGTACTTTGAATAGAATCGCTTAGAAGCAATTCGAGGAATACTTTTGCTCCCTCAATATTGACACCGGGACCTGAAGCGATTCCGGCATATTCTACCTGAAGGAAAGATGCACCACTGATGTTTAGGGCGACGCTATTTGTTGTTCCATCTCCCCAGTAGGCTTCTGCTCCTGGAGAATGACAGTATGACACAGTAGCATGAGCGCCACCAATGAAGGAGTCATCCCATACTCCATAACCTGCTTCGTAGTATTGTAGGTAGGACTCGGACCAGCCATTTGTGATGATGATATTATTATCATTCATCGCACTCCACCAGTCTGAATAATCTGTTGAATTGTCTGCATCGTTTTCAAAATAATCCACAGTGGCAGCAAGGAAGGCTCTTCCAGGGGTGCTTGTTCTAGGGTTCTGTACGGCAACTTTTCCTTTCCAATCCTCGCCCGTTAAGTCCCAAAGGTTGGTTGGCATCGGGACATTTTCTTCATCTGCATATTCACTATTTATGTTGAGGCATACTTTCCCCCAATCATAAGGGATTGCCAAATCACCTGAATATGGTGAACTCGCTTGGGGGTGAATCGAGGGTAGTACAATCCCTGATTCTTGATACAATTCATGGTCAAGGGCGATTTGCAGAAAACTATTATCAATGCCGATTATTAGGTCCGCAATTGGTGAATCTATTGTCTGAAGTGCTGTTTCTAGAACTGCTCCTCCATCTTCTTGTTTGATGAAAACAACCTCATATCCAGTTTCTTTTTCAAAATCGGAAATAACATCATCAGAGAGGGCATAAACATCGTAAGTAAGAATTCTGATTTTACTTTTATCTGCTTCTATTTCAACAGTTCCTAAGCAACCAGGCAAAGTTATCGCACTACTCATGAGGAATATCATTAGTAGATTTTTTCTCATTCACGCCGTTCCTCCATCGAATGCATCAATGAAAGCATGTGCCTTCGCGACAACTTCTCCAGGGTTCTCTCCAAGAATGAAAACATGAGGTTCCCAGCCAATTTCGCCGTCCTCAATGATGATATCAATTTCTCCAACAGTGGATGACACTTCCCCTTTCTTGCTGCTCGATATTTTCCAGCCCATATTTCGACAGCATTTAGTGATTTTAGTTTCATCTACACGATTGCCCTTCATAGGGGCCTTGATGTTGATGATTGAGCATTTATTTGCATCGATTTTTTTCGCTTGAAGTAATATTTTTGAGAGGCTTGAACTAGCCCCAAGGGTTGCTTTTTCATGGTGTCGGATGCGTCCACCAAGAATGGAGAGGCGACCAGGGAATGCTGCTACTTCTTCGCTGGATTTTGCCTCGGGTAAACATGCTGCTAAGTTCATGCCAACTGCAGATGCCCAATCACTCATTCTTTCAACGCTTAAGCGTGAACAAGACCATTCTAATTGACGTAGTAGGCTTGCCATCACAGCACCTCCTTCAAGTTCAACACCCGTTAATGTTCGATTTGATTGGAAAGTTTGGCCACCTTCAAATTGGATTTCCATAATCATCCTTTGACGGACTACTTTCGAATTGGGGCCATACACTATCAAGTGCTTCGAAAGGTCAGCTGACCATGCATCTATGGTGTCCACATCAGCACTTGGCAAGTTGGGTAAAGTTCTGCTTAATTGTCTAGATACAGTGCTCTGAGTTGAGCCCAAAATTCCAGCGATTTGATTCTGGCTCCAACCTGCACCATTGAGGTCTCGGGCTAATTGCATGTGTAATCGCAACAACCATCTATCTCCACTTTCTCCTAACATAGATGGGCGACTGCATTGTAGTTATTCAACATTGCTAAAAAAATATTCAATTTGCATGAACCTTTTTCTTATGGGAATCAACAAAGGGTTGTTGTACTGTCTTCACTCGGACAGGAGATATGGAGAGTGAGAGAGTGGAGCAGATTCTCGATGCTTTAGTTCAGCACATTAGAGTGTGGTTAACTGAGGCGGATTCAGAATTTACTACTTCATCTCCAACTCCTGAAGAGATTCGCCGCAGAAGTCGCCTGACTCCACCATTAGAAGGTGAAGGAATTGAAGGGGTCTTAGAAGGAATGGATGATTTTCTAAAGCATAGTGTCAAAACACACCACGCTGGATTCATGAATTCGCTTTGGGGTGGTTTCAATGCAAGTGCTTTTGCAGGAGAAGTCCTAGCTGCCTTGGCTCAAACTTCAATGTATACATTTGAGATTGCACCTTTTGCTTCAATGGTAGAACAGGCTATTATTAAGAGGATGTCGGAGTTAGTCGGATTTGCAGATGGAAATGGAGTATTGACTACGGGAGGATCAAATGGAAACCTTCTGGGTCTTCTATGTGGAAGGCAAAACTTTGACCCTCTTTCAATTCAAATGGGATTTGATGGGAGAAAGAAAGTGGTGATGGTATCAGGAGAATCTCACTATTCAGTATTAATGGCAGCAAATTTACTGGGGCTTGGAATATCTAATGTAATAAAAGTTAGATGTGATGATGATGGTTGCATGCGGACAGATTCCCTTCAAGAAGAAATTGAAATTGCTAAGCGAAGTGGTTTGGATGTTATTTGTATCATCGCAACTTCAGGAACAACGGTTCGTGGCGCATTTGACCCATTAAGAGAAATTGCTACTATTGCCCATGCCAATAATATCTGGTTGCATGTTGATGCTGCTTGGGGTGGGTCTTGCCTGTTTAGCACCAAATATGCGAATTTAATGGATGGAATTGAGCTGGCAGATTCACTCTGTTGGGATCCCCACAAGATGATGGGGATTCCCCTAATATGCTCAGTCTTTTTGATTAAAAATGCAAACATTTTGAAGGCTGTCTGCAACCATACTTCAGATGTCCCGTATTTATTACATGACCAAAGTGAGGAACTTGATTTGGGAAGAGTCTCACTCCAATGCGGACGTAGAAATGATGCTCTCAAACTTTGGTTGGCTTGGAGAGAGATTGGAGATGCAGGATGGGCTAAAAGATGTATTGAATTCATGGAATTAGCAGACCATTTCCAATTTTTAATTGAGCAGCAACCAGAGATGGAAATGATGTCAACGCGCAAATGGACTAATATTTGTTTCCGAATGAAGTCAGCAAATATTGACCTTAATATTTTGAATAACCAAATCAGAGACGAAATAATGAAACGGGGCAAATGGATGACCAGCAAAGCATTGATTGATGGTCAAGTAATTTTGAGGCCGGTTATTGCCAACTCTGCAATTTCAAAGAAATCTTTGCAGGGCTTTATTGAAGAATGTTTGACTTGCTTAAAAATTGTTCAAGACGGCGAAATGCTCATTCAGTGAATCGTCCCATGAGTGGATATGAAGTTAGATAGTGCTGCTGTTGCCAAGTTGGCTGGGCTTGTGATCACTCCTACAGACGGGGAGGGAATAACGCGTAAGAAAAAGCGTTCAAAAAAACCAAGTTGGAATTATTTTAACCTTGCTGGTGGAAAAATAATTGAAGAGGATGAAATTCAGAGAATCAATTCTCTTGCTATCCCTCCAGCATGGACAAAAGTTTGGATTTGCCCTAATAAAAAAGGCACACTGCAGGCCCATGGTCTTGATATTAAAGGTAGGAAACAATATCGTTATCATACCCAGTGGGTAGTCACAGTTTCGCGTTTAAAATTCGATGCAATTCTAGAATTTGCTGAAGCCTTACCTAGAATTAGAAAAGCCTATAATCATGATATTAATTTAGATGGGATGTCCAAGGACAAAGTCGTAGCCTGCATCATTTGGTTGATGAACCAATATTGCATTCGGGTTGGGAGTGATGAATATGCGAGACAAAACAAGACCTACGGTCTGTCAACCTTGACAGAAGGCCATATGACCAAAGTAACTGGCAGTGATGCAGATGGAGACCTTGATATTAAATTGAATTTCACTGGAAAATCAGGGAAAGTTTGGGAGAGGACTATCGAAGATGATGACATTTGCCGTCTGATAATCGCCTCAAAAGAAGTCGGCGGAGAAGAAGATACTCAGGATTTATTCATGTATGAAGATGATAAAGGTGTAGCAAGAGATGTCAAGGCTGAACACATCAATGAATATCTAAACCGAGTTAGTGGAACCTCCTTCACGGCCAAAGATTTCAGGACATGGACTGCTACTTGGATGGCTGCACAGGGCTTTGCAGTATTCGATGACCCTGGTACGATCAAGGGGCGGAAAAAAATGGAGCAAGGAGTAGTCGGTGCTGTAGCAACGCACTTGGGAAATACCCCTGCAGTCTGCCGCTCATCATACATTCATCCAACTATCTTGAGTGATTGGATGGAGGGGACATTTACGGATAAATGGAATGAGGCTACTGTGAGGAAAAAGCAAATTACAGGGCTGAGTAAAGCAGAGTATACTACGCTGGACTATCTAAAGTAGAGTTCAAACCCTGAACCCATCAGGCCGTCTCATGACTGGACAGCCAGTACGAACCGCTTGTTTTGATGAGCATCTTGTTTGTGGAGGGAAGATGGTTGATTTCCATGGTTTTGAGTTACCGATTTGGTATTCAAGTATAGCCGAAGAACATCGCGCAACTCGCGCAACTGCAGGTTTGTTTGATGTATCTCACATGGGTTCCTTTCGTTTTTCTGGCGCAACTGTTCTGGAATGGTTGGAAAGTATTTCAACTCAAAAAGTAAGTCGAACCCCAATTGGCCGTTGTGCTTATACTCATTTTCTTGACCATCAAGGGCATATCATCGATGATATGATTTTTGCAGTAGTTTCTGAATCTGAAGTGCTCGGAGTCCCTAATGCCAGTATGATTCCAATTATGTGGCAGTGGTTCACTGATTTATTGCCTGATGATGGCTCCGTGCTGCTTGAAGACCTTTCTCCAAACACCTCAATTCTTGCCCTCCAAGGTCCAAACTCTCCAAACATATGTGCTGAGGTTTTTGGCCAACTGAATGTCCCAGGTCGCTTTAAGTGGCAAAGATTCGATGATGCTAATGGTTTTGAAGGTTGGATTCAAGGTACCGGTTATACCGGTGAAAGAGGATTTGAAATTTTCATTAATAACCAACAAGCCCCTCTTCTATGGCGAACATTACTAGAAAAGGGAGAGCCACATGGAATCGTTCCAGTTGGCTTAGGCGCAAGAGATACTTTGAGGCTTGAAAAAGGGTATTTACTATCAGGTCAAGATTTCCTAGCCACTAACTTATCAGATAGTGACAGTAATTTACCAACGGGATTTCTTAGCAGAAATAGTATCGAGACCAACGTCCCATTTGGGCTAGATTTGGAACACCAATTTGTCGGCAAGGAAGCCATGCAAAATCAAGACAATGAGTACAAATGGTGGGGGATAAAATACACAGAACGCGGACCGATGCCAAGACCTGGAAAAGCTATTGCATGCAAGGCTGAAGGAGATGTTATTGGTTACTTAACATCTGGTGGCCCTAGCCCAAGCCTCGAGAATCTTGGAATTGGCATGGCTTACCTCAAAGAAGTCAAGGAGGGAGATGCAATTGTCGTTATCGCAAGCCCCCGAAAATCAGTGCAAGCAATCATTGTTAGACCTCCATTTGTATGAGCAGACCTCCATCTGTGCGAGCAGTGCGATTAGTTGATGAATAAGCAGTCATACGGAACACCATGAACAGGCGTGGCATCTGCATCTTCCTCACCCTGTTGATGCTGGGGTCTGTTCTCATCTTCACGCCATCATCAGAACAATCAAATGTCGCACACGAGGAACCATTGATTCCTGCATTCGAATTAAATGAGGCTCAAGAAAATGCCTTAGCAGACACAGGCTTTGGTCGTGGAGCATCTGCCAATTGGTCGGCATCTGGAGGCTCTGAAGGTCGAGATTTCATTTATGAAATGGTTGAAGATTCTGGTGGAAATATTATCATCGCAGGTAGTGTTTACGTCGATTGTTGGCTAGGAAGTATTGTAGTTCATACAGAAGGACTTGGAGATATTATCGTTGCAAAGCTAGATCCTGATGGAAATTGGTTATGGGCAAAATCTGCTGGTACAGCTATTGCTTATGATGAGGCACGCGGAGTTGCTTTAGATGATGATGATGATATCTACATAACAGGCTATCTAAATGGAACGGTCACTTTTGGTAGTACCCAACTTGTTTCAGATAAATTCGATGGCTATATTGCTAAGTTGAATGGTACTAATGGAAATTGGGAATATGCCGTAAAATACGGTGGCTTCGATGTTGATGTAGGATGGGACATCGTAGTGGACTCCGTTGAGAATGTTTATGTAACCGGCTATTACCAAAACTTTTCTGCATTTGGGATCCATAACCTAAACGGGGGCTCACCTTCGGATGATCCTAGGTTTTTTATTGCTAAATACAATCATAGTACACCCGATTGGGAATGGGCATACAGTGCTATTGGAGACGCACTTTCAGTAGGTTTCCAGTTGGTTTTGGATGCTTCAGAAAATGTTTACATCGTGGGCTACAATACAGGTAGTGTAACTTGGAATAACAACTTCACATCCAGTACTAGTGGGACATATAACGGTTTTTTGCTGAAATATACCAGCAGTGGTGATTTCCAGTGGGGAAGGGCGGTTGGTGCGGCATCAGCCTGTTTTGGTACAAATTGTGGAGTTTATTTCAACAACGTAGTTATCGATAGTCAACAAAGAGTAGTGGTTGGAGGAAATCAACTCGGAGATGTTACTTATGCTGGTAAATCCTACTCTGGATTAGGTAATTGGGATATTGTTGTTAGCCGCTGGCAAGCCGGTGGAATCCACGATTGGTATTCGATGACGGGGAGCGGTGGTGATGACCGAGTTCAAGCCTTGGCAGTCAATCCAGATGACCGACCAGTAGTCGGAGGTTGGTTAGGTGGTTCAAGCCAATTTGGAAGTACAATCCTAAGCAATATTAGTGGCGAATCAGATTTCTTCATGGCTCAATTATATACAAATGGGCAATGGGATTGGGCCCATAAAATGGGTGGTTCAGGCGATGATACTACCCATGCATTACACGTTTCATCTGATGGCACATACGTAGCTGGTGGATATTTTTCAGGAGTTATTGACTTTGACGGCATTCCTCGCTCTGCTACAGATGAAGATATCTGGGTTTGGAAATTCCGTTGGGATACAGATGATGACGGGGTTCATGATTTTACCGATAATTGCGATAAAATAACCAATTCTAACCAATCTAATCACGATGGAGACGTTGAGGGGGATGCTTGCGAAACTGATGATGATAATGATGGCAAACACGATGCCATCGATGATTGTCAATATGGAGAATTAGAGTGGAATAGTTCAGACACTGCATTGGACTATGATTCGGATGGGTGTCGTGATGATAGTGAAGACTTTGATGATGACGGTGATGGTATTCTTGACATTAATGATGATTGTTCAAAAGGCATGACTTCTTGGATATCCGACAACCAGACCGATATTGACAATGATGGTTGCAGAGATTTGGATGAGGACTTGGATGATGACCAAGACTTGGTTGACGATGATATTGATAATTGCCCAACTGATTATAATCCTCAACAAGAGAATTGGGATGGCGATTACTTTGGAGATATATGCGACTTTGATGATGATGATGATTCTATTAATGATGATGTCGATGATTGTGCGATGAATGAAACAGGTTGGTTATCCAATTCTCAAAGTGACAATGATGGCGATGGTTGTAAGGACGATATCGAGGATAATGATGACGATAATGATGGCATGCTCGATGATGTTGACCAATGCCCTTCAGGAGTAACTGGCTGGACAGCAGGCCCGACCTCAGACCATGATGGGGATGGCTGCCAGAATGACGGCGAAGATTCCGATAACGATGATGATGGAGTTTTGAATGAATTCGACACGTGTCCAAATGGAGAATTAAATTGGACAAGGGATGGTAGTTCTGACCAAGATAGTGATGGCTGTAGAGACGCTACTGAAGACCCAAATGATGACAACGATTTCTACATGGATGTCGAGGATGATTGCCCTACAGTCGAAGGCACTGCCTACCTTGGAGGATTACGTGGTTGCCCTGACTTTGATGGTGATGGTTGGGGAGATACAGCAGATGCATTCCCTCAGGATGAATCACAATGGGAAGATGGAGATCGAGATGGCTACGGAGACAACCCAACTGGTATCAATGCAGATGATTGCCCACTAGTGGCTGGAAATTCAACTTCCGATAGACTTGGTTGCACAGATAGCGATGAAGATACTTATTCCGATCCTGATAATGGATGGACAGCCAGTGATGGAGCGGATGCTCTTCCAAATGAGCCTAGCCAATGGGTAGATGGTGATGAAGATGGATATGGGGATGACCCATGGGGTTTCCAAGGAGATATGTGCCCAGGTTACAAGGGATTCTCCCATCTTGATAGAATGGGTTGTCCAGATAGTGATGGTGATGGATATAGCGACTCAGGTAGTTTTGGTGGATTACCATGGGGTATTGAAGATGGTGCTGACAACTTCCCTAGTATCCCCAGTCAATGGAACGACAGTGACTTAGATGGATACGGGGATAACTGGGCCAATGTATTGTGGAATGATTCTCGCAACAATGAATGGCCTGGAATGTGGGTCAAGGATGCAAAAAAGGCCGATGAATGTCCAGTGCATGAAGGATTTGCTGGTAAACATCAGGGATGCCCAGAAGGAATGATTGGCATCGCCCTCCCAGAGGAAGAAGACAATCAATCAGTTATTCAGGAAAGCAACAAAGGTGGAGGAAATACCCTTCTCTACGTAGCTGGTGGAATCGCAGCATTTGTGGCTATTGGGTTAATCGTAGCAGTAGTTATTTTGGTGAATAAACCTGAGCCAAAGAATCGAAGACCGACACTCCGTGAAGAAGAAGCCGAAGCAACAGTAGAAGAGAGTCAAACCGAAGAGGGTCCCAAAACCGTGCCAACATGGGAGAGCTTACCTGGCGGGGGAGAATATCTCCCAATCGATGAACATGGAACAAACTGGTATCGTGAAGCCAATGGGATAAATTGGTATCAGTCAGAAGATGGGTCTTGGACCCAATACCAGTAAGCAATCAAAACGAGGCATTTGCCATCGCTTCATGAATAATATCTTCCATCCCGACCATCGGTTCATACTCGATTCTCTCTTTCAGATATCCGACTTCAACAACACCCCATAATTCATCTTTTTCTGGTGCCCACATTTGGACATCAGCCCCCATTTTGGAAGCCATTGCCTCAGCAAGTTCGGAAATTGGCATTGCCCAACCATTGCCCATGGCGAGAGCTTCTCGAGTAGGGGGCGGTGAGTGAGCAACTTCAGCAATAATGGTACAAACATCTGCAACATGAATTATTTCCTTCATCCCTTGACCATCACCAGGCACACCGATCCAGCCAGTTAGTGCCTCACCAGCAAAGGAATGCAAGTAGCCGCGACCTTTTCCACCACCAACGGGTAAGCCGTGAACATTACTTACTCGTAAAATGGAAACGGGGCTATCATCGGTTGCATTCTCCAAGGCCCTTTCTTCGACCCATAGTTGTCCTTCTGCAGTTGCATCACGCGGTGAAAGGGTAGTTTCACCACTAAAGCGTTCATCAACATATTCAGGGTGTACGCGCAAAGATCCAACTAAAATCAAGTGTAAGCCCTGATGGCGCTTCTTAGCATCAAGTATTCCTCGTGCCCATTCTTTCATCAACCGAGGTGCATCTGGATCATTTCGTCCAATTTCAGAATTAGGTGGATGGCCGTTAAAGTGAATCAAACATGCACAAGATGCCAAGGAGCCGTCGAGTAATCTTGGATTATCAAGAGCCTCTGAAGGTATCTCTGAAGCAACATCTCCAAGCATCTCTAAGAGATGTGGGGCGATGAAGCCGTCGTTGCCGGATACTGCTATTCGCATCTTCCTCGGCACCTTGACTGACGCCTTGGGTTTAGAATGATTCCCTTCATTAGGACTTGTTCAAGGACTCATAAATAGGAATATATCGTTGGACGATTGAAGGCCAAAGGCGGTTTTCTTGGATCCATTTTTTGGCATTAATACCCAGTTCCTTCCTTTGTTTGTCATCTTCACTTAGTTCATTGATTATTTGTGAAAGATGCAGAGAGTTTTCGGCTTCAAATATTCTTCCAGTATTTCCATCACTGACTAATTCTTTGAGTGCTGGTAAATCAGAAACGATAGTGGCACAACCTGCCATCATTGATTCCATTGGCTTGAGAGGAGTTACCAACTCAGCAACACGAATAAGAGGTCGAGGCACACAGAAAATATCAATCATCGAATAGTAATTAGAAATCTTATCTCTATCAATAGGTCCAATTACCATTGCTTGCGAAGTAAGTTCCTTTGATTCGATATAATCAATTAACTCAGTTTTATCTGAAGCACTGACAATCAATAAGCGATGAAGTACTCCCTTCTCTTTTAGAATCGATAAAGCATCAACAAGGTATTCCAAACCCTCCAAGGCTTGGATGCTACCAATATATCCAACTGTGGTTTTTCCATCAATGGACTGCAGTTGCTTTCTATGTGCTGTTATTTGTTCATCTTGTATGGGGTTGAGCATAGTTTCTTCTGAAGCCCCATTTGGTACAACTGTGATTTTACTTTTATCTATTCCACGACTTATCGCATCGTCTTTAAGTGAATTACCGATACAAACTACAGCATCTGCCGCACGCAATACTTCAGTCTCTTTTCTTTTGAAGCGGCGATGGGCTAAGCCACCACTCTTCCAGCGACCATTTGCAACAGCAGTCTCTTCCCAAGCACCGCGCATCTCATAGACAAATGGAATGCCAAGTTTTCGGGCCGCAATTAGAGCAGGAGCGCCAACGCGGTAAGGTGTGTGGGCGTGGATTATGTCAGGTTGTATTTCTTGGGCAAGGTCAATAATCCGCTCGACAAAATGTTTGATGATGATTTTTTCTTCTGTTAGCAGGGCGAATGGTTCAAATCGAGGTTTTATTTTTGAAAAAATAGCCCTTTTTAATCTGATAATGGGTCTAATAATGTATTTTTTTGTCAGCATAATGGAACGATAGAAAACGAAACCAACTCCCTTGGTTACTTTTGATACTTGCATTTGTTGTTGAGGATTGTATTTACTTCTCTTCCTTTTTCCTCTTCTGGCAACTGAGCGTTTGAAAGGGCCGCCAGATGCAGGTAATAATGCTGGATGAAGACAGCGATGGTAGGTGATCCCCCCCCAATTCCAAAGGAGTGTCGAGTGTTTTTCTTTCGGGGTACCATGGTGAGGTCAAGGCATGAACTTCGATTTGATTAGTATTTAATTGAGCAATTAGGATTTCATGGCTGCGATGAGCATAGCCGTTCATATCAGGTCTGCTATTTGCAAGAATATGAAGGACTTTGATTGAATCACTTCCTCATTTCTTTAATAAAATCGGTCAATGAGGCGCCTGATTCTTTGATACGTTGCTCCGCATCTTCGTAGGCTTGGCCTAATTTTTGGTCCCATTCCAGAGTGTGGTTCTTGTAGGTCCCAGGATGAAAGGTGAATTCTCCGAAGGCAACTCCTTTGTCAGTTGAATAAAGGTCAATCCTTACGAAAGGAATTGGGATTTTTGCAGATATGTTTTCAGCAATTTTGACTAGTTCTGCTGCGTGTTCTGGAGGTTGCATCTGGGGGTCGCTGTTGATGTCAGAATATACTACTTTGATTCCATCCCAATTTGAGTCAAAACAATTATATTTCCAGTTTTCAATTTCTTTCCCAAAATTGACATTTCGTTGTGTTATGAAAGACACCTTTCCATAAAAGCAATAAATTTTGTA
>JAOMAZ010000012.1 GCA_028344335.1 Deltaproteobacteria bacterium | reverse complement strand
GTACGCCTTTCAAAGAAAAGGAGGGCAAATTGGACAATAACCATCCTGGTTGTTGATGCATTTATCTTCTCAACCCTCCTTCTTTTTGCTTTTGATTATATTGGAATGATTGCTGTTATCCCAGGCTTACTTCTTTCAACCCTTCTTCCTGGAATAATGGTCCACGCATGGCCTGAACATATCGATTAACGGCATAATTACAATACTTGACAAAAGCCATTATTGTTAATTTCCAACCCCGAACTCTTATCAATGCAATGAATGGGGTGAGGTATTGGGAATCTTAGATTTCCAGATGGGATGGGGAACATGGGCAGAGCCTTTAGGGAAGGAATAGCACCTGAAAAACGGGTGCGATTTAAACATAAGATAACACGAATGGTTGGCCTTGGCAGTAGGGCGAAAGTCAGTGAAATTGGTGAAGGGCCCCGAACTCGGGTTCCAGCGATGATCACAATAGAAGATGATGAATGGATTTGGGAGCAGGTAAGCCAAGAGATTCTCGCCTCACTTTCGCACAGATTAATGGTTCAAGGTTCAGATGGTAAGCCTAGGCCACTTGGTTGTACAGCCGATTTCGGAACTGCTCTTGCTTTGGCTAAAGAAATGGCCAATGATGGCGAAGTAGTTTTGATAGAGGCTATCTAATCCGCCATTTATGGTCGACGTAGACGAAGTACGCGACTTACCAATTAGTGGGCTTGCCAAACAACTTGACCACAATATGGAAGAATGGTTTCTTCACGCGACCAAAGAACTTCCAGAAACCTTACGCATTAACTCTCTAAGAGCAGACCGCGATTGGACAAGAGAACAAGTCGAAGCGATGGGCGGCAAAGCCTTACCTTGGTATCCTGATGGCTGGGCCTACACAATGCCTTGGTTGAGAAAAGAGACCCCAGATGAATTTAGGGACCTCTACATCAAATTACATGAAACAGGGAGAACAACTAGACAAGAATCAGCATCAATGCTTCCAGTCATTGCATTAGCACCACAAAAAGAAGAAAAAATCCTTGACATGTGCGCCTCTCCAGGTTCAAAATCAACCCAACTTAGTGAGATGATGGAAGATACAGGACTTGTAGTAGCTAATGACGTTTCATCGGGCCGACTCAACACCTTAGTAACCAATCGTGGAAGAGTTAGCATTGCTAATATGATGCTGACAAGACATGATGGCCGCCACTTCCCAGCAGTGCCCGACCCTGGGTTTGACGCAGTCCTAGTTGATGCGCCATGTTCAGGCAGTGGAACTATGCGCAAGAATAAGCACGTTTGGTGGGATTGGAAAGAATCCTCAGGATTATCGCTGAGAAGACTACAACTAGATATTCTACGAAGGGCTTGTGCTTTGCTCAAACCAGATGGCAGATTAGTTTACTCAACTTGTTCATTTGACCCGATAGAAAATGAAGGAATCATCAATCAAATCCTTGAGGAAAACCAAGACCTTGAACTGCAAAAAATCAATGTCGAATCAGTGTTCCCCGGACTCAAATCAAGGCAGGGTTTAAGCAATTGGAAGACTGAAAAGTTCAATTGGAATAACGATTCATTAAAACACTGTATTCGTATCGCTCCAGAGGATAATGACTCAAGTGGTTTTTTCCTCGCTTTACTACACCTAAAGTCAACAGGAAAAACCGCTAAGGCAATGGCCCCTAAGTTCCCAATCTCAGAGATGAAAGTTCATGACCAACCACGGCAGGATAAACGTCTTCCTTCTCTTTGTTCACCAGAAGTAATCGATGAAGTTTGTAAGCATTGGAATATCCAAGAATCAGAGAAGTGGTCCTGGTGGCAACGTGGCAAGAAGATTGCACTTTCAACTCCGATGGCTCGTCAATGGCTATGGGATTCACCTCGAACGCTCAAGAGAAGAAGCAGACTCCCTGGGGGCCATTGGCATCCAATCAACGCTATTCATGCAGGGACAACTGCCTTTCAATCGGGAAAGAGTGGCATGAGGCCCCGTTCAGAAGCAGTACCCTTGCTAATCAATCAAATCCATTCAAAAACCAATATAGAAAAATCATTAATGCATCGATTACTAATGGGAGAGGAGCCTCTTATCGAAGAACTTGAAATACCCGAAATGAAAGGGTATACTATTCTATACAGTGAAGAAACAGACTACTTACCTGTCTGGGCTGGTCAGAGGCTGAGCCTTATGGTCGGTGATTCAGAACGCTATATCTTAGCATTACAAGCTGGCTTACAGCCGGATAGTTCATCATCAGACAAGACTTGAGGTGGATTGATGCGGCAACAACTCACCTTACTTGTTTGCATCTTGTTGATGCTAATCCCTTCTACCCTTGCAGCAGATGACGACTTGCCAAGAAACATCCTTGCTCATAAATCAGTTTCAGAGGATGGAAGGACCCAACCCCTAATTGAATGGTTTTGTGATTCAGACAGCCAAGTATGCAGGGATTTTGAAGAAGATAACGCTGTATTGATGGATAGAGATGAAAAATTAGTTTGGCTATCATGGCATCCCGCATACAACGAGGCAGATCCACTTGGTAATGGAGATTCAAACATTAGGTCTGACGAATTAATGACAATAACCCCTGCAATCCGCCTTGATTTCCAAAGGCTGGAAGGTATCGGCGATGGCACAGATTTCATTGCAAAGAATGCAGGGCACGCTCTTAACGGAACAATCCCTAGTGCCGGAGGAATCGTAGCAGCCGATATTCCATTAGAAATAACACTCATCGACTTGGATGGAGATGATATGGTTGATGAAATTGACTTGGCCAGTGAATTTACTCCAAGGGTGAATTTGTCCTCAGATGTCATCCTCAACTTTGTTATTGTCGAGTGGTATCCAGAAATCCGTAACGAAGGACCAAGACCTCCTCATACTGTCAAAGAATGGACAGCAACTGCTGCCTTCAGCAAAGAAGCAGGTAATACGACCTCTATTCAACACACTTTCAGTGCAGAACATATCACTAGTGCAGAAATAGAAATCGATGCAGATGATGCTCAGCGCTTCGGAATAATAGCTTTTCTTTCAGGACACGCCGCTCCTGAAGGAGCAGTAGCAGGCTCAAACCCAGCACCAGGAATCCCAGCGGTAGTTTTGGGTTTAACCGAGACTGACTTACCTACAATGTGGGAAGGCACATCCTCATCTGAAGCAATATCACGCCTAGGCTTCCTCTTCTTTGCCTTACTCTGTATTGGAATAATCATCATGACTGAAAGGCAACGAGAATATGCATTACCGCGTATAACAGGACGACTACTCTATGATGGGGAAGATAGATTCAAAGCAGTTTTAGAATTTACAATTGGCAAGCACGATGCAACTTTGGAAAAGGTAGAGGTATTACCACCTTGGAAGATGAAGAAAAAACCAACTCTAAGTCATCTCAAAGCAGGGGTAGAAAAGAGCATTGAAATGGGCATGAAATGTGAGGTAGAATATAATTTCCGTCCAGCAACCATCCGCTTTTCAATGGAGGTTGAAACTTTTGGAGGATGGGTAATGGATTTACGCTTAACTTCTCCAATTACTGGTACAGATGATTTAGAAGAAGAATAATTCTGCTATTTTCTTGGGCATTCGTTCCTTTTTACCATTCCAAAACCTCACAAACGTTCAATAACCGAATCGAGGAGAAAACCTTCTCTGGGGCATTGATAGATGGTTGGGTTAGACGATGTCGACAAGAAAATAATCCTTGAACTACTAGAGGAACCAAAGGCTAGTCTACGTAGTTTAGCAGCATCTGTAGGCATTGCACTAGGAACGGCATCTAGCCGGCTCAAATCATTGCAGGATAGAGGCGTCATCAAGGGTTGGCTAGTTGATTTAGATCCAGCAGCAATTGGCTGGGAAATGACGGTTATCGTTGGCTTACGTATCGAGAAGGGAAAAATGATGGAAGTACAACAACAAATTGCTGCTGATCCACGGGTTTTTTCTGTTTATGATGTGACTGGAGATTTCGATAGTATTGCTATGGCAAGGGTAAGAAACCGTGAGCAGTTAAATGCCTTAACCAAAGAGGTATTTTCCAGCGGTGGGATAATCAGGTCGTTCACACATGTTGTGCTTAACACTGTGAAGGAGTCTTCAGTTGTGCCGCCTTTCTAGGATTCAAAAGATTCCAAAGAACCAATCCAAAACGCCATGATTGGCCAAATAGATGACAGTTGAGAGTAGAATACAAGCAGTATATATCTGTCCCTTGGTGAAATGCCAAGCGTCTTCTGACTCCTCATCGAAGTATCGAATCAGACCCGCAGCCTGTTGAATGCCGCTGCCATCTTTCTTCTTACCCTTCTTGACAGCCATGGCAACCAGTGTGCCGCCGACAGACCGTTCCTATTTCAACGCGACGGGATATGCAGTATCACCCTCATCGTCCAATTATCATTCAGATTCCGTCAAATCAACCATCGGGATATCATCTTCTAACAAATCCTGCGCATCGACATCCACCTCAACTGGTAAATCTCCCATAACTTGTACTGCACCTCTATTTTCGAATGTAGGTGCTTGGGCTATTCTTTCATCCATATCAACATCTTCAGCCGCAATCGCATGCATAATTTCTTTTTCATCTACTTCATCAAAAACATTACTGAGAATTTTTGTTTTTGGGTCAGCCTCAATAAAAGCTGTGTCTATACGCGCCATGGCTCTGTCAACCGCAGCTGCATTATCCTCATGTAGGGCTTTTTTTGAGACATCTATATCCCTCTCAACTTTTTGTAAAGATGCGGCTGCTTTTCTTTGATCAAAATCAGGATACTCATTCTTTTCTAATTGTTTGATGTTCTTTCTTGCCTTCTTTAGACGCTGTTCTTGTACTTCGATTTGACTTTTGAATTCATTACGACATTGATTCATCAGTTGATACCAATCTGCTCTATGTTCTTCTGCACCTTTTTCAGTTGCCTTGAACCACTTGTTTCTGCGCTTCCCTTCCCAAGGTGGCCTTCCTAATCCCGAAGCTAAGTCGAGGACAAATCTGCATCTGCGTTTACTTGGGCCTGTTATCGTTATTTTGTTTAGAAAAGAGGTGGCGAGTAGACCAAACCCCCAATATGGTCTGCTTTCTACTTTGATTTGCATAATTTCATCACCAAATTCAATATGCCATTTTTGTTCATCGAAGCCTGGCAATTGGCTAACATGTGGAGGTGAATGAGCTCCAAAACAACGCATCGCCATGGTCATAATATCGCCGAGAATAATCGATTTTTCAGCACCAACATGCCTCCTTGGGCGCAGAATTCCAGTATCTCCAGCTATCTCGATAGCAAATTCATCTTTGGCGCTGCGAACCTGAGCCCAGAGCACAGATTGGTATACATCGATACTGCTAGATGCCTCATCCTCGTTGCTGTCCACGTTTGTTGACTTGGCCTTTTACTGATGATTGTTGTGCTTGTTGATTATTATTCACATAGGCATATTCAAATCCGCGCAACCTTCCATATGGAATGGTGAAGGTATGGATAGTGAGGAATTGCTAGCGCTCCCCGGAATAGGCTCTTATAGCGTCAACCGTCTATTGAAGGTTGGAATCAATAAAACTGGTATATTGGCAGAGACAGATATGCGAGAGTTGTTATCAATAGGACTTGTGGCTCCTAATATCAGGCGGGCCATTAGTGCCGCGGTTGCTGCCGAGAAAGGGAGAAAAATGACAAAGACACCCACACCAAAGAAATCTACAAATCGGAGTGCTGCTGCCAAGAAGGCTGCCGAAACTCGGAAGAAAAATGCCGCCGCTAAACTTGAGGCGGAGGCTAGAGCAAAGCGCACTGCCTCCGCTAAGAAAGCTGCAGCAACAAGAAAGAGAAATGCGATTGCCAAGAAAGAGGCTGAGGCTAAAGAGGCAGCAAAGAAAGCGGCTGATAAGAAAGCAGCATCAGCAAAGAAAAAGGCACCTGCTAAGAAGGCTCCAGCAAAGAAAAAGGCACCTGCAAAGAAAAAGGCACCTGCTAAGAAGGCTCCAGCAAAGAAAAAGGCACCTGCTAAGAAGGCCCCAGCAAAGAAGCCTGCAAGCAAAAAGAAGTCTGCAATGACAGCCTCAGCGCGTAGTAGGGATCCTAGTAAGATTTTGAAATCCCCGAGCCTTGCAGATATGCTTGCAGATATGCAAAAACGGAAAAAGAAGTGAAGATTACACGAATCCTTCATTGACCGGACTTGGAACCAGCAACTATGCCAAGGCGGAAGTACGGTCGCTTACGCAAGGTGGTTGAGATACCACCTAAGGGAAATTGTTCTCGTTGTAGAACAGGAAAGTTCTGTCCAATCGAAGGCCATCAAGGAAATGATGTATCCCCGTCGCGTGATTGGCAAGGGCCTGAACATTCATTCAAGCGTAGACGAAAGGAAAATTGAGCCCTCTTCTTCAATTTCTTCTTTGTAATTCTCCTCTTCGAGCTTTGTTCGTAATGCTTGGGCGCGCTTGTATACTTCTCTCAGAGTTTGGTCTCCCACTTCAAGGTAAATTCTAGTTGTGGAAATATGCGAATGCCCTAGTAACCTTTGGATTGAGACCAAGTCTGCCCCTCTTTCAAGAAGCCCAGTGGCAAAACAATGTCTCAAAACATGTGGAGAAAGTCTACCCCTTGGCATTGAGGCGGCGGTTGCAAGTTTATCGAGGAGTTTTTGCACTGCTCTCGGCTTGAAACGATCACCTCTAGTATTGAGGATGACAGCGCTATCCTCGTGTTTATTCCTTGCATCGCGAATTGGTTGCCAAAGTCCTACCGCTTTGATGGTATCTTCAGTAAAAAGGACCAATCTGTCCTTGTTTCCTTTTCCACCAACCACTCTTGCACTCTTATCTTCAAAGTCAAGGTCGTGCAATTCGAGGTTGCACAATTCACTCACGCGCATCCCAGTATCAAGAAGGATGGTGATAATGACGTTGGCAACTGGATTTTCATAAACAGCAGCAGCGTGTCTAACTGATTCCAGTTCTCTGCTGTTCAGCACTCTAGGTAGTCTCCTTCCGCGGTGAGGTCGTGTGATGTGCTCAGGCATACTATGGCCAAGCCATTTGAGAAGGTGATTAACTGCTGAGATTCTCGCCTGAACAGTGCTTGGTTTTAATTCTCCAAGTCCTAATTGCCAGACTTCTAATCTACCTGTATGGGGGGCGATTCTAGAGTGTAAATCGAGAACTGTTAATGCTTCCACTTGTGCTTCTGTCAGTGGATCCTCGCTAGGTAATGCTGCTTCGACTAGGCGTAGTGTGCCGTTTAGGTAATTTCTACAAGTGTTCTCACTCTTCCCTTCTGATTTTAATTGTAATTTCCAACTGGCCTTCCAAGGAAGGTTCAGTGAATGCTTTAATCTTGAAGGCAAATCAGGTGGAGGGGCCTCTTTTGTTATTCCAGATTTGGCATTCTGATCAAGGAAATACTGACGTCTCCTTAGTCCGTCCAATGCTTCCCTTTCGCGCATGCTAACGCCTCCTTCAACCGCTGTAGCGGAGTGCATCCCTGCCCCTTACGGGGCAAGTCGCAGATGGGGGGGTGCATCATCAAGGCTTCGCACAATTCAGATGAGAGTACTATCGTCTTGAGGCTTGTTTTCGTTTTGCCGAGGGAGATTACTGTACGTGACTTTCTTCAAAGCACTACGTAGGGCCCTTGTCTCACCATAGAATATCATGACATCATCAAAACGTAATTGAGTATAAGGTTCTGGATTCCATTCCAATTTTTTATCTCTGGATAGAGCAAATACGGGTATCGAGTTATCGTTTCTTGGGAAGATATCGCCAATTGCACAGCCGATTAGGCGAGGATGATTCCTCAAATGCAGCGATAATGCGCCTTGGCCAGGTTGAGTTCGCATCACTTGCGCCATATCTACATCGGTGAATACATGGTCTTCTATCATGAATTCAATGATATGTGCTGCCACGTTGACGTTGCTTGCTTTCTCAATACCTTCTAAGCCAGGAGATGAATTAACTTCGAGAACTAATGGACCGTCTGCGCCTTCTAGAAGGTCAACTCCTGCTACTTTGAGCCCTAACACTCTTGCAGCACGCTTGGCTAGTTTTTCGTATTCAAGTGGTAGGTCTACTTTTTCGATGATTCCATTGAGGTGGTAATTTGAGCGAAATTCTCTGCCACGGCTTTTTCTTCGCATACTCGCTACAACTTTATCGCCGACTACAAGAACCCTGATGTCTTTACCATGGCTTTCTGCGATGTATTCCTGGATTAAAACCGCTTTTTTAGTTAGCAATAATGCTTCAACTAAGTGCCTTGATTCTCTTAGGGTATGGCGCAGAAAAACTCCATCACCTTGAGTTCCTTGTGTGACTTTGATAACCACTGGTAGGCCTCCGACTTCGTCGATTGCTTTCTCAACATCCCTTAAGTCTCGAACATAAGCTGTTCTTGGAATGTTGATTTTGTTCTTAGCAAGAATTTGACTAGCTCGTAATTTGTCTCGGCTCTGGATAATGCCAGAACTGGAATTACTGGTGTAGATTCCTAATTGTTCAAATTGACGGATTAGGGCTACGCCATGTCGAGTAATAGAGTGACCAATTCTTGGAAGTACAGCATCATGTATGAATCTCTCACCTTTGTGAAGGATTTGCACCCCATCATCGGCGATCATCAGTGAGAATTGAAGAGGGTCAAGAACTGCCACATCGCACTCTCTCTTTCTTGCTTCTTCGACTAATCTACGAGTACTGTAAAGGCGCGGACCGCGCGATAATATAGCCAGCCTCATGTTATCAACGCGACTGGACCTTCCTTTTCAATTGCATGGATAATGATTCATTAGTAATTCTTTTTTCAGGTATTTATCGAATCGTCGCTTTGAAGGTGGAGTTCGTTTTCGCCAAGGGTATGCAGAGCCCACCTGATGCCTATGGAGGCCCAATGTCAGGGCCGGGAGGACCACCCCCTGCAGCAGCAGGGCCAGGAGGTCCACCCCCTAGTGCGGCGATGATGGATTCTTCTGACCATTCAATAAAGGGCGATTTGAGTATTTCTGAATTACGTACTAAGGTAAAGAAAGCCCGCTGGAATGTCTTCATGTATCTTGGAATTGCGGCAATTATGTTTGCATTTGCTCTTATTCCATTACCTGTACCAGCACCTTGGGATGATGAGACTACCCTGAAGGATTCAGAAACTGGTGGTGAAATCCAGCGAGAACTCCCCTACCTTTTCGGCCTTCCAATCGATGGACATGATGCTACTGATATTCGATTTATTGTTGAAATAACTCCTAAGGATGGAGGTAACTTGAGCGTCCATGTGATAGAAGCACACTGTAATACCGAGGAAATCGACAATGAGTTGAACGAATTTGCCAGCATGTTGATTCGCGATGATATAAATTGGAGTGATAATCACGCCTTTATCGAGGACTCTACACCTGGAAAGACCATCGAAGTGGAATTCAAATTAGATCCAGGAGCTTATTGCCTAGTTATTGAATATACAGACTATGGCCATTCAACCGGTTCATTAGAAGCTTCAGCCTCTGTTTATGGATTAAGAGAAATCGGTGGAGGACTTGGCGGATTGTCAGTATTTTGGGCATTATTTGGATTCATCGGCGCTCAGAAGAAAGGTAAGATTCTCAAAGAGCGAACAGAACCTCGACGTGGCTCAACATCTGTGGAAGAACAAGTGATGGATGCAACAAATCAGGGGATGGTAGCAGCAGGTCCGAGTGCACCTCCACCAGGTGCAGGACCAAGCGGGGGTCCACCAACCGGAGTAGGGCCGATGGCAGGACCACCGACAGCAGCACCACCTTCTCCAACTCAAGATGCATTTGCAGCACTTGGAGTAGTAGAGTCGGCACCTGTAGCACCACCCGCTGCGGCAACACCTGCCGCAACATTGAATTATATTGAATCAGGTGATGGTTATTACTACATTTTGAAGGAAGACAACACCTTTGATACCCAACCATATATCAAGCAGGCTGATGGTTCATACCTTCCATTTCAATGAATTGGAAAATTAATACTGCACTTCTAATCGCCTTTGATGAGTCTCGATAAGTGCGAGCCTTGAAAGGGTTCAAGTGGCGCCAATCAAGTACAGGTTTTCAGATGTCACCAATCTCATCCCTAACTGTTGCTGCTTTGAAGCAGTTGTGTAAGGATAAGGAATTGGCAATTTCAGGAAAAAAAGCCGACCTCGTTTCACGCCTACTAAAGTACGGCGCAAGTGAAGAAGAATTAGGTATTGAAGTGGAAGAGGAAAGTGAAGCCATAGGAATTATTGAGGATGACGAAGGAGAGTTAATTCTTGAATCCGAGATGGTAGAAGACAAGGAGATAGCCGAAGCAGATGAAGTCTTTGAAGCAGAAATACTTGAAGCAGAAATACTTGAAGTAGAATTAGTTGAAGAAGACGAGGAAACACCCATATTGCTTGAGACAGCATGGGGAACTCGCTTTAGCACTCCTGAAGTTGATTGGAAAAAAACAGCAGCGATAGTCACTAGTTTGTTGATACTTGGAGGAGGGGCATGGTGGTGGTTCAGCCTTGAGGCTCAACCATTCACTCCAGATCCCTTGCGTCATGGTGATGAAATGGGTTTTGCAGTTACTGGTGGTGAAATGGTTGCTACTGGTGAATATGCTTCCAAGGTTTTTGAGTGGTTTGGCTCCGATGATGAAGTTTGTGCACTCAACGTAGATTTTAGTGGTAAAGGCAGTATTGAAATCAAGGAAGGTGATAGTACAGACTTATCTGGAGAAACGGGAAGCGACCGTCTTGGGGCAGTGAAGCAACGAGGAGGTAGCGGTTTTTCTTGGTTGACTATGGAGAAAGCATTACAATATGATTTTGATGATGTTTCAATTTCTAAGAGTGAACAACTGAAAATTGGCTGTCAAGAGATGCCTTCAGTTTCCGCACAAGTAGGGATTGATTGGACTGAATGGGTTGAAATATCTGGCCAAAACACCCTTCGTTCACAATTCGCCTACGAATTAACTCATCCTGATGGTCATTTACTTGGAGAGGCCACTTCCTTTGGCTTGGGTGGTGTTATTGATTCACTAGATGCTTTGGGGATGGGCGCCTCAATGACCTTTGCACCGCTTCAAATTCACGAGGTCCTAGGAAATACCCTCATTGATGAAGAGGCTGCAGGAAATGTTTCAGGATGGTCATGGAGAGTAACTGGCTCCGAAGAGTTTGGCGATGAAATGGCTTGGAAGATTCTTTTCAAAAATAAGGACTTAGAGAAGCATTGTCTTGGTCATGCTACAATTCATGTTCTTGTAATTCCATCTTCGCCTTGGGCTGTTAGACAATCTACGGACTTACTCATCACCAGTGAAGATTCGAGCAATTGTGGCACTTTAGAAGAGATTCTAGGAGAATATGCTATGCCAGAAGGAAGGCTTGAATTGAGGATGGTTATAGAAAAGACCAGTCTATCGAGGGGCGAACACCTTGTAGACTTGGGGTTGTCTTATGATTCAAAACCTGATTTCTCTGCCTTAAGACCGCCGAGTAGCGAAATGCAAGATTGGGCATCCAATAACCAACTCCATGCCCCCGATAATTCCACCAAGAGAAGTCATAGCCTAGAGGTAGCAGTATCATGTATCGATGTTTTCAACACTCCAGCTAGAGATGCATTGAGAGATTACCAAGCCTATATTTGGCGAGCCCAAGATAACCGTAGTGATTCTAGCAAAACAACTTGGAATATGAGTTGGTTAGCAAATGATGATTCAAGTGGCTGGATAATAATCGAAGTATCAGGAACAACAGCTTCATCGGAGACATGTACCATAATTTCCGAAGGTATACATGATGATGCGCCAAAACATAACAGAGAGGCAATACCTGAATCACCATCAATCGCTTGGATGGAGTCTAATAGATGGCTTGACGGGGGATCTTTCCCAGAGTTTAGTGGTTCAGATGGATTAGCAGCTAAGAATGGTCAATGGCATTCTGATCTAAAGTTAGGAGTTTTAGTTGCAACAACTGGCTTTGACCTTCCTAATTCATTGGACTTCCTCCCAGTTAATGATGCAGGCAGGACAACAATTGATGGTATTCGTAGTTGGGATGAAGGAGATTGGTCTCATACTTTCACTTTCGCAGCCGATGCTACTGATGGCCAAATCTTAGGTTGGAGTCATGTCTGGAGCAGTGATTGAATGGGTAGGAAATTAGGCCGCGGTCTTGATGAATTACTTGAGGACAATGATGTTGACTTACCATTTCTTTCTGCATATGGAGATGCAGCCGAGGAGCACTTGGAAGGAATTACCCCTTCGACCGGAAGTGATGATGTAGAAGAATTACTTGCTGCGATGAAACGCCACCTTACAGGAGAAATTGAAGGTTTGAGTTTGAGTAAAAAAAAGGAAGGGGTTCTTTTAGAGATGAAGAATTCAGAGGCCTTACCATTGGTGCCATCAGATTTACAGTTACCAGGATTTTCTAAAGGTCAGTTATCTGTAGATAGAATGGCTGCTTCAGTAGTAATCAATTCTTGGGGAATTGAGGTTAGGCGTTTGCTCGACAGGTTAGCAGAATTTTCCCTACTTTGAACGTATCTTGCGGGCTGCTAAAGCCATCATCGCCATTGTGGCGAGGAATCCAATACTGGGCAGAAAACTTGAATCATCATCTTTGGGCTCATCTTCACAACCTTCCCCACCCCATATATCACTTTCAATATCATACCAACAAGCAGACCAAGCCTTGGCATATTCGCCACTCTTTGGCCAAGTTTCTTCTTCACCATCAGAATAGTTGAGAGTCACCTTCCAATTGACATAGGCGTGGTCATCAATGGTCTGCCATGATGAAGCCCAAGAGGAATTTTCATCTGAACTTGAAACATCAACAAATTCTGGAGCAAAGCAAACTCCTTCATTAGTGCACATTTGTCTAAGAATTTTAACTGTGGTACCGTTATTAGAGGCATTTGAATTTAATTTAACTGTAATCTCCCAATTACTAAGGTCGGGGAGGTTAGTTGAATGTTCAATCCACATCATTGGAGAATTATTGACGTCAACTTCGATATCTTCACCTCCTTTCACAGCGGCGACTGAAGGAATAAATGTTCCAATTAACATCAGCATACAAAGCAAGGTAATTAGGCGGGCCACGATAATCCCAGAATGGTTCTCCATTTGAAGCACACCCTTTCTAGCATTGTTCTTTAGGTGTAGTGTTAAAACTCCATACTCCATAATTCATCACCTACCCAATGAAGGGTTCGAACCGCTTTTCCTTTTGTTGCAGAGATCATTTCCTCCGCATCCATGCAAGCCCAACCTAATGCCAATGGACGCTTGTGCTCTTGGTCGCGAATCCATACTAAATCCCCAGACTCTACAGCAGCATCTGCGGCGTGAATGCCTGCTGCCATACAATCGGCCCCATTCATCAAGAAGGGGATTGCCCCTCTGTCGACTTCTAACCATGACTTTTCAGAATTATTTGCAAGTAAACCACGCAATGTCAGTACTGCCACTTTATTGTCATCATCATCGAGAATTTCTACCGCATGTGGTTCTTTGTCAACAATCATCAAGGTCCAAGGCCCATATTCGGCCATTTCAAGGAAAGCACCATCGAGATTGAAGTCTACTCCGAGATTTTTCTCAAGTGCACTGAGCATTGGTGCCACCTGTTTGCGGCGCACCGGTCGGCGTTTTCGCACCTGCCAATCTTTCACCATAATTAGGGGGCGTAGTTCAATGTTGATGAGTGTGCCCATTCTGAAATCAGAGATGGGGTGCAATAAAATATGGTTCTTTAGTTCAAGATATTGATGGACCTTCACCAACCTGCAGAAATACTCGATGCACTGAATATCGCAATGGTAGTTGGTGGCAGCATCACTATACCACATATCCGTGAAGCATGGGGAACCGTTGTGCAATTGACGGAGGAATGAATTTGAGTTCGTCTTGGTGTGCAATACGAACTTATGCAGCACATGCTGAAGAAATGGGGGGAGAACCTCCACTAGAACCGGTATTCTTTCTCAAACCACCAGGCTCTATGGTTGAATCGCCAGAACATAACCCTGCAGTGATTGAATTATCAGGTAATAATAGAATCCAACATGAAGTTGAGTTAGTTTTGCGAATCGGGGGAGGGGTAGACCTTGAAATTGAAGAAATTTGTGTGGGTTTAGATTTAACTGACCGCATCATCCAAAGTGAAGCCAAAGAAGGAGGCCTTCCATGGACTCGTGCAAAGTCCTTCAAAGGCTCAGCAGTGGTAGGAAACTGGCTGCCTATTAAGGCTGAAGATTTACCATCATTACATAATGGTTGGAGACTCGAATTAACTGTTAATGGTGAGTCTCGTACTACTGCAGACACCTCAACAATGCTACACAGTCCCCTTGATTTACTCGCTTCTCTATCCGAGTGGGCCCCTCTAAGGTCTGGAGATTTAATCTTCACTGGCACTCCAAAAGGCGTGGGTTGGTTGAATGATGGAGACTTGGCCGAAGCCACTCTAACCAATCCTGATGGAGAGGTGAAAAGTAGCCTTATGGTTCACTTCAGCGCGCCCTCATCATTGAAATAGGAATGGCGAGTCGGCGCACCCCGAGAAGGTTTCAACATGGCACAATGGCATGGTATCTCACGCAGAAAGCCTACAGGCGGCCGCAGAGTTCAGGCTCGTAGCAAGCGAAGTACAGAAATCAGTAGTGAGAAGCAATTCGCTCTGATTGGAGAAGTAAAGAGGAAAATCTACCGCAAAACAGGTGGTAACAATCTTGTTCGTGTCCTTTCTGCAGACAAAGTTAGCGTAAACGATCCAAAAACTGGCAAGACCAAAGTCGCCACAATTAAGACTGTTGTAGAGAGCCCATCCGACCCTAACTACGTTCGAAGAAATATTCTCACAAAGAGTGCAGTCGTTGATACCGACATGGGCCAAGTTAGAATCACTAGCCGCCCAGGTCATGATGGTGTCATCAACGGCGTTCTTCTCTGAACTGCACACATCGTCGCATTGAAGGCGGATGCCATATTGGCATTAGGTGAAGCAACATGTCTCATAACCCTGATCGCATCGTTATTTGGCCTGGTTATTTTGATAACCGGGTTTCGAGGAGAGAAGGCAGGAGAGTTGGAAAAGATTGTTCAGTGGCCAAACCAGACCTTGAGGGCCTCTCGTGGGCGGCGCGGCAATCCGGCGTCAAGAAAATGAAGCGCGAGGAAGGAGTTTCCCATCCTAGTAGACCTTGGAGCAAAGAAGGCAGATTGTGGATTTCTAAATCTGCTGCCGAATCAGATTTAGGTACGGCAAAGAAAGAGGAGATTCTACAGATTATCGGGTATTGTTGGCGAGAATTAAATCAAGCTCGCAAGGATGAGGAAGCAGCTGCTAACAAGAGAGGGCCAAAAACTGGCGATAAACGCGCAAGAGCCCAAAGAAAAACTTCAGGAGCAGCCCGCCAAGCAGCAGCAAGAGCCCAAAAGAATCGACAGAGTAGTGGTCGTAAAAAGTGGAAGAAGTAATCAAACCAAATTCAATGGTATCTCAAGAGCAACCTTGTGCAGCCATGAAAATACATCTTCTCCTTTTTGACTTTGAATGGCAGTTAAAGAATCATATAATTCCATTGTTAATGGACCAATTTCACGGTTAAGGTAGACCTTTTCCTTGTCTCCTTGAGTGATGGATCCAATAGGTGAAATGACAGCAGCTGTACCACAGCAAAATGCCTCATCAGCCTGCATGGCAAAGCTTGCGCTGACTTCTCCTTCCACAACTTCGTATCCTTTGTATTTAGCGAGTTGAATGATTGAATCCCTTGTAATCCCTGGCAGAATTGTTCCGGTTAGTTCAGGTGTGTAAATTTTCTTATTTTTCACACAGAAGAAATTAGCTGCCCCAACTTCTTCGATTAATTCGTGTTTAACTGCGTCGAGGTAAATTACCTCAGCGAAGCCCCTTTTCTTTGCATTTTTCGAGGGCATCATTCCTGGCGCATAGTTGCCAATCGCTTTTACTCCTCCAGAGCCACCAGGGGCAGCGCGATGGTATTCATCAGAAATCACTAGGTCAATACAGGATAATCCACCTTTGAAATAGGGGCCAACTGGAGTAACAAAGACACAGAAGGTGTAGGAAGGCGCAGGTGAGACCCCCATGATTGGGCCAGTTCCCCAAAGAACAGGACGAATGTAAAGGGCACCACGGCCAGATGGTGGAATGAAGTGAGAATTAGCGGCAACAACTTGTTCGACAGCATCTATGAACATCGATTCTGGAACAGGTGGCATACCCAACCTTGCAGCACCACGTTGGAATCTGCGTGCATTTTCATCAGGACGGAACAAAACCACATTTCCTTCAACGCTGCGATGAGCTTTCATGCCCTCGAAAATCCCTTGTCCGTAATTAAGAACTCCAGCAGCAGGGTCGATTTCCAATTTACCATAGGGCTGGATATTCCCTACTTGCCAAGGTTGACCAAGTTTGCATTCTGCGATATACATGAAATCTGTGGTTGTCATCGAAAAAGTCAGAGAGTCCCAGTCAATGTTAGCATTTTCAGGCATATTTTCACACTCTAGAAATATACCGCTGGCCAACAGATTACCAACGACATGCTTGGATGGCGATTTGCCTTTCAATCCTTTCATTGACATAATTGGAGAAAAGCGAGGAAAGTTCAATTCCATTAGCCTGAATAGTTAGCGATATGGGCACCCAAGGACGCTGGAGTGGCGATTTGGCAATTCTTACTTCTCGTTGGAATCAAATTGATTCTGAGAACCCTGAAACGGTAATTGAAATCGCCGCCCGTTCTCGTTGTGGAAAGTCAGTCATTGTCTTAGTCAAAGGCTTTCGACCAGGAATTGAAATTTCTCAAAAAGGACTTTGCAAAGATCCATCCATCCTACCTGCAGATATTGAGCATCGACTGAATAGTGTATCAAAACATCAAGGTGTGGTGAAAATATGTGCGCCAGTAGTAAAGTGGACTGACCTTGGAGAAAAACCACATTGGTGGGTTGAGGTTGAACAGCCATTTGTCATCCCCCGACTACGTGAAAAATTGGATGAAAGATGGACTCTTTCCAGTGCTGATATTCCCTTTGGCAACCGAATTTTCTTCGATGAAGACCTTGGGCCACATATACATGTTGAGGCTGAAATTCTTCAGTCTCAAGAAATAGCGGGTGATGATTCCTTGATACGTTCAGCCGGAGGCATAGGTATTGCTCCAGTTGACCTTATCCTTTCTTGTCATAGAAGTGAATTAAATTCAATCGAGGCATTTCAAGCCCCTTTTGTCATATTTTCATTTGATTTGGAAACCAGTATTGAGAATAATAGAATATTATGTGCAGCAGTTGCAATTGAAACCCTAAGCGTTGAAGAAGGTGTACCTCAACAAGAGATTCACACTTTTACGGGTGATGAAAAGGAGATAATGAGAGACTTGACTCTTCTCGTTAAGCAAAGTGACCCTGACATAATTACTGGTTATAATATTGATAATTTCGATTTACCAAGAATACAGGAAAGGATGAATGAATCTACATCAAAAAGTGATGTTGAAGGCCAAATGGAATTATTTGGGTGGGGAAGGACAGCATCAATTCCTGAAGAAGCCAAAAGAAATCGAAGTGGATTATTTCCGAAACGCGCCAATACTCGGGCTTGGAACCTTTCAGGCCGGGTTGTCATGGATGCATGGTGGCAGGCAAGAATGGCATTGAAACCTAAACGGGAGACTTTGAAATTTGTTTCAGAATTACTCTTCCCAGAACGCGAAGATTTGCGGAAAATGGATGTTGATGCATCTAAGATGGATGAAGAATGGGCTAGTCGCCCAGATGTAGTTTTGGAATATTGTGCCCGAGATGCATCCTTACCGCTTGAAATCTTACGAGCAGTTCAAGCCACTCGCCGCAAGGAAGCAGTAGCAGCAGTCGCCAAAGTTTCATTTGAAACTGCAGCAAATGGTACTACTAGCCAATTGCTTGACAGTCTAGTTATTCGTTTAGCAGATAAATGGAAAGTTGCAGTTCCATTGACTGGTAGTGCCGCCCGTAAAGAAGGACAAATCACCGGCGGATATGTCCATGACGTGAAGGCGGGAATGCATCCATGGATTGCAGTACTTGATTTCAAGTCGATGTATCCTTCGATTATGATAGCCAATAATGTGTGTCATACAACTCGTATAGACCCATCTCATCCTCAACAACCCGAAGAAGGGGAAGTTGTCCATGAATCACCAACGGGTGCAAAATTTCGAAACAAAGAATCCCGTCTCGGACTTGTCCCCCATCTATTGGAGGATTTGATGTCGAAGCGTGAATATCACAAGACTGAGATGGCTTTTGCAAGGGAAAATGGAAACCAAGAACCGGAATCTTTTCACGACCAAATGCAATATGCTGTGAAGATAATGATGAATACTTTCTACGGAGTTTTTGCTTCAGCATTCTATCGTTTTACACATCGAGACTTAGGTTCCTCAATCACTGCTTGGGCAAGAAGAAATATCAAAGCGATAATTCAGCGTCTAGAAGACGAGAAAAATCATGTTGTTTATTCAGACACCGATTCAATTTTTGTTTCAGTACCAATCAAAGGAAAACCTCCAACTTCACCACCTGATGAAGGTTCAGATGAGCAACAAGCATGGGATGAAGCGATGGCGACAATGATGCAATTTGGTCAGGAAACTGCAGAACGATTTAGTGAAGATTCTGCAGTTCTAGAATTTGAAACTGGAATGTCCGCCTTTTTTTCTCATGGAGCAAAGAAAAGATATGTTGGCAGGGTGGTTTGGCCGCATGATGATTTGATGATCAAAGGCTATGAAACTCAGAGAACAGATTCATTCAGTTCTTTGACTTCCGGAATGCAACGAATATTTGAGTTGGTATTGGGAGGCGATGAAAGTGGTGCAATTCAGTTGGCTCGTGATCGAATTAAGCAAGTTAAGAATGCTGAAGTTCCAGTCGAACAACTGATAATCTCAAAGATGTGTAAGGGCAAAATAGCCAAAGATGGCAGCGTAGATTTCAGTAAGGACTATGCAAATCCAAATGGTCAAGCCCAAGTAAGGGCGGCTCAGAAGCGAATAGACAGAAATTTACCCTTTACTCCAGGTATGAAAATTGCTTTTGTTGTAGTCGATGCAAGTAACCGCCCAATGGAAGTAGAGCCTTGGAATGAGGCTGAAGAAAACGGGGGAATCAAATCCTACGATGCGATATTCTATGCACAGAGATTGGCAACCGCTTTTGGGAGGGTTTGTGAGGCCTTTGGCTGGAGTGCAGATGAGTTGATGAAAGGCAACCGGCAAGCCAATCTTTTTTCATTCTAAGTTGGAATGATAGTTTCATATCAAAAGCCAAAGACCACCGACCATGGTAGGAGAACTTTCACCAGATGGAAATTACATGTGGGATGGCTATCAATGGGTTGTAGCACAGCAACAAGTGGCTGTTGCTACGGTTGTACAACAACCCGTTGTACAACAACAGTTTATGGCTCAACCCGACCCTTTTGCATCCGGTCTTGATTCCACACCACTTCCTTTAGCGCCTGATGCGAGTGGTGCTGGTGGGGGAAAAGCCACCTTGCGCCTTGCTGTAATCGGACTCGTAGGTAGCCTATTGCTAGCGGGAGTAGGGTTTGCCAGTTATGAATTCGTAGTTGACCCATGGCTTGATCCAGATCCCTATACAGAAGACAAATTCATTAGCAGTGTTGGTGACACTCCAACCCAAGAACAGGTTGTGAGTGGAGAAATTGATGGCTGGAGTTGCCGAGTAGAATTAGAAATTTCAACAAACGACGAAATGCTTGGAGAGATGGATATAGATTTGGATACAATAATGTCAGTCAGCCGTGATGCAGCTCTAATTGAAACTGATATGGTTATCCGAACTGGGGGATTCCCAATTCCACTAGACGGGGACTTCTGGTTATCACAAGAGGAATTTGCCATGCGCTCGATGGACGAAAGTCATCGGGCAGTATTTGAGAACATGGATGGTGAGCCTGCAACAGTATTGCTAACTGATAGTGATACCATGGGTTCCGAATCAATCGATTTTTGTTTCTTACATCAGATTGCTGCTATATCTTTAGATAATGGAGAGGACTTGGATTTCACATCTTCCGCAGAAAGGTTTCCTAACGAAGATGGTGAGCGAGCCGTGAAGGTTAGTATGGAACAAGATGTGGAAGGAGATAGGATGTCGATTTCTTGGTTCTTTGATACCGAGGACAACCTTATTGGAGCAAGAGCAACTAATGATACTGGCATGAAATTATTGATGACAATCACTAATGAAAAACTCAGCAAGCCCTCATGGGTAGACTCCACCCCCTCTGGACCTTTTGCTCTCTATTTAGATGAAGACCTTTGGTCAAATTATACTCATAGAACTATGACCATTGAACCTCAATTCAATGCAACATACAAATTAGAAGGTTCTCAAATCGTATTATATTCTAAAGAAACCGATGATGATGACAATGACATAATCACTTTGCTGACCAAAGTATCAGCGACAGGAGCAACGGACCCTTCAGGAATTAGTATATCTGTAGAAGGAGATAGCCCTTCAAATTGCACCTTTTTCTATAATGATACAGAACCCATGCTTGAAATTTCATATGGGGATACAATAAGAATGGAATGTGAAGATAATGGAGACTATAACCAATTGAGGGATTATGAATTTGGTTTAGCAAATGCAAATGACCAAGTATCCCAAAAAATGGATTTAGAGATGCCTTGGGTTTCTCCATTCATGACAATTATCAGCATTATAGGTGCCGTGCTGCTTATTCGGAAAAGGTTTGAATGAAGCCATTTACCCATGCTTATGGGCGAACACTTGATGGCAGACGAGCCGTGACGTGGGCTTGATGAGGACCTATTCAGGCCTACTTGCAGCCCTTTTTTCTTTACTGATGTTTAGTTCAGCATTATCTGGCTGCATCTTTTCAGATGAATCACCTGAACCCGGTTCAGGCCTTGAGGCGATTTTCAATTGGAGCCCCACGACTTCAATTCAAGCAGGCACAGTTATCACTTTCAACGGCAGTGCCTCACTTCCTCAAGATGGCTCCCTAACTTACCGTTGGGACTTCAATGGAGATGGGAGCAATGATGCATCTGGACAAGAAGTAACAACATCTTATGCAAGTGAAGGAACCTACCAAGTTATTCTAACTGTAACTGATGGACTTGGAGAAGCGAGTTCAACCAAGGAAATAATCATCCTCGCTAAAAATGCAGTTCTTCCAACTGCGGATACAGGTTCAGAGAATCCAGATTCAGATTGTCAAGGTAATGAAGCCCCTAGTGGTAATTTTTATCTTATTTACATCTGTGAACCAGAGAAATCCTCTAATGACCGAAATACGAGAGTTTCTACAACTGTGAATCTTGATGGTAGTGCAAGCGATCCAGGTAGTACTAATCACTACATGACGGATTGGGTATGGGACCTGAACACGAATATTGACAGTGATGGTAATGGTATAGAAGATGATGATGTCGATGAAACAGGGGAGGTCCACGAATGGAAAAATGTCGAGATTGGTGAATATGAAGTTCAATTGACAGTTACCAATAATGAAGGTCATTCTGCCCAACAACAAGTAATGGTTTATGTACAATACAAGGGAGATTGGGAAGATTTGCACATTAATGGAAACCAAACTGATAACGGTGAATTGGTTTTTGAGACAACTCTTCATTACGACCGAGATACAAATAACAAAATCAAGAAGGTAGATATTTTACTAATCTATCCAACAAAAGATGATGATTGGGTTGTCGGTTCGGGTGATAATGTATTGAATATCTACATGTTCAATGAAACTGGAGAGGAGGTACTCAACACTACCGCTAAAGAAAGGGGGCAACAATGTAATGCTCCTGAAGATTATCAGTGTGTATCTCTACAAGCGACTTCCTACCTTATCGATTCCTATGAGGATGGGGATTGGGAAATCAAGATTATTAATGGCAAAGCAACTGATGCAGACGATGTTTCATTGTCGATAGAAATCCAGTACAAGTGAAATTTCATCCCAAGGGTACTTTCAACTTTCGGGCTAGTTTTCCATCGATTTCGATGTCTGCTTGTAACAAAACTTGGCCCATCATTTTGCCTTGAGCATCTTTTCGCAGAGCGATTGTTCCACCACCCTGTAAGGCTCCATGCAACAAACAATTGACCCCGCCAACTCCAGGAACAGGGTGAACCTCAATATGCCCCTCGACCATATCAGCAAATATCTCTGCTAACCATTCAGGAGTAATGCAGTCAACTAGAAGTTGCATCCATTCTTTTCGATGAGCAATCAGGGCAATATTCACCATATCTCCCTTGTCGCCACTTCTACCATGAGCAATCGTAGATAATTTTACCCGCTCAAGAACCATGAGACTACCTCACTTACCAGTAGTAGTCGGCTTCTGGAGTCTCTTCATAACACGGCGCGCCACTCTGCGCCGCCACAATCCTTCGGGCTCTCCATCAGCAATTTTCTGAATTCTAGTTAGCACGGTATCGATTAATGGGTCCATCTCTTGTAGTCGGGTTCTCAGAGTTTGCATCATTGTTATAGTAACTCTTAATTCTACTAATTCTCGTTCTAATAAGAATGGGAAGAAACGCAACTGTTCACGTGGTCTCATTCTAGCAGAATATCCGGCAACACCAGCAGGCCCCGTCAGAACTAGAGGTGCTATTGCCCTAGTAAATTCAATTATTTCTGAACGCATTGGGCTTTTAGCAGCCCATCGAATGAGAATTTCGGTAGGTTCCTTCTTGAGGTGAGCGAGTCCAATTGGCAAGGACGCTCCGGCTCCGAAAAATTCCGTATAAATTTCAAGACCGCTAAGGTCAGACAACCTTCCTCTAAGAACTGAATCGGCCTTTTCTGCCCTACCTATGGCATCAGGTCCAGGGATGACTAAGTCGGAAGCAGCGAACCAGCCGTCTCTATGGCTTGCTGATACTTTGAGAGTTGGAGGTGCCGGCTTGCCTTTGGTTTTAGAGACCAAAACTCGGTCTTTTGAGACTTCTTTTAGAGTAGTATTGGATAAGTCGACGACAACATCAGGTGTCATGTAGGCTTGTGGGTCGCCAATTTCGTAGAGCAGTTGTTCGGCTACTGTTCTTCGGCTAACCCTGCCTCCAGTGCCTTCAGATTTGGTAATAATACAACGCCCATCACTATTTATTTCAGCAATTGGATAACCGAGTTCTGCAAGATCAGGTATAATTTCCCAATCACTAGAATTTCCACCGCTAACTTGAGCACCACATTCAATGAGATGCCCTGCTAATGTCCAACCTGCTAATACATCCAGAGGTTTCTTGACACCTTTTGGTGCCCATTCCGAGACAGGTGTGAAAATTTCCATTCCTTTTTCCAATGCATGTTTTGCCCAGCCTTCTGAATGTAACATGCTACCAACGATTAGACTGGCATCAGCCACTCTTCCAGTTACTACGATATCAGCCCCATTCTCAAGGGCACGGGCAATAGCCCCTGAACCGACATAGGCATTTGCAGAAACTAAATCTTCCGCTACTTCTGAAAGAGGTTGGCCAGTACTCATATGGTCAACAAGACTACCACCTGAAAGGACGTCCTCAACTAACGGTAAGACATCGTCTCCGTTAACCATGGCAATTCTACAATCATTCCATCCAATTTCACAGGCCAACGCCAGTACCGCTTCCGCACAAGCAAGGGGATTTGCCCCTCCGGCGTTAGTTACTAACCGAGTTCTTTTCTCATGTAGTAAAGAGATACCACCGGCTCTTAACCAGTCCATCAAGTCGGTTGCCCAACCTCTATTTTCATCCCTCGCTTTCTGTTTCGCCATTATAGACATAGTCACTTCTGCGAGATAGTCCATAGTCAGATAATCCAGTTCCTCGCCTACTAAAAGGTCGATTGGGGCAAAAACTTGGTCACCCCAAAAACCGCCACCACCACCAATTCTAGTGAAACTACCTGCTGGCATCAATAGCCCCGTGAGAGTAGAGGTTCTAAGGAATTATGCCTTCGGGTCAATACAGTCTCGGCCAATAGGCCTCAATTACCGCGTCGCGGTCTTCATAAAGGGAGGTCCGGTCGGCTGGCTCGCAACCAAGGAGTGAATAACATGGGTTCTCAGTGGGAAGATAAGAGCAAGCCGCATTTGAATATCGTTTTCATCGGTCACGTTGACCATGGAAAGTCGACGACCGTAGGACGCCTGCTACTAGATAGTGGGCATATCGAAGAACACGTTGTCGAGAAGAATGAAAAGTTGGCTGCAGAGCAAGGAAAGGCTGGATTCGGTCTTGCATATGTAATGGATGGATTGAAAGAAGAGCGCGAGCGTGGAATTACAATCGACGTTGCACACAAAGAATTCTTTACTCCAAGTTATTATTGGACTATCATCGATGCCCCTGGCCACCGTGATTTCGTCAAGAACATGATCACTGGTGCTAGTCAAGCAGACGCAGCAGTTCTACTCTGTGCCGCAAACGACGGAGTTAACGCCCAAACCAAGGAACACGCTTTCTTAGCTCGTGTTCTTGGTGTCAAGGAACTTATCGTTCAAGTCAACAAGATGGATATTTCCGGTGTTGACTGGGCAGAAGAGAAGTACAAGAAGACTTGCGATGAAGTAGGCCAACTATTGAAGATGGCAGGGTTCGACCCAACGAACATACCGATGGTTCCAGGTTCATCCCTCTTAGGAGACAACGTCTACAACAAGTCAGACAAAACTCCTTGGTACAGCGGACCAACTCTTTTCCAAGCAATCGACAAGGTGCAAATGCCACCAAAGCCTCTTGACAAGCCTCTTCGCTTGCCAATTCAGGATGTCTACAAAATCAGTGGAATCGGAACAGTACCAGTCGGCAAGATTGAAACAGGTGTCCTCCATGCTGGAAAGACAGTTGTTTTCAATCCAAGCCAACAGAGTGCTGAAGTGAAGTCTATTGAGATGCACCACACAAATGTCGCAAAGGCAGAGCCTGGAGACAACGTTGGATTCAACGTACGTGGACTAGCAGCGACCGATATCCGCCGTGGCGATGTTGCTGGATACGGTGATAACGAGCCAATGTTCGTTCGCCACGACGAGACCTTTGTCGGCCAAATACAGCTGATGGATATCCCTAAGGCAGTTTCAGTTGGATACTCTCCAGTATTCCACGCTCACACCGCTCAGGTAGCAGTTCGTTTCCTAGATCTACTTGAGAAGACTAACAAATCAGGTAAGGAAGCTAACCCTTCCTTCCTCAAGACTGGCGACGCATGTTTAATTCGTTTCCAGCCAACCAAGCCAATGGCAATCGAACAGATGGACATCTTCCCGGAGTTGTCCCGCTTCGCTATCCGCGACATGGGTAAGACCGTCGCTGCTGGCGTCTGCATGAAGATCGAGAAAAAGTGAATCGATCTAACATGATAGTGGGAGAATGAAAGGGGCGAATCTTAATGGCAGGCGTTACAATAATCAAACTAACAGGTGAGAATCACCGTGACGTCGATTATGTCTGTGATCAAATCAAGGCCATTTGCGACCAAGGTGGAATTGACCTTCGCGGCCCTATTCCATTACCAACTCGTAGACTAGTTGTTCCATGCCGCAAGAGTCCAGATGGAGAAGGTTGCGAGACCTTCGACCATTGGGAGATGCGAGTTCACAAGCGTCTTCTTGAGATGAAACTCAGTACTGGAAAGGATGAGACTGCTCTGCGCAAGGTCGCAAGTATTCCAATTCCAGATACAGTCAGTATCGAGTTATCTCTTCGTCATGCTAACTGAGCAGTTGGGAATAATTCCAATTTATTTCATAGAGGTGCAGCTTCTGCAACACCGCTATTGATGAGATAGTTAGCCATAACTTGGTCCAATTGGTGAACATCACCGGCCTCAAGGTTTAATTCTCCCTCACTTGTCATTATCGGCTCATCGGATGATTCAATTATTCTAATTCGAAGTAACTCAATTGTTTGCGAAACATCTTTTTCTTGCAATATTAATTCTTCTTCAACCGGGTTAACTTCATTCGACCCCGTTTGAATTAAGTCATCAAGCGTCATTGATTTATTTGGTGCAGAAGCAACTGGTTTTTCTTCAACAACATCTTCGACCTTTTCTTCAATAGGTTGTTGATTTGCCATTTCCATCATTTCAGGGTATGCTTCCATCTGGGCGATTCTGTCCTCTTCATCAATTTCTTGAATATCAACTTCTTTTTCCTCAGCCATCAAGATATCTACCGGTGGAGGCCCTCGGCCAGTTAGGCCGCCTGGTTTCTCAACAAAAGCATCTAGTTGTTTTGCACCACTCGGTAGTTTAGGAATTGAATGAGTGACTCCAGCACCTTTCTGCATCTCTGACCAATTTACATCAGCCATGAATGATTCAACTAGCCTAATACATTGGTTGTGAAATTTCTGTTCGGCCGGATCGTGCCTATTCCAATCAAGTGCTGGGATTGCAGAACTAACCTCACCTTCTGGACCTAATGTTGAGGAAACAGCATGATTAAGCATGGAGACAAGGCGTTTACGAGCAAGTTCTGTCATAACTCTCCTGACATTTGCTTGCCTACGGCTTGCTGTATGAGAGCGCAAGGTGTGCCCCTCATTCTTGACAGCGCTATTCAATTCCCCTTCGATATGGTCAAGTAATGCCCCGCTTCTTTGCCAAAAATCAGTCATCGGTAATTGCACAGGGTGTAGACGTTCGACTTGTTGGCGTAGGGTTGCGTACAACTCCTCCTCAATCGACTTTGCCTTACTCGAATCGAGGCGGCGAGTCTTATCTGCGTCATCCACCATGGGGTCCACTCCCTCTCCATCGCGGCCATCTCTTCAATGCTCGCACAGATGGCAGTGCACGCCAATCACGGATTAAGAGTCTTCAATACATCAGATGCGGTCCCACCTGATGGGAATAACAATGCAAAGGAGACTTGCTGGCCGAGCCATTGGGCTTGTTCTGCTATTATTACTCTCTACAACATTTCCATTTGCTAGCGTCTCTTCTTATCGCTCAAACTACAATGGGTTTGACCCGATTGGTGCAAATTCAACCACAGATGGAAATAGTATCAATGTCAGCAGTAGTGCTTTCACAATTCCTGCAAATGCTACCCTAAATAATGGCTGGATGAACGTTAGCGATAATTGGGAGATGGATGGGGGGAATGGTACATGGTTTGAGGCTGGGGTGGTTAATCACAGTCTGAACTTAGGAGCCACCGATGCAACTTCGCTATCCCATTTTGGAAATAGCCTCAGCCTTGCTCCAGATAGCGATGTTGGTTGGGTCGATGACCTCGAATCATTGGCATTACAATTTACAGGGTTCTCTTCTGAGACTTGGTTCGTCAGCAATATCAGCCTCGACCCAGCCAACGGCTCAATACCAAGCAGCGTTCCAGAAGGGCAATTGCTGGCTGCTGCAACAACAGCAGGTGGATTAGCGGCAGGTAGCAATCTCTCCTTGTTATCAGAGGCATGGGATTTACCTCAAGTTGTCAATAACCTAAGTCTTCACTTGCAGCATTGGTTGAATGTCGATAGCACCGACGTGGCAACAATATACGCACAGCTCGACACAGGACAATGGCAGGAACTTACTTCTTTTGTAGGTAGAACTGATAGTAACTGGAGCGCAATTGAAATCTCTATCGATGATAAATTGGGAATTGATAACCTAAAAAACTCTACAAGTATTTCATTTCGCTTCGATCTTAATATCAGTGTACAAAGTCAAGAAAGACCAGGCTGGTTCATCGATGCCCTCAACTTGACCAATAGTGGAGAGCCCACCAATTCTTGGTTCCACGGAAACCTCAACGGCGCCTATGCACCTAATCTCAACAGTGCCATGGTTATCGAAGCAAATACCAGCAATATGAACAATCCATTAGAATTAGAAATCTGGGCAGACTGGGACCTAGAAGGAAACGCAAATGACAATCTTATCATCGAAGGAAGCCTTGACGGTACAAACTGGACATTGCTATACGCCCCACCTGGAATTCCTGGAAATGGCATCATGATAGATGGAATCTGGTATTACGCTGAATCAAATGGCTTCAAGCGGATAATCATCCCAGTTCTACTCGGTTTTGCAAATAATAGTCAAGTATGGTTTAGACTTCGCATTCAAACCGATAGCCAAGTAAACGGAGGCTATGGGATAAGCGGCTGGGAAGGAATCTTCATCGACGATGTCATCTTACATTCAAATCGCCTTCAGAATGGGCATCAATGGAAACTATTAGATAATTTCACAAGCAATAACAGTATCACCCCAACTTCACTTAACAATAATTCTCATCAATGGCAACATGTCACAAATTATGGGCACAATGGGCCAACCTTCAGTGCCTATGGATTTGAGGATTCACCACTCTGGCCAAAAGATTGGGAAATCGAAGTAGAAACTGGGACACGTGGTTGGACTTTTGGCCAATATTCAGGAGTAGGTCCGATGCCGGGATTCACTAGTGGGCAAATCGGAGCGGGTACAGAACTTGGGAGCAAATATGTAGCAAATATGTGGACTCATCTAATTACACCATCAATGCATATTCCAGAAAATGCAACCGCCCGCTTAACCTTTGCAAATTGGATGTGTACAGAACTAAATTGGGATGGAGGGGCTGTCTATCTATCAACAGATGAAGGCACTACATGGTCGCATTTTGGTCAAAACATTAGTGGTTTTTACGATACCAATTCAACCGTAAATCCGCAATCCCCACTTTACATGAAAGGCATATTCGATGGTTCTAATGTCCCATCTGGTTGTTTCAATACTCACCCATTTAACACCGAAAGAGCCGATGTCTCATATCTAGCTGGCCAAGATGTCAAGTTCAGATTTTCCTTCTTTTCTGACCAATACCTGGAAGAATGGGGTTGGTATATCGATGATGTTGGCCTAGAAGTAGACTACTTTGAAAGTTCAGGAAATTGGACAAGCCCATTGATCGAAGCAGATGATTTCGGATATGGGCTACTCGATGTGCGCGGCGTGATTCCTTCAGGCACAGGGGTTAGTGCTTCGGTGCTTTCATCAACTGGCGCGATAATTCTGGAGAATCAGAGCCTTCCTTTGAATTTACAATCTCTAAACTGGACAAAATATCCAAGTATCAAGGTTAGAATTAATCTCAATACAAGTGACCCCTACAAGACTCCGATAATTGACAAGGTTACTTTGGGAGCGGATGTGCATCTAACTAAGGAGTCGATTGGGGATAATTGGTTTTTCACCGCCGGTCCAACAGATGAAGTCCAGTGGGATGAAACTAATGACAGGTGGCAAGCATCAGGTTCAAATGCCATTTTTGCTGGATATTCTTTTCAGGAAAATAGACCAATTCAAGAATATGAGATTAGATGTGATTGTTCATCGGTATACATTAATTCTCAATTAATTAATTCTCCAACTATTATTCACGTTGATAGAGGAGAAGGAACGGGGTCCATTCATTTTGGAGTTACCTTGTTGAATAATGGATGGATTAAGTCATTCGATGTACGCTCAAGGTTTGTTGGCTTCGCTGATAATCCCTCAATAGATGTTGGAAACGACACTACAGAAGAATGGGCTTGGCCTAGCAGAATACCCCATATTGGGAAATATGGATTCCAAACTTACATGACTCATGCAGATATTACTTCAGAAAACCAAACCCAGCGCCTGAATCTAAATTCGCAAACTGCTACCTTTGAACTGACAAATACCTCTTTAAAATTGACAATGCTGATACCCAAATCTGCGATAGTATCTTCGTTTTCCAACTCATATTTATTCACCCACCTCGGAAGTAGTTCGGAAATTTCATCAGCAACTTTTGAGGTAGATGGTTCGGGACAGGGCGCCGGCCATGGCGGTGGGCCCATATCAGGAATCAACTGGTGGGGTAGTATACATATGAACGGCGATACTGTCAATCTCTCCCTTCCCCAAGCCACAACTTTTCAAGAATACAATTTCTTCTACAATGTAAGCGGCCACTGGCGCATCGAAATCCATCGCCTAATGTTCGTCTATGACTTGGTACAGAATGTTAGTCTATACACAGATGAATTATCTTCAAAGATGCAACAATGGTCCATCGAACAGAATAACAGCATCATCGACATTCCAGTGAACTTCAGTGCTGACAGAGGCAGTGTTAGCCTCGATGGCGCCATTGAATGGTATTATCTAATTCAGAATGACGTGATTTCAGCACCTGAAGCAATGGTTCCTGATGGAAGCAAATACACTGTTAGCACCACCCATGAACATTATGATTCCGAGACCTTTGTTTCTTATGACCTACGGATGAGCCCAAGCCGAGACCCCGATGAAGCAGCAGTTATCCTCAGCCTGACAAATCCACATAATAGCAATACAGGCTTCGCCCAACCGCGTGGCCAAGGCCTAGTTGATTGGGACATGGCGAATACAACCATCACCCAAATCGGTAATAAATGGAGAATCGATTGGGTATTCTCGACTAGATGGCTATGGGATGACCAACCAATCATCCACTTCATGACTGAAGCACATGATACTGCAGGAAATCAACTCGGTCCAGCCGTCAAGACGGTCGGCCTAACAGCCGGAAATGCGGTTGAAAATGACCTTGAGATAATCAACTTGGAAATTACCGACCAGTATGGTAGGGATATTGCAGACCCACTTGATTCACATTACCCATGGCCAGTCATGGCATCTTCATCTATCGATATTTCAGGTCAGATGCGATTCCAAGGTTCTGTTGATTCTTGGGTCGATGGAGCCGAAGTAGAGGTTTTGATGAATCAAGGAAATTTTACTCAACAATATTCAATCGAAGTAGTTGAAGGAAATTGGGGCACAACAATCAATCTTCCACAATCTGGACTTGTAGATGGCCAACTTGTTAATTTGAGTAGTCACCTCAAACATGCTGGCCCAAATGGATTACCATCAGGGATAGTAGAAGATGCAACAACTGCATTGAATGGCACTAAATTTATTCATGATACAAAGGGCCCAACGCTTGGCACTCTTTACGCCTTAACTACCGGTGAAGACCAACCTGCTGACGGTCATATTTGGGACCAGAGCATCCCACTTGCCCTAGGATTATTAGTTGAAGATGAGTTTTTCCTCGGTGATGAATTGACTTTATTCTATTGGCGTGCGGCTTCTGATGATCTAAATCTTGATAATGAGGCACAATTAGAAGAATATCAGAATATCACGGTGCAGTTGAATTTTGGAAATTCTGAGATGATTGAATTTCCCTTCATCAATGTTTCTCCAATTGTAAGGGCGCTCGCTAATAGCAGAATTAGTCTTTATGTTGAAGCAAATGACCTTGCCGGATTAGCCCTACAAGCAGGCGGTTCTGCGGGATTGGAAACCGACCTTGCCACCATGTTTTTAATGCCAGCCGCAGAAACTACAATCGAAGTAACTTCAGTTTCTTTGGACAGTATTTCTGGAAATTTACTTCCAGCATACCCTCATCATTTCACCTTTGATTTACAAAATGCCAATGGCGTGGAAAGCATCGACTTGATTTACTTTGATTTGATTGGAGATTCTGAAAACTGCTTTATTGAATACCGCCCATGGTCTTCAAATTCAATTTCTTATGATGAAGATTGCTTTGCTTCCAAACCAATTATCGAATTCGTTGAAGGAAGTCTAAACGTATACACCATTTCTGTCGAATTTGTATTATCATGGAATTCTATTACCATACTGGGTGATGAAACACACACACCATCATTACGTGTTGAAGACCACGGAGATGATCTTGGATTAGCCTTGGAAAACTTGCATTGGTTAAACTGGAGCCTATATGATGAATTGGAATTAGTATTCGAATCATGGCAGGACTTGGTTCCAGAAAATGGCAGTTTTGTAGATAATCAACTCTACTTACAACTAGGAGACATCATCGATGTCGAATGGAGTGTTGAATACTATGGTCTTGGAATAAAAACTGGTCCACTACCCATCAATAGTAATTCTACAATCAAAGTATTGGGTAGTCTTGTCAAAATGGAAACAAAGGTTGACCTTGGAAGTCAAAATCCCGGTATTGCCCGTTTCTCCTTCGAGGAAAAGAACTTTCCAAACGGTCGTGCAAATATCGTTGCAGAACTAAACGGCATGTCTAATTACAATATTCACAATATGGATATTCAGGTCAACCTCGATGATGATTCACCCCGAATCACTTTCATTACAACTTCTTTAGTTCGAGTTCGTTCAGATTCTTTGGATGGCCTACAAGTTTCATTCAAGATTGAAGATGATTTTGGCATGCCGCAACAAAATGTTATTTTGAATTGGGTTTTCCAGCGCAATGGTCTGGCAATCACAGGTGCCCAAGGTCAATTGGAAGTTGACTTTGTCAGCCATGGAATCTACTATGATATTCTCAACCTAAGTGGGGAAATCGAAACAGCAGAATTACGTGGTTCTGATGAAATAATAATCTGGGTAGAAGGCAGAGACCTTGCAGGAAACCCCTTGATTGGGGCAGGTTCTGAATATGAACCGAGGCGGCCTGCTTGGGATTACATCGCCTTTTCACCTGAAGTCGTACACATCAGTGTTACGCCACGCATTGCAAAGTTAGGAGAAATAACCAATATCGATGTGCAATTGCAGAATACTGGCACCTTAAGCGGAAATATCACACTGAACCTTTGGCAGATGCAAGATGAAACGATGGTATTACTCGAATCATCTGAAGCTATTCGTCTTCTTTCAGGCTTATCTTTCACACAGAGTTTTGGGCACGAGATAGCGATGATGGGCGACCAGCAACTATACCTCTCTTTTGATGATGAGGAGGACTACGTTCCTGTGCCATTGGGGATTGTCAGAGATTCAATCATCGATGATACTTCTTCAGGAATGACTACGCCTATGATGTTTGGATTCCTCGGAGTCTTTATTCTAGTAATTGCAGCGCTATTTGTGGTAAAACCTCGTCATTCCTTTGAGGAAGAGTGGGAAGAAGAGGAAGACGATGTTCCACCCCCGCCTTCTCTAGAGGTAGCACCCCCGCGTCCTGCCGGTCTTGATATCGTCAATGAAGAAGAGTAGTCTTCTTGAACGATAGGCGGCACGACTGCTTGTTGCCGGGGTTGGAGAGCGGTCAAATCCGGGGGACTCAAGATCCTCTCCCCAGCGGTTCGCAGGTTCAAATCCTGCCCCCGGCACCTGCTAAAATGTGTATTTTTGAAATAATAAAATTACACGGACTATTTGCTACGTTTTGCCTGATACAGTTTCCAATTTGTGGAATATGACATTAGGTGCGACTCCTGAAGTGGCAAAGAGTATCGCCAAAGGAAAAGGCCCTCAAGTATCGAATCCAATGACCGGACCATTTACCCCGCTTTATCGCTGGGTTGGTGGATTATTCAGTTAGACATTATCACAAGGAATGTCGGACATGCCTTCCCGAGAGTTATGTTTCCCTTGAGTCATCTCAGCAGTTAAGATTTTGAACTTATTTGAACAATTGTCTCCTTCGAGCCATTCCTTACACCAACGGCATTTCTTTGCTGTCTTCTTGATGATTTCATCACAGACAATACATCTCTTCTCGTCATCTTTCAAAAACCCAGCCATAAATCTCCGAATCCTATCACACTAATGAAGTTAATTTTACACTCTATCACACGTTAAATGTGTAATGTTATGAAACTGATAACAAAACATAACAGCGACTTTTAATGATTATAGACTAAAAAAAGGACCAAAACCACGCATCATGTGTAGTTCGCAGTACAACGTTTTTGGGGGTAATGTCAATCCTGCCCCCGGCACTCCTGCCAAACTGGATCGATAGTTCGTAAGGGCACATAGGGGGCTACCCTTTCTCCTTAAAGATAGAATCAACTTATTCGTTTGGAATAATCAACTCAGCCAATTGTATCAGTAGTCTGACATTTTGAACTAAAATATCTGATTTGCGAATGAATCCACGCACACGAGTGGCTTTGACAGAATCACCAGAAACTTCCACCTTCTTCAAGACATTATTTACCTCTAAGAGTTTAGATTGAAAATGCGGCGAATTCGAATTCGAAACAAGTTCGACTGACGGGGAAAAACTCACTTCATAATTCATGAATGTAATATGAGTCTGCCCATAATGTTCTGTATGCGCCCAAACCGTACAACTCAGTTGTTTGAGACCATCTGTTATCACCCCACTCATTGTATATTTGCCAAGTGTACCTGTGGGAGTGAAATTAAATCCCAGTTCTGTTGCAGCTTGTTTCCAAGCATCATTATTTTTCTTCCGACGCCTTTTAGCAAGATTAAAGATGAAGAAAATAATCAAGCCAATTGCTACTAAGATGAGTACGCTGCCCACTGCATCCCAAACCTCGTCTTCCATCTAATTTCCCTAATTAATTTACAATTATTCGGGTTTATAAATGTTGCAATAAAACGGGTACCCTTCCGAAAGACGGGTTTCGGAACGGTAGCGTCTGTACTGGGGGACTGAACACCCATTGTACTCTTCCAAAGTGTCTTGAGGGGCTTGAGCGAACCCTTCCGATTTCGTGGAAATGATATGTCGGTTGTCTGTACAACCCAATGATTTAGATTTGTAAATACTAGCAATTATTCTTCTTCATTCGATAGCAATTGGATACTCCAGAAACGCTTGACAATAATGACATCGAATACAATGTTTACGATGAGGATAACATATTCCCCTACTGGCCAACTTTTCTCTGAAGAAAGAGGAGATTTGGAAGCATCCAACAAACTTGTCGCGTTTAATTCTACTAATTCGATGTTTGATGATGCGAGCATACCGATAATCCAAGGATAGTCAGAATCAGTATCACTGGTATAATAGCAAGTGTAAACAGTGCCATTTTCGAACACTACTCCTGCATACGATGTATCACCTGCGCTCGGTAAATCGGAAATATAAGTCAGACCAGTTTCCTCTACAAGATAGATGGACGTTCGCTTCTTTGAGAGAACCCCGCCCATTTGAAACAACATACTGTCTTGTTCAGGTTGATAGCGACCAATAGCGAAGGTTTCATTTCCAACATTGAAGAGATTTGGCCCATCCAATCGAGTAATATCATCCCGTGTATGATTCCAGTGTATGTAGGGCTCCTGAGCAACAGCGATGGATGTGCCACCGGAATTCCTACCGATAATCGTGTCTGCTTTCCCCTCCACTCGAACAGTACATATCATGGAATTATCACCTCTGAATTCACAGGCTGTTTCATCAACTCCACCTTCTTCATGAATAATGGAAACTTGCTGCCAATGCGTACCATTTGTCGATTTGAATAAAGCTGATTTTCCATGTTCATGCCAGTAAGCCGGAACGAACAAATCTCCACTTTCGTTCATGAATGGCCGCCAGAACAACCACCCTTCAGTATCCGGAATTGATGAAAATTCTGCCCATTCAATGCCATTAACTGAGGTAGAATATACTGTTCGGTAGGGGTTTGCCACCAATCCTTCATTTTCTAGAGCGTATAGGAAAAGAGTATCGTTAATGATGGCAAACTTTGGATCTCTGACATCTTTCACCCCTAGGTTGAGAGAATGAACAATCTCCCACTCGTGAGCATCTGCAGATTTCTGAATTATCAATTCCGACTCTGACGAACCCATATGAAAGGGTGACGTGGCGTAAACCATCCAAAATGTTCCATTCCATTGAATCAAATCAGTATTCGAATTGTGTGTTCCATCATCAACAACTGTATTTCTATCATAGACAAGTTCCGGATGGATTTCTGCATCATTTGTGCGTAAAGACCAGTGAAGGAGCGTACTCATCAGCAGCAGTGAAATAAGCCCGAAAACAATCAGCACCTTTCTTGAGCCCGAACTGATTCGAAACTGCTTGCCCATGGTTGACCCTAGAAGGCCATTCAGCATGAATTCTGCTCTCAATACCCCCTAGCGACACCCTCTGTATAGGCGTATCATGAGAGGGTACCCACTGTATTTATTGAGTGGATTGTTGCCGGAATAATATGGACCTGACTACACTAGATTTCATCCGTATTTCCGTTGGTGTGGTTATTCTGCTGTACGTGGCCAATTGCTTGCTCAATCAGAAAGTATGGATCCGCAAGACATTTTCTTGGGGAACAAAAGAGGAATATCCAAAGATATTCCAAATGAACATCATTGGTGGGACATTGGTTGGATTATATCTGGTTGCAAGTCCCTTTTTGTGGTGATTACTTCTGTCATGCTAAAAGCGAACATAACTCATTGACGCTTTTGTCGGGATTGGTTGTTTCTTCTGCGTGGCTGACCTTGATTGGAATTTCCTTGATTTGATTGGTTTCCGCCTCTTTTTGGGCCCTGCCTAGACTTATTCCGGTTGCGGTTTCTCGGCCTTCCACCGCCTTTACCATCCTTGATTTTGCCAGGTTTTTGTCCAGGTTTTGGAATCGCTCCAGCATAGTGAAATTGGTGTGAATCATCAACTGGTATGTCTTTTCCAATCAATTGTTGAATTCCGACTAGGTAGCCTGATTCTGTATCATCGCAAAATGCGTAGGCAATCCCTGAGCGCCCAGCACGAGCAGTTCTACCGATCCTGTGAACATAACTTTCAGGTTCGTTTGGAAGATCATAATTGAAAACATGAGTAATTCCTTCAACATCGATTCCTCTACTTGCAATATCTGTGGCAACAAGAATTGGAACATTGCCTTTCTTGAAACTAGCTAACGCTTTTGTCCTTGCACCTTGGCTCTTATTGCCGTGGATTGCCACTGCATCAATCCCACTTTGGTCGAGTTGCTTAACCAAGCGATTTGCTCCGTGCTTTGTTCGAGTGAAGATAAGTCCTTTCGAAACTCTTTCTTCTTTGATGATTTTGACTAATAGGGTGCGCTTGTCTGACTTTCGAGTGAACATAATTTTTTGTTCTATTTTTTCAACTGTCAATTCCTTTGGGCTGACATCAACCATGACAGCATCTTTCAAAAATGAACCAGCAAGGTTTGAGATTGAAGTTGGCATGGTAGCGCTGAACAAGAGGTTTTGGCGGCGTTGTGGTAGTAATTTCAGTACTTTTTGGATATCTCTAATGAACCCCATATCGAGCATACGGTCCGCCTCGTCAAGAACAAAGAACTCCACCTTGGTGATATCGATGTGCCCTTGTCCGATGAGGTCCAACAAACGACCAGGAGTTGCTATCAGGATGTCCAATCCTCTTTGTAATGCCCTAACCTGGGGGTTTTGGCTAACTCCTCCAAAGATTACTCGATGGCGGATATCTAGATGTTCGCTATATGCAGAAAAGCGCTCATCGATTTGTGCGGCCAATTCTCTGGTTGGAGAGAGTACCAATGCGCGGATAAACCTCTTACCTTGAGGGCGAGAGCGACTCATAACTTGTAGAACAGGTAATGCAAAGGCAGCAGTTTTTCCTGTTCCTGTTTGGGCAACTCCGAGAACATCACGTCCCGCCAGTAACGGAGGTATCGATTGTTCTTGCACCGGTGTGGGAGAGGTATAGCCTTCATTCTTGACCGCTTGGAGGAGTTTCTTGGATAACCCAAGACTTTGAAAATCGCTCATATTCATCACTTCAGACCAAGGTTTTCGCGCTGCAATTTGCTCTATACGCCAACCAGTCTGTTTACGGGGCCAAACCCATCACCTAAAACACAATTGGATTGAATCTATGTTAGATAGTGATTGAGAATCACGGCCCTGTTAACGGGTGGGACTGAACGGAGTTGTCTTCAGGACCGTGGTTCAGGAAACCTGTTGTCATTGGAAGTACATCAAACCCACCCTTTCTCTGCATCACTATTCACTCAAGCCATTCTAATCTTAATGTTATTACAATAACCTTGATTGAAACCATATTGGCTTTCAATGATACATTGTTTTTGATGGCACGAAAGCGTTGAGATGGTTGATAACAATATTGAATATGGGCCCTCCTCCACCAGTGTCATGGTCGTCTCAACCCTATTACCATCCTTGGCCCTGCTCCATTCGATGAGAAGTCGATGCGGAGAGCAATTGACAGTAGGTCTTTCAGACGATATCATTGCAAAATTCTGTACCTCTGATAATAATCTAGTCCGAGCAATTGAAGAAGCATCTTCTTTGTTTGACAGCCTGCCCTCAACACAGGTTGATGAAGCCACATTGGTTGAAGAATTACAATCTGATTTCATAAATTTCTACGCTCCAGAAACCGTCAATCCATACGTGGCTCTAGCAGCACGTGGACCTTGGGTTGTAACTGCTCATGGAGCGGTATTGCATGACAATGGTGGCTATGGAATGCTGGGTGGCGGCCATGGCCCTGATGAAATAATCAATGCCATGTCAAAGAATTGGGTAATGGCTAATGTAATGACCCCATCATTTAGTCAGAAACGCCTTGCTGATGGCTTGCGTAAAGAACTTGGTCACGCACGAGGTTCATGCCCATTCTCAAAGTTCATCTGCATGAATAGCGGTTCAGAATCAGTAACAGTTGCTTGCCGTATCTCCGATGTAAACTCTATGCGAATGACTGGAGAAGGTGGTCGTCATGCAGACAAACCAACAAAACTACTGGCAATCGAGAAGGCATTTCATGGCCGTACCGACCGTCCTGCTCAACTATCCCATTCCTGCCTACCTTCTTATGATGCAAATTTAGCAACCTTTAGAGACCGAGATACCCTTATTTTGGTTCCTTCCAATGATATCGAAGCATTACGTGCTGCCTTCGCTGCGGCCGATGCTGAAGGATATTTCATCGAATTGATGGCCCTTGAACCTGTTCAAGGAGAAGGAAATCCAGGACAATGTGTCAGTCGTGAATTTTATGATGAGGCTCGCCGTTTAACATTAGAGCATGGTTCAATGTTGCTTGTTGATTCAATTCAGGCTGGAATCCGCACTCAAGGTTGTCTTTCAATAATCGATTATGCCGGCTTCGAAGATTGTCAAGTCCCTGATTTAGAAACTTGGTCAAAAGCCCTCAATGCAGGGCAGTATCCTCTTTCAGTACTTGGCTTATCGCCTCGTGCTTCCAAATTATACGTAGTAGGAATCTATGGTAATACCATGACTACTAATCCGCGTGCTTTGGAAACTGCAGCCGCAGTCCTTGACAAGATCACGCCAGAATTACGCCAAAATATCCGTTCCCGCGGAGAGGAGTTCCTTAGAAAGTTAGAGGCTCTTGCAGTTGAATTCCCATCAGTAGTCATGAAGACCCAAGGAACAGGATTGTTGTTGAGCATGGAACTTGATCCTGACAAGATGAAGGTTGTTGGTTTCGACCAAGTGGAAGTTTGGTGCAGAAAGAATGGACTGGGTGTAATCCACGGTGGAGAAAATGCGCTTCGATACACCCCGCACTTTGGCATCACATCTGAAGAAATCGACCTTGTAATAGATATCACAAGACAAGCAATTCAGGAATTCCTTGAATGATTTCTATGTCTCAACTTCTTAGTATTGAAGAACTCAATAACTGGTATGGTGAAAATAAAATCGACCTTTCATGGTTGAATAAACCATCCCGCCACCAATTTAGATGGCGAGAAAGTAGCGGACGTTGGAGCAGTAATAGAAAACGCATTTCCAAACACTCTCAGTTGCTCAAGTCCTTTGGAGGCGAGCCACCTACCGATTTGTATTATGGCACAGCAGAATGGCTAGAGCCAATCGGCTTACCCCGTATTCGTGAAACAAACAAACCCGCTCCGATTTTACTAGACCATTTGGTAGTTTTCGATATCGATCAAACTCCATTTTGCCACCGTCGCCTTGAAGCGGCTCGAAAAATCACCTCTTCATTGGTAGATTGGTTGGAAGAAAATGAGAATTTGAATTTGCAGTATATTTCCTATAGTGGCAGTAAAGGATTTCACATCGTTTTGAAAGACCTTGATAGAGAGAAGTTTGCAATCGAAGAGCCCCGCCTTAGAGAGCAAAAAGTTAGAGATGAACGTACGCAATTATTGCAACGGGTTCTTGCTGCTGGCTTTGCTGTAGATGAAACCGTTACGGCAGATACTCGTCGTATTATTCGACTTCCTGCGTCGCTTCATGGAAAGACTGGTTGGATATGTACAATCATCGATAAGGAAACTTTAGCAAAGCCATTGCGGACTTGGGTAAAGGATATTCCGCGTCATAAAAAGGCAGTAAAGATGCCATATTGGCCATCAAAGGTGAAGGCGAAAAAGAAATCATCCCAGAAAGAAAAAGTCACCGTTGTTGATCACGGTTCTTGGGTAGTAATGGAAGCCAGTTCTCATGTTGCAGGTACTAAAGATAGGTCGGCATTATTGTCTTGGGTTCCACGTCATTGGGGTAATAAGAGAAAGCAACGATTGTATGAAGAGTTAGATGAAATCGGCTGGTCTCCATGCCATCATTGGAAAGCAGGTGATAGAGAATTGTTGTTGGTACCTCTCGCCTTTCAAAAACAACAAATGATGCGTAGGTTGAAGGAACTCGGTCTTGGATTAGCATATTCACAATTTGAACGCTTAGGTCATTCATGGACAGGAGTTTCTCCCCGTAAATGGGAGGATGGTTTTTCTGATGAAGATTTTGAATATCTGGGAGTATTGCCTTCTGAAAAAGAACGCTGCAAGGAACCTTGGTCAAATCCGCATTTAGAATTGATTCAACGCCTTGGTGGTTTGGTGCAGATGGATGACCCTATGTCTGAGGATTTCACCGGTTCTGAATCCTGTAGTATTCGCATTTCAAATTTCAAGTGAAGATTATAACCTTCCTGTGTCTTAGGTAATTTGTCCCAAAGGGAGCGAAAGCGATGACCGTTGAAGATTACTTCAAGCATACCAAGACTTCAGTAGGATACGGGGTAGGGGCGCCCCGTATCCAAAACGGGTGAAAGAAATGGGTTTTTTTGATTGGTTGACTGGTGGCAAGAAGCCACAAGCTAGATCTCAACCAGTTCAATATAGGCCAACCAACACAATCGATCTTTCAGGAAATCCAATATGTGCTTCTGAAACCTGCGCTCAACATGTTTACAAACCTGAACATACTCATTGCTATACACATTGGAAAAGTGGTGAAACACAAAGAAAGGAGCATGAAAGGAGGTTAGGCAGAAAACTTTCTTCATCTCGAAAAAGAAATTATAACCAGTTGATTTCCTTTACATCAACCCATTTGGAGACGCCCATTGAAAGTTGTGATGAACAAACTGTTCTTAATTGCCTAATCACTAAAATGGGGATTCACCCTGGTCATGCTGCTGCATTTACTTCTTCTGACGCGGCAAGAGGATTCATTGGTTGGGCGCCTCCTCTTGAGGAAAAGGGATTGGAGAAGGAGGGCTATGAATGGACTGACTTCCAAGGAGCAAAATGGTATCGTTCACTTAGTCAACCTGGGCCTTGGACACGCCATGGATAATACAACTGAAATAATTGATTTTTCAATTGAGCCATTCATCCACCAAATGGACCAAAGTGTCAGCTCGATAGTAAGGCGATATAACGTCAGCCGCCTGCTTGGTTGATTCGAATGCACCACCTACTGCGATGGAATGTCCAGCAACCTCAAACATCGGGTCATCATTTGATGCATCTCCAACAACACACACATTCTTGGCTTCAATACCTCTTATCTTGAGAGAGTGTAGAAGACCAGTTCCTTTGTTGACTTGGGGTTCCGCAAGATGAATTGCAAACCCAGTTCGCATCACCGTCAAGTCAGGCCATTGTGAATCTACTAGCAATTCTCTCATTCTCTGGTCATCAGCAACTATCTTCAGGCACCATTCACTTTCTCTCCACGCATTTGATTCAATTCCGGTAGGATCTAAGTCCATTTTTGTTGCCAGCCAATTAGCTGCTGATTTTGCCCCTTCTCCATTTGCCATTACCTCGAGATGATTGAATTCAGGCTCCCAGATAACCCCTCCTGTTTCACAAATCATTGGCCCACTTAGGCCAAGAAAGCGCCACAATCCCCACGTTATTGGTCTTACATTTCCGGTTGCTAACCCAACAGGAATCCCTGCCTGTTCCAACTTGCGTAATGCTTCAACTGCACCGGTATGAAGTAATTTATTTTCATCGGTGAGTGTTCCATCAATATCGATAACCAACATTTGAAGTTGGTGTGAATTAGGTAGCAGACCCATGATTGTTGCTAAAGGCAGTAGCGCTTGATTGTACCGTCGCCTTTGCGCTGGGTTCAAGACTGCTTGCTTGTCCACGGTGATTATGGCTGAGCCTGTCGACGATGGAAAATACCTCTATCTTGATGATGAGGTAGCGCTTCCAAAGGTGAAAACATCAAAGCCGGAAAAAGTTCCAAAACCTGCCGAAGTTACAATTGAGGCCACACCAGTTGATTCTATGTTGATGGATTTGGTTGTGGCAGGTGAGCAATCGATATCTTGGCCACTGAGTGGAATGGACTGTCCTGATTGTGCATTCAAGGCAACAAAGGCTTTGAATCGACTTGATGTTGTTTCTGAATGCAATGTTTCTGCCACTGAAGGCAGCGTTCGTTTAGTGGTAGATTTGTCCAAAGGAAGTCTTTCTGAGGCAAATACAGTTCTAACTAGTCTTGGACATGCTCCAAATCTTGGCTGGAATGAATTAGTTGGAGTAAATGCGAAGGCTGTTTCTTCTCGCCTTGGTGTTGACCAACGAGGTTTACTCAAATTACTAAAGCGCCAATCAGGAATTCTTGATGCGCAAATCGATAATGATGGATTTGTGCTTGTTCAAGTTTCAACTGATTGCAGCCCCTCGATTGTTGAGGCAAGAAACGCCTCGCTTGCAAATTTAATTGGGCACGAAGTTTCACTGCGAGTATCTTCTTCTCAAAAACTCAGACCGGATCAGATTAGATTGATAGGTGGAGCTTTGGCTATCCCTGCATTCATTGTAGTTTTGGGATTGGAAATGGCTTCATTAGGATCAGCATGGCTTGCCGCATCCATTGCAATAATGGGAATATTAGTGGGTGGTTATCGAATGTTTATCGAGGCCTTCGCCAGTTTGAAAAATCGTCAGATTGGCTTCCAAGTTCTAACTTCATTAGCAGTGATTGGGGCTGCTATACTTCAGGCTTGGAGCGAGGCGCTTTTGGTAATTATTTTGGTAGCCTTCACAGCACATATGGAAGGCTCTGCATTAGTGCGTGCTCGTGAAGCAATGCAAGGGGGGCTTGACCGAATACCAAGAATGGCCCGTCAAGTTAAGGAAACAAGTAAGCCGAAAAAGATTCTTCAAATGGCAAGTTCACAAGATCTCTCCCCAGTTGCGGTAAAAAAACCTCAATGTAGGAGTGAAGAAATGCCAGTATCGTTATTGCAAATCGGAGATATAGTAGAAGTTCGAAGTGGTGAAATAATCCCTGTCGATGGCATAGTGACTGAAGGAATGGGTTCGATTGATAGAGCACCATTGACCGGTGAGTCAGTCCCAGTAAGGGTCGAAAGAGGCGATGAAGTGCTTGCTGGCTTAGTGTTGAAGCAAGGACCATTAATCATTCAAACTACTGCGATTGGAGATGAGACTCGCTTGAGTGGATTGATTGAAGATGTCCATACTTTCAGAGAAAAACCACCCCGCTTACAGAGTTCAGTTGAGGTTTTCACTGCTCTTTGGATTCCACTTGTATTGTTAGGTGCGCCCTTGGCCTGGTTCCTTTCTGGTGATGTTGAGAATTGGAAATTAATGTTGCTGCTTTGGGTGGTCGCTTGTCCTTGTGCATTATTGCTGGCAGCACCCGTTCCTCATGCTGCTTCTTTGGCAAATGCAGCTCGAAGCGGCGCTATTGCTCGAGGAGGGGATGTAATGGAGCGCCTTGGTAAAGTCAATCTCGCTCTTTTGGATAAGACTGGAACTCTCACTTCAGGAAAACCTCGCCTTGAACAAATTGTCATGGCTAAAGGGCGACAGGAATCTGCGGCCCTCAAATTGGCTCGAGGAATTGAAGCAAGGTCTTCTCACCCCTATGCGGCGGTGGTGATGGAATATACCGCTGATTTGCAGGAAGTCAAAGTTAATGAGCATCAAGATGGAGAAGCCGGCGTGATTGCGAAGCAAGGTACGGCAAAGGTTTACTTCGGTCGTCCAGATTGGCTACAATCAGAAGGAGTTACAATCCCAAAAGAGTTACTATCCGCCATTGAGGAAGCCAAAGAAGCAGGCCATGGAGCCTCATTACTGAGTAAATCAGGAAATGCAATCGCTCTCTTTGTTTTCGTTCACGATGATATCAGGCTAGGGGCGGAGGAACTCATCAAAGACCTTCATCATCAGAAAGTCAATGTCGAAATTTTGAGTGGAGACCTAACAACTGCAACTCAAGTATTTGGACCAAGAGTTGGCTTACCTGCTGCTGCCTGCCGAGGTGATTTATCACCCGATGATAAGGCAAATTGGGTTGGTTCTCGCTCAAATACTCATGTTACGATGATGGCAGGAGATGGATTCAACGATGCAGCGGCCTTAGCAAATTCCGATGTGGGGATTGCGATTGGCAGTGGAGAACAAGTTAACTTGGAGGCAGCAGATGTTCTGGTTCCTGGAGATGACCCACGTCTGATTGGTAACCTTCTAAGGTTGGCAAAGAAAACCCGTACCATAGTTGTCCAGAACATTCTAATTTCTGTATTAATTACTTTGATTCTTGTTTGGTCAGTCTTATCCCAGTATAATGATCAATTGTGGATTGGGGTGTTGGTGCATGAAGCCTCTGCGATTCTTGTTATTTTGAATGGCGCCCGCCTTTCTGGGGACAAAGGCATGTTGAGAATGCTACTTGACCTTGGGAAAGACCTGTGGAATGATACAACAGATGCTTTCAAGGCAATCGCGGCATCTAAAAAATCCTCTTGATAACTCTAGATGAATCAGCAATTTTCAGGCTATCAAGGATTGAAGGTTTGCGACGCCTTGAAATATACATGAGCGGGCTTGCAGGTCGCGGGGAATGGCGATGACGAAGATTCGAGGCGACCCCATCCGAATTTCTCTTGCTCATCCAACTAGGCATGCTCTGTATTCACAATTGGCATCAGCGCCTGAGATGTCAACAGTTCAGTTGTGTAAGGCAGTTGGGGTCGAGCGATACCATCTCTACCATCACCTCAATCATCTGGTCAAAGTTGGTTTGATTGAGAACCATCGAGATGTTGGCAGGGCTCGTTGGTGGAAATGTATTCAGCAAGTCAGTCTTGAAGCTTCACAGCAAACTTCTGCTCCGACTGCTAGTTCTGGAGCAACACCCGCTTGGGTTTCTAATATTGACCCTTCTTTACGAGAGATGTTAGAAAAAGGAGCCACCATCAAGATGGTAAATCTATCTGGAAACTCATCAGATACAATATCTATCAAAAAATCTGTAGAACAATTGGCACAAGACAACGGTCTTGATTTTGATTTACCATTCACTTTTATTCCAGCAGCGGTTGCCGTTATATCCCGCTCTCGTTGATAAAGAGGCGATTTTATGTCAAGTGATAATTCTGCATCAGAGACCCGTTCAGTGGAATCAAAGATATCGCCTCCATCGTTAACTTGCCCTCGTTGCGAAGGTCTACTTCCAAGTGTGTTGGGTGAAATATCCTGCTTGCTTTGTGGGGCAAGGATGAAGATTGATCATGAACCAACTAGGAGAGATTGGGAAGATGAAAAATTAAGTTGTCCTGAATGTAATAAAATAGTGGTGGTTGGACTTGGTAAGAGACCTTGTAACATAAGATGTAGTGCTTGTCAATGCGAAATCGAAGTAAAGGTAAATGTGCCAAAAACTGAAATTGAATGCCCAGGCTGTGAACGC
>JAOMAZ010000011.1 GCA_028344335.1 Deltaproteobacteria bacterium | reverse complement strand
TTTCGGCATTAGGGCAGAATAAATCCCATCCAGTTGGGATTATTTTTTGAGCAAGAGGGGTAATCATTTCTCCACTGCCAGTCACTCCATGCAGCATCACCAAAGTAGGCAGGGGATCACCTCAGAGAGACCAACTTTGCTCAACTCCACCAGCCATTCGCAAATGCACATATGAATCAGCACCAGAAAGGTGGAGAGTTATCGTATATTCACCAGTTACTGAAGGTATCGTACCTATTGCATGGCGCTCTTCAGAATCAGCGCCCCAAGCTCTGCTTAGGGCTGTTGCATCCCAGTGGTCTTTGACTGTTAGAGAACCTGAAGAGCCAGCTGAACCATCGATGATTACATCGAGGTACCAGACCAAGAAATCAAAATCACCCTCCCTTGGGTGTCCACTATCTAAGAATGTGTCTGAAATTTCGCCATCTGTTTGTTCGTAGACTTCATCTTTCAGGTCTGTTGCCCTGATGAACCAGACTTGACCTGTATGGTCCCTACCATGGTCGACTAATTCCATCTCAAACATTGTGACTCTGCTTCCATCAACCCAAATAAATTCTGTTAGGAAACCAATCCTTCCATCAAAAGTATAGGTTATTGCTCCACCACCAGATGAGATGGCTTCAACAACCGCTCCATCTTCAGTTAATTCACTGACCTCTGCATTCCACGAATACCCAAATAGTGTGAATTGCCAAGTATTTCCTTGGTTCATAGGGAAACTAAAGACACTTTGTGCAATACCGTTCTCGAAGACTTTGAGGTCATCAAAAGTTAGACGCCCCAAGAATGGGTTGTGGTTTAGAACGGCATGGCGTTGGGCTTCAGTCCTACTGTTAACCGCTAAAATCCAATTATTATCTGATTCAACTTTGTCTGCAACAACCAACCTTGTAGTGTCTTGACCGTATTGAGGTGTTGTGAAAATATACTGGAACCAATCTCCAATTTTCCAGCCTGGCTCTTCATCTACACTAATTTCTTCTGCACTAGGAGCATCATCTCCTATGCAACCTGAAAGGCTGGAGCCGAGCAGAAGTAATAGCAGTAGAACTGCACGCATGAAGGCGGCCACAAGCCTTCTTCTTTTTAGCATATGTAATCAAACTATGATTGGTACAATAACCAAACTGACGATTGCCATCAACTTAATGAGAATATTCAGTGATGGACCACTGGTGTCCTTGAATGGATCTCCGATTGTATCGCCGATAACAGCAGCAGCGTGAGCATCTCCGCCCTTCTCCTCGCCTTCGATTTCGCCTTGCTCGATTGCCTTCTTGGCATTGTCCCAAGCGCCACCAGCATTTGCCATGAAGAGGGCCATTAGAACACCGGTAACTGTTGCTCCTGCTAATGCTCCACCAAGCGCCTCAGGTCCAAGGGATAGACCGATGATAACTGGGGAAAGAATAGCGACCATTGCCGGACCCACCATCTCTCTCAATGCTGCCTTGGTTGAGATATCAATACAAGAACCACTATCGGGATATGTTACTCCATCTGCTTCGATTTCCAAAGGCCATGTAGTTGGGTCATCTAAGTCTCCAGTGAATTCTTTGTCGCCCTTTAATGTCGATTTCATGATTGCGAATTGGCGGCGAATTTCTTCTACCATGGTCCCAGCAGCCTTTCCGACACTGGTCATGGTCATTGCTGCTACTACAAATGGAAGTGCTCCACCAATAAGTAGGCCGATAACAATCAGTGGGTCATCCAAAGACATGGTGAATGCATTCTTGTCAGTCCACTCCTCAATAACTGCTGATTTGTATGCAGCGAATAGAGCCAGAGCGGTCAGTGCAGCACTGCCGATTGCGAATCCCTTTCCGATTGCTGCAGTGGTGTTTCCAATGCTGTCAAGGCCATCGGTAATCTTACGAACTTCCGGTCCTAACTCGCTCATCTCTGCAATTCCACCAGCATTATCGGCCACTGGGCCATATGCATCAACTGTCATGGTGACACCAACGGTTGCTAACATCCCCATTGCCGCCATTGCAATTCCGTAAAGTCCCATGTAGTGGTCGGCAAGGTATATTGCAATTGAAATCAAAACAACCGGTAGGAAGACAGACATCATTCCAACCGATAATCCAGCAATTGCATTGGTTGCTGGGCTGGTCTTTGACATCTCTCCGATATGAGAAACTGCCTTTGGCTTGATTCCAAAGATTGGCTCTATTCCTGTGTAATACTCAGTGACCAATCCAATGAAAATTCCAATCAATGAACCATAGATAACAGCCCACATTGCATTCTTGCTCTCAAATCCAAGTAGGTCCATAGCCATGTATCCGCCGACTGCAAACAGACCTGCGCCGATGAATGTGGTATTGCGCAGGGCAGCACCAGCATCCATATCCTTCATGACCTTCATTGAGAAGACTCCGACGATTGAAGCCAAGTATCCTACAAGACCTAGAACAATTGGTAGCATGACATACTTTGGACCAAGGTCTGGGTCCGCTGCTGCAATTACCATTGCTGCAATTATTGAACCAACGAAGGATTCGAAGATATCAGCACCCATTCCAGCAACATCTCCAACATTGTCTCCAACGTTATCTGCGATGACACCGGGGTTGTGTGGGTCATCCTCTGGTATTCCAGCCTCGACCTTACCGACCAAGTCAGCACCAACATCGGCTGCCTTGGTGTAAATTCCACCACCAACACGAGAGAATAGAGCGATGCTGCTTGCACCCATACCGAATCCGGCGATGTACTGGATATTTTCCAAGTCTTGACCGAACCAGACATACATCAAAGAAACACCAATGAGACCAAGTCCACCGACTGCCAATCCCATAACTGCTCCACCATTGTAAGATACTTCGAGAGCAGCAGGTTGACCACCTTCTTTGGCAGCCATAGCAGTGCGTCCATTGGCTGAAGTAGCCGCACGCATTCCTGAGAAACCTGCAAGGCCGCTTGCTAAAGCACCGATAATGAAAGCAATAGAAGTTTGCCAGTCAAGTCCTACAGCAAGTGCTACAGCAACAACAGCGATGAAGATAGCTAGAACCCTGTATTCTGCCTTAAGGAAGGACATTGCACCTTCTTGAATTTCAGCGGTAATCTTTGCAACTCTCTCATTATCAATCTTCACAGAGTTAACTTTCTTGTATAGCATGAATGCTACAATTAGGCCCAAAAGCCCTACGCCCATTCCAATATATCCCAATTCAATGTTTTCTAGCATGTACTCACCTGTTGTTCCGGCGACCTGAGGACCTTTGATAAGCAGTTCCCCCGTTTATATGGACAATAAATGCGGTTGAGATAACTTCTATCGCTGTCAGGAGGACCATTCTTGAAGCAAACTCTCAACTAATTCAGGGAGGACTTCTCCTGCCTTACCTTGATGGAATTCATCAAACAACTCCACATTTTCAGGGGCTTCAAGGTTGACCCCAATACAGTAAGCACCATTGGATTTTGCAATAGGAAGGATACTATTTGCTGGATAAACTACTCCGCTTGTGCCAATAACGATGATAATATCTGCGACCATAGCCTCCCTTTCGATTCGCATCATACCCAATGGCTCTTCACCGAACCAAACGATATGGGGGCGAAGGATTCCTTTTTTGCATTGACAAGTGATAAAATCATCCTCCAACTCCTCGTCTTGCATTTTCTCAAATATCTCAGAACAGGATTCACAGCGTAATAAACGAAGTTGACCATGCATCTGAACCATGTTTTTTGAACCTGCTCGGCTGTGTAAATCATCAACGTTTTGAGTAATCAAAGTAAAAGAATCGACTTTATTCTCCAACTCAGCAAGGGCATAGTGCGCAGGATTTGGTTCAACCTCTAGTAATTGTCTACGCCTTGCTTGATAAAATCTCCAGACCATTTCGGGGTCCCTTCGCCAAGCAAAAGGACTTGCAACTTCTTCTAAGCGATGATTCTCCCATAAGCCGTCATTATCACGGAAAGTTTTGAGGCCTGATTCGGCGCTTATTCCAGCACCGGTAAGAACTACCACTCGCGGTGTTTTATTGAGCGCAAGACGAGCAAAGTTTTGCAATATTTTAGAACCCGCTAATTCTTCTATTCGCTTATCATCTTCTGCAAATGGCATATCTCCAACCGATGAAGCATAGCGACAGATCTCTGGTGTTGACTCTGGATGGAATTGCACCCCCCATGCTTTCATTGGAATCCCCTCTTCTGTGTGAATGCGAAAAGCCGTAATTGGTGCATGAATAGCGCTTGCTAGCAATTCCAACCTTTGAGGAAGTGATACAACCTGGTCTTGATGTGTGAAAATTACTTTTGGCCTCTCAAAACAACCTTCGAATAAGTTATCCTCTCGTAATAATTCAATGCTGCTGATATCATTAAAACTCTCAGATTGTCTTTCTAATTGCCCTCCAAATGCATATGCAAGAAGTTGATGGCCAAAACAAATTCCAAGAGTTGGCACACCATATTCAACGACTTGACGAACGAATGTTGCACACCCTCTCATCCACTCTTCAGGCTGGGTAAGGTTTGAACGAGAGCCGCTGATGACAAGAGCATCAATTCCTTGCTGAAGAAATAAAGAAATATCTGTAGGCATTGGGATTCTCTGAAAAGCGACTCCATCCCACTCTCCCTCTCCTGTAAGTTCGGGAGCCTGAGGAGTCAAGGCCAGAACTTCCACGTCTTTACCAAAAACCCCCAAGGCAGCAGCATTGCCCTTTGGCCCATATACCTCTTTTTCGCACAGGAGGTCGAGAATCACTAGCCTCGCCGCCATACTAAGAGGCTATTGTTAGGCCTCTTCTTGTTTGCGGTATGGGAGCGACGGTTGAAATGGGAGGGCCGTGGGCGGTAACGTGGGAAAGATGGTAATCACCACCGAAGAAGTACTGGCCGAAATCGGTCCGGTTCAAGAAATTCTCGATGCCCACGATGGTATTGTCAATGTTATCGATACCGATGGTGGAATAATAATGATATCACTTGAGGGAGGTTGTGTCGGTTGTTCATCTACTCCGATGACGGCGATGCAAATCTACTATTCATTGAAGAAATTAGATCCTGTCGAGGATGTGGTTTTTGTTAATGGTGAATTGCCAGAGTTCATGCGTCAATTTATCGACCAGAAAATGGCTGATGAAGATTCGGATTCGGAATGAATTAAGCTTCTCAAATCATTCTTCTTCTTGACGGTTTTCTTTCATTATTTGATGGGGGTTCATTCCTTGGGAAAGTTGCTTGCCTTTGAGATTCAAACGGGCCGCTAAGGCGATGAGAATACAAAGAACTGCAAGAGGTCTAAGCATTCCTTCTGAACCCCAAATAGTGCCTCCAGCACCCCACAACCAAAACAGCATAATTGCAGCACATAAACTGCAAGATACAACTACCCACTGAACAAATGATTCTAACTTCTCAGAACGGGATGCAGTAGCGATAAACATGAAGCCAAAGAGCGATAATCCGCAGAAAATATGAGCGATGCTCTCCAGCAACTCTACTCCGACCATGACATTGGCGGAATGACATGATTATTGAAGGGTCAACACCCAGCAACGCCTGAGGGGATGATTTGGTAAAGTCAGGAGCATGGTCGTTGCCGCGTCCCAGACCAATCGGTCCACCCTATTTTTCACGCTCACAGATTTCTGCTGCACTCCACCAAGTAGGTGTATTATTAGAATTAAAAGGAGCAAATCCATTCCGTATTCGCTCATATCAAAATGCTTCACGGCTAATTTCAGGACTTTCTGATGACATTGGAGAATTAGTAGCAAGTGGTCGCTTAATGGACTTAAAAGGAATTGGAAAAGGCCTAGGAAGCGCCATTATTCAAGCAGTTGAAGAGGGGCGTTGGGCCGGTGATTGGCTAGCATTACATGATGAAACTCCTGCTGGTTTAATCGAGATGCTGGCAATCCCTGGACTTGGGCCAAAGAGAATAAAAATGCTCTATGAAGAATTGGGCGTTGATAGCGTCGCCGCTTTGAAGAGCGCTTGTGAGGCTGGAGATGTTGCTCCGCTCAAGGGGTTAGGCGAGAAATCACAACAGAGAATGTCGGATGGAATAGAATTGCTGAGCCGATTCAGAGCACGCCGAAGACTCAATGTAGGTTTGGCATATGGTGAAGCATTTGAAGCACGAATTTCTCAAATAGATGGTGTAATCAAGGCCCAGTTGGCTGGTTCTACTCGACGTCGAAAAGAAACAATTGGGGACCTTGATTTGGTTGTCTCGGCATTACCTGTTAATCATGAAAAGGTGTCCAAGGAGATTCTTAGTTTACCTGGGATTGCTGATGTAAAAGGAGCAGGTGATTCAAAAATCAGTCTAATTCTTGAAGCGAGTTTGTTTGATGAAGAATTTTCACTTGGAAATATAGATGAAAATGTTTTGGATGCGATTGGTGGTGCCGATTATCAACAACTTGAGGCAAGTGGAACAATAGATGCTCAAATTCGCTTGGTCCCCCCAGAAGTATTTGCTTTTACCTTGGCATATTTCACCGGCTCAAAAGAGCACAATGTTAGACTACGTCAACGGGCAATTGACCGAGGTCTAAAGTTGAATGAATTTGGGCTAATTCCGGTTGACTTGGCTGGAGAATTAAAGGGGATGGAAGCCGCTAAATTCAGCCTTCCTGCCCAGACTGAAGCAGATATCTACCGTCATTTAGAGATGGATTACGTGGTTCCAGAATTGCGTGAGGATATGGGGGAGATGGAGGTTCTGCAATTGCCTGAATTGTTGGAATTGAAAGACGTTAAGGGAAGTCTCCATAATCATACAACCCTTTCAGACGGCGAGGCTACGCTAGAAGAAATGGTTGATGCTGCCAGAAAGTTGGGTTGGGAATGGCTGGGTATTGCTGACCATTCTCAGAGTCTAAAAATCGCTCACGGCTTAGAGGCTGAAGATTTGCTAAAACAAGGCAAAGTCATCAAATCCTATAATGATGAATTTTCGGATTTTACAATTATCCATGGTACGGAATCAGATATTTTAGAAGGTGGAAAACTTGACTATTCTGATGATGTTCTATCTTCTTTGGATTATGTCGTTGCTAGTGTACACGCAATTCCCAAGTGGAAAAACCGCGATGAATCTACAAATACTGAGGAATTAATTCAAGTTATGGAACATCCTTCTGCCACAGTATTAGGTCATCCAACTGGACGGATTTTACAAGGTAGAGATGGCTATGAAGTGGACATGAATGCAGTGCTGCAAGCAATGTCTGAAATGGAAGCCAACAAAGTTGTTGAACTGAATGCTTCTCCATACCGTCTGGATTTAGACTGGCGTTTGTGTAAACGTGCCAAGGAATTAGGAGTTCCAGTTTCGATAAACCCCGATGCTCATGACCTGCGAGGACTGACAGATATTCGCTATGGGGTGGACATTGCTCGCAAGGGTTGGTTAGAGGCTGAAAATGTTCTTAATTCCTTGTCTGCTAGTGATTTGTTGCAACAACTTGCTAACTGAAAGTTGATGACCATCTGGCGCAACGCTCTGTTCATGCGCACCCTCAGAGCCTTGATGTTCGGAGGTTTTGCATTCTTTCCAGCCACAATTCTTGGCTTGATTATTTGGTGGGTGATGGGCTCATCGATGGATAATTCGGCGATTGCTGTTTGGTTGCCTTGTAATCTGGTACCATTTGGCGGAGTTGCTCTTGGCTTGTGGCTGGGCTGGAAAACCGGTGAAGAATACTCCATCACCGCTGATGCATGAGGCTTAGCGATGAAAAGGCAAGAGAAGGCCGACATCATTGGAGAACTTCTTGATGAATTATATCCTCAAACTCCATCTCCACTTGAGCATCAAGATCCATATACATTGTTGGTGGCAGTACTACTTTCAGCCCAATCTACTGATAAGAAAGTGAATGAGATTACTCCGGCTTTATTTGGGCTCGCTAATACTCCTGAAAAGATGGCTGGCCTTGATGTATCAACTATTCAAGAATGTATTCGTCAAATTGGCCTTGCTCCAACCAAGGCCAAAAATATCCATAGAATGGCCATACAATTGCTCGAGAAACATGAAGGGCAAGTCCCTTGTGATATGGAGGAATTGGAAGCCTTAGCAGGAGTTGGGCACAAAACTGCCTCAGTAGTATTAGCCCAAGCATTCGATATTCCAACTTTTCCTGTCGACACTCATATTCATCGCTTAGCGGGTAGATGGGGATTATCAAAAGCAAAAAATGTCACACAAACTGAAAAGGACTTGAAGGCTGTATTCCCAAAGGATTCATGGATACGCAGACACCTACAGATAATTTTCTTTGGGCGAGAATATTGCCCTGCAAGAAATCACGACATCGATGAATGTCCTATTTGCAATTGGATTACTTGATGGCTTAAGCAGTCATTGTGAAAACACCCATGGCGGCATCCATCATTATTGCAACTAAAAGACTGGTAATAGCTGCTAACCATGTCATCTGTACCATTTGTCCAACAGCAGAAGTTATCCCACCCCCGCGAAGACGGGTTGAAATAGCACCAAGAGCGATGATTTTGAGAACGATGAGGATTGAAATCGTTACCTTAAATGCTTGAATGTTCTCATCAATTACAGCATTGTTTTCCAGAGCAGGGAGACCAAAACCTGCTCCCCCTGAGGCTATTGAATCAAGATCTGTTGAGCCTAAACCCGAAGCCACACCAGAAATTGTACCTCCAAGTTGCTTGATAATTGAAATTGTAACATTGAGACTAGCAACGGTGGCGATGAGTAATCCTATTGCTGTTCCAAACATTGTACCTGCCGACAGGGCCTTCCTTCTGCGTAGGGAAAGTTGACTTGTTACAGATTTACTTACCATGTCAGCAGTAGAAGCGGGAAGACCGCTTGACTGAGCACCTTCAATGTAAATTCGATTGTACCTAGTGATAATATCAGAATTAGTTTCAGAAGAAAAGTAATCCCATGCGCGCTCAGAATCTATTCTTGTTGACAGCCTTTTCTCTAATCTTTCAATGGCAAAGTCAAGTAAACCGAAATCAATTCCTCGTAAGGCTCTAATCGTGGTTGCAGGTTCTGCTGAACGTGCTTGAGCCGTACCACCTAAGGCACGAATGAAACCAGGATATGAATCGTCTCGTCGATTAACTTGAGTTTCTTCTCTTCTTTGTAAAAATGCAGGGATTAACAATGGGGTGAATGGTACTGCTACCAAAATCAAACCGTATTTATCCCATTCACCAACTAAAACATCAATATACAAAACTACCACAACTATTGATACTACCAATAAAATGGCGCTGACGAATCCAGAAACTATCCAAGTTTGCAAAAATAGACGCCGATAGGGGGTTACCATTTCATCGCGGGCAAACATCAAATCATCTGGAATCGCAGATCTAAATGAGAAAATTGCTCCTATTTGTAATATGATGAAGAGCATTGATGCCAAAATTAACCAACGCATCCTGCCTAAGATGGTATAGAGGTCACTGCCAGGTGTACCTGTTTCAAACAGCACCAAATGGATTCCTGCAATAACCAAACCAAACAAACCCGCAGACACCAATGCTACATAGATTTCTTTTAGGGAATCTACTTTTTCTAAACGCGTATCGTAAAGTGTGTTATATTTCTCAGCGATGGTCTCTTGCTCTGAGCGCATGAATTCATCAATTCTCTGACCCGCTTCGATGCTGAAAGACATGCGGTCTAGGAAATCTGACCAAAGTGGACTTGGACTTTGCTGACCGACAATTCGTGCTGCCTCAGGAAGACTAGTATGCCATTTATCGACCAGCGTTTCAATGCGTTGAACTTCTGCTGCCAATTCTCCATAGTCAGTCATTTGGCGTAGAATATCGAAAATACTCTGAGCGCCAATCTCTCCAAGCGAAAGAATACCCATCCTTGTTATGAACATATGCATTTCTTTTTCAATTTGAATTGCTGAGCGCTGAACTTCAAGGACTGGGTAAAGAATTGCTGCACCACCAGTCAAAAGAGGCAGAAGGATTAACAGAATAAATCCAACCGGTCCAAAAAATAAACTGGGAGCAAGAATCATCATCAAGGCCGCTGTAATAAATCCAGCCGCTGCTGCTGAGCCAACATAGAATATTAGAAATCTAGAGGTTGGCATTTCCAATCTGCGAATGGCGATTTCCCATATCGGCATACGCTTCATGTAATCACCTCATAATTTTCATTCGGTAGATACTGCAACCCAACTATCGACACTTTCTGAAAAAGCATCCCAGCCCCGATTATAGTAGACTCCAAGGAGGTCGAAAACATCGTCGTAATGTACTAATTTGCGGGCAACCATACGCTGGATAGCCTCGGAACGCTTCATCATTTCATCGTAAATATCACGTTTATTAGCAAAACCTGCTGCAGGAGCAATTTTGTTTTCAAGTAAATGTGATTGGAACATTCCACGGAAATAATGTTTGTCTCTAACTGGGTCCCATTCGAACATTCCACGAGTTAATACTCCATCACTATGTTTATTGTAGCCAATAATTTCGTCTATTCCAGTGATTCTTCTGGCAATCCCTCCCCCTGGAGCCTCCACTACTTCTTGGAAAATTGCGAAGTTCAAGTTATCGAAGAAACGCATCGGAACATTGATTGGGTCTCCAGTAAATCTCTGAATCATCTTAACGATTGAGGATGCGTGGAAAGTAGCAATAACAGGGTGCCCAGTCTGCATTGCTTGGAATGCAGTTGCACCTTCTACACCTCTTATTTCCCCGATGATAATGTATCTTGGCCTACTTCTAAGGGCTGCCTTTAGCAGGTCGAACATCTCGACACGAGCATCTTCATTCTTGGAAGCGCGAGTAACTAAGCGTTGCCAAACTTTGTGTCGAACCTTAACTTCAGCAGTATCCTCTGCGGAGTAGATCTTGACATTGTGATCGATGAATGGAAGAATCGCATTCAGTGTGGTAGTCTTCCCAGATGCCGTTTCTCCGGACACCATGACTGACATTCCATATTCAAGGCAAATCCAAATGTAGGCAGCCAAAGCTGAATCGAGTGTTCCCCAAGCAACCAGTTGTGTAATGGAGATTGTCTCCTCAGCGAATTTACGGATGGTGAATGACGGGCCGAGCGTTGAAACGTCATCTGAATAAATAATATTGATACGGCTACCATCGAGGAGTGAACCATCGACAATCGGTTTGTTATCAGATACTGGTCGGCCAATTCTTTCAGACATCGAACGCAAGTATCGTCCAAGTATCTCCCTATCTCGGAAACGAATATTGGAAGTAACCATTCCGAATACCTTGTGGTCCATGTGAACGTGCTTGAGGCCGATGGTGTGAATATCTTCAAGCATCTCATCCGAAAGTAAAGTCTCAAGAGGACCATTTCGCACCAAGTCACGAGTGATAATGTAACGAAGCCTTTCTCTTTGTTCTCTATCTACGCGGATACGGTTGTCCGCCATTCCCACAAGTTCCCAACCCTTACCTTGACGGGTAACTGCAGGGGCGTCTTCGTGTAAAACTGTGAATCTATCAATCATCCCTGACAGGATGTTTTCGAATTCGCTATCTGTAGTGAATGATGCAGCGGATGGGGCTTCCAGAAGTAAAGTATCGACAAGTTGACGGCGATGTAATTCATCTTCTTCAGTTAATTGAGGTTCAAGTCCGAACCACAAAGTTTGGCCACCACCCTCCTCATCGAGTGGAGGCATGTAAATGTGAACAAAAATCGGTGGTTTGGTAACATAAATTAGATTCATTGGTTCTACTTTCTTTGCATCTCTGTCTAATGGACCATAGTAAATTGGCCTTATCCCATACCTTGCTTCAAAGTCATTTACCCATTCGCGGACATGTGGATAGGCATGAAGTAATCCTTCGAGATCACCCGGTTCTATCTCGGGCATTTCATCTGGCGGCATCATCTTGCATTCCTCCTCAACTGACTGCAGTAATATCGACAATGAATCCCATGGACGGCTCAACTCTCCATCCAATAGTAGTCTGCAGCGGGCCTGCAGCACGAAGGAATCTTGTCACTTTGATCTGACGTTTTAATGCCCCACCGACGAGTGATGCTGATAAATCAATCAATATTTCAGAAGCGGACTTGAAAGCCCGAGCAGTTTTCTGATCGATTTCATCTTCATCAATTCCTAAAATAATAGTGCGATTCTCAGCGGTAAAGCGACGCAGCATGTCCAACATCTCAAATCGTTCGGCTGAATCCATAACATCTGGCATTATACTTGAAGCCGAATCAATGAAGACGATGTCTGCCTCACTCATTGCTTTGGACTCCAGAACATCAGCGAGACTAACGTCTTGAACAGGTTCTGCCATAGTACCATAACGCGAGAGGACCAATAATGTCCCATTTGTAATGTAATCAACAATGTTGTAGCCAATGGAATACATTTGCTCAATCCAACCGCGTGTAGTCAATTCAGTAGTGACTACTACCACCTTTGCCTCATTCTCTAATAGTCCAAGAATTAAGCGCTGAGAAATAAGTGATTTCCCAGCACCGATAGTACCTGCAAGAATCCCAATAGAACGGTTTGGAATCTTAGCCCCCATGGTGTCAGAAAGGCTATCCTGATCAATTTCGAAGGAAAAGCCATCCTCAATCGGTATTGCTGCCATCTAAATCAACCTCATACGTCCAAACGGACAACCTCATTCAAAGTGTCGCCACCTATCATTCCATTGACTGGAAGGCTTCTAACCGTTAACGAAATAATGACCTCATCATCATCAGCATGGGCAGTTCCTGCATGCACACCAACCACCTTCAATAACTCACCTTCGTACCATTCAGCGGCTCCTGAAACAACCGTCGTCGATCCAATTGTTACTGCCTCACCTGCAACGTAAACCGCCATATTAGCATCCTCACTGTCCAAAGTAGTGGTACCAGAATTTTGGAAATAAAGAGTTATCGTTTGTGTTCCAATAACATAATCCACATTCATGGTGTCACCAGCCAAAGAAACGTCAGTCGCCGAATCAGCCTCTGCCTTACGGCCTTGGTCATCCATCACATCAGCAATACCAGCCCAAGAATTAATCAAAACTACGCTTGAGATGCTAGAAATAATCAATGCCGTTACCAACATTATCATCGAAGTCGCTCCACCATCTGCCATTATCTCACCTCAACCATTCTGTGTCACTGCTTTAGAGGATTGCCCGCCCATACATGAGGCTGCTATCACTGAAGGTGTTGCTGAATTCAAATCATAAGAAACCATGACAGTTTCACCAGGGAATAGATAGTCATGTTTTGGAAAATCCCAAATTGTGTATGTTGAAGTTGAAAGTTGCTCAGGGTCACCTCCATCAAGGGCGAACCAAATATGAGTGAATTTCAGAGTCTCTTGACCGCTATTTGTCATATTCCATGTTAGAACATTATCAAGAACAGCAGTGATAGATGCACCACTACCACCACTTCCAGTGGCGGCAAAGATGTTGGGTGTGGAAGTGTGCCCCTGTCCAGCACTAACCATCTCAACCGCAGTTATTCCACCACTGCCGTCAACCGTCTTGACCTTGGCACTAAATCCAAAAGAAGAATGCATGACTAAGGTCAAAGAAGAATCTGCCCCGCCATCTCCATCCACTGTTGGAGTTCCAGTACAGCCGTTTCCTCCAGTAGTCAATGCAGCAGTAAGCATTACTCCTCCATCATCAGTCATTGAAACTGTAAATCCAGAAGTTCCTGCAGCAACATTTGTTGCAGCGCCTGCAGCATCCAATGTTATTGTCCTAGTATCTCCTAAGCCAGAATCTACAGCTGAACCGAGGTCATCGATTTCATTGGCGATGCTGGTGGCCGTGGAACTGACACTCTGTCCACTGGACAAGTCAACCTCTATACCAGTACCTCCAGGGTTTGGATCAGCATCATCGCTGTCAACGTTGAACCAGACATAGTAATCAGTTGATGGTGAACTATAGGTGAAATACTTGCCATCAAGACTATTTGCTGCTAAGGCTGTGAATTCAAATTCCTCAGTTGATACCGTATAGGTGCCAGTAGGGTTGGGTGAACAACCACCTCCAGACCAAACAAGGTTGGTAGAATCTGAATAACCTGTCCCACCAGAAACGAAAGAAAGGGAGTCTACGGAACCTGAACTAATGATATCATCAACTGCATACCCTGAACCTGTGCCAGAAGCAAATGTTACTTCTGCCACAGCAGTGACATCATTGCTAGCATCATCAACAGTGAAAGAAGGAACTGAATTATCTCCAGTTTCTTCAATTCTCTCAAGTGCCTCATCAACCTGTAGGTCGATAGCAGCGCTTGCTAAAGCAAATATTGTTAGTAATGAAGTCCCTACTATTAGAGCTCCAATACCGACCGAAGCACCCATCTCACCCCTCCATCGAGGGCTCAGGTTGCGCCTTTGCCCTCCATGCGGCTATCAGCGAAGAGAGCGAGAGCAAGTCCTTGTTGGCCAGTCTATCTTCAAGAGCAGACTCGGGATCACCAGGTAAAGCGAGATGAACTATCGAAATTACTTCATTATATTCATCCTCAGTTAGCATTCCAGATTGGACTGCCTTCTGTAAAAAGGATGTTGCTGCCATACCGGTCATCTGGTCAAGCAGCAAAGCAGCGATTGTTTGAGAACCAACGTCAACAGACCTACTGACTTCAGAAATTATATCTGGAGTTAGTAAAAACGGATTGACTGCTAAAGCTTGGGCTTCATACAATTCCATAAGGCTCCCTTCATCAACAACAGGTGAAGAAGCAACAGCACCGGCCGGAAGGACTTGGCCAACTGCTGTAATCAATCTATCACCTGAATCCGATTCAGGAGTCGAAGAATCGTCCACATCATCCGCGTCAGCAGATTCTGTAGAAACAACCTCTACTATCTCAGTTGGTCTTGAAGCGATGGCGTCAGTCAATTGGTAGGACATGGAGCGGATTGTATCCTCAACCATGTCTAACCGTGATGACATCATTCTTTCGAGACCTTTTGTATCAATGCTGGCAACAACATTGGCCCCAGCCCCCGAAGAGGATGGTTCAGCCGCTGCTGAAGCAATCTGAGAGCCGATCCTCACCGTTGCACTTGTTGGCGAGATAGTCCACGCCTCCTCCTCCGAGAGTTCACCCTCGTCAGGGAGCGGAACTTCCTCATAACCTACATTTGTCATTGCTTCCAATCGTTGGAGACTAATGTCATCCTCTGCTGAATCCTTTGACTGCTTCCGGTTGCGACCGCCTAAGCCTAATGGCCAAGCCATGGCAACTCACCCCCTTGGAAGTTCCCCCAAAAGGAGAGTCTTCCAAAGAGACCTTCAGAGTTTGTCACCTTCAGCGAGGGAACCGCTAGCATCCAAGGTTTCGTGCGTAGAGCCGCCACCTGCTACGTGGATGTATAACTCGATAGCCCCATCATTAGCGCCTGCGGCCCAGCCGGTGTTCACTGCAGCAGGTGTGCAATCAGCGAAAGCCGCAGCTACACCCATAGGCAACACATATTTTGTTCCTGAAGCTATTGCAGCGCCAGTACCCGTTCCAGCAGTTGAAAATCCGCCTTCAGTGCCAGTTGTGTGGGCTGATAATAAAGAGATTGCCTCACTATCGAAAGTTCCTGTATCTTGGCCAAAGGTTGATGCACCTGCGTTGTCATATATACAGAATATTTGGTATGAAATCGCAGTATCTAAAATGCTTCCACTGCCCGGGGCTAATGAGAACACCAAGTCCCAACCGCCCATTGCATCATTTGCGAATGCCGCATGAACTTGTACCTTTCCAGCAATCTCTGCCTGGGTGTCATCACCTGTTGCTTGAGCATTTTGCTGTAAGTTTTCGGCAGTCTGAATAATAACTGCGGATGCTACCGCTGCAACAAGAATTAATGCGATGAAAACAATCATAGCACCTATTCCGATTGAAGCTGAATCGTCGTCTCTAATTTCTTTGTACATTTAAATCACCTTCTGCCCATCTGCAATTGAAAGTCCTGTTGAAAGAGTCTCATAGGTGATTCCTCCGCCATTGACTGCAACTGTTAATGAATATTCTGAACTAATTGCTAATACGGTTTGGGTCATGTCTAGCGGATACTCATAGGCAATACCTGGTACAAAGGTCGTAGGAGCGCCTGCCCCACCTAAGTTAGTGGCAGCTGTGAAATCGCCCGAATCCATTGTTAGAGTTACACCGCCATCGCCGGTAATCAGCCAGGACACCGAAGCTTCTGGGATTGTTTCGCCTCCCGCACCTAATTCAAAAGTAATGACTACTAGATCGTTGGCTGAGTCCGAGATAATCGCACTTAACAAAATAATTTTTGTACCTTGTTCTGCTTCTGTATCGGCACCAGTCTGCTGCGCAGTCTGCTGCAAATTCTCTGCCGTTTGTATGATCACAGCAGATGCTACGGCCGCAACCAGAATCAGCGCAATGAATACAATCATCGCACCTATACCGATTGAGGCATCTTCGTTCGTTCCTTGGCTTTTTTCAGTTCTGTTCATTGTCCTTCACCTTTTCATCCTCTCCTAAAGACATCACCTATATGAGCGTTATACCGACAAATGCCGATTTTACCCGAGGCGACTGGAGTTTTATTCACTATGCATCAGGACCTCCGTCGAATGCAATGTTCAATGGAATGCGAAATGCAGCAATATCATCAGGTGCTAAACTCTTGATGAGTGGAATGGTTTCGCAAGTAAAACTTGAAGGAACCCAAGGCCGAACTAGAATGTCTCTGTGAACTTCCATACTCTTGTTCCTAACTCTCACTACACAAGTGATGTCACCTTGGCGCACTTCATATGCTGTCATCACTGAAAGTCGTCTAGCAACTGGCGGCGTATCAAGTCCGATTGGAACTGCTGGAGTCAGGTGGAATCTCAAATGTACAAAACCGCCAGGAGGTAGATTTGGTAAGTCGATCCATTCTGGTTCTGAAACCCAGCCTCTTGGTGCAGGTGCTTTCATCCTCATCGGTGGTAATGGCCTTCTTCCATCATTGAGTAGTCTAACCAAAAGTACACCATAATCTCCACCTGCCGGCCAACGGCTTTCTACACCTAGCCAGAAAGTTCTGAATAAAAATGGATTGAGGGTTGAAGTTTCAGCCCCTGCAATTTGCCCTATCAATCCCTCAACTACATTTGCTGCATCTTCCATTTCTCCATCTTCAGCATGTATAGATACAGAACGTAGTTTCCGAATAACGGACTCAAGTTCTGTTTCTGCAATATTCTTTTCTTGTAATAACCTATGAAGTAAAACGATATTTCTGCGCAGGTTCTTAATGTCCTTTTCCATTCTCTTGACGCCTTTACCGGCCTTTCGAATACTTCTCCATGCTGAAAATAAATCATGGGCTTCAAGTTGATGCCTAGCATCCCCAACCCATCCTTCAATAGATTCTGAGGCTCCCCCTTCATCGAGTACTCCTCTTATGGTTTGTTCTAATTCCCTTGAGCCGCGTAGTAATTTATCAGCGGTTGATTGAGAGGCGGCTATGGCTCTTCTCGCCCTTTCAATATCTCGAGTAGTGAATCCCTCTTCTTCATCCCCGCTAGTATTTGAGGTTGCAGTTGTTGCAGCTCCCCCATAATCATCCGGCAAGTTAGAGGTATCTTGTATCTCAGCAGAAGATGCTGATTGTTGATTTTCTTGAGTGGCAGAATCCATCTCAGCCATTGCAGCAGATTTTTCACCACTTGGACTACCATATCCTCCTTCAGTCACTTGATTCACCTCCTTCTGAACCGTCTGCAACATTTTCGAGTACCGAACTCAAATCGAGGCCTGAGCGTGCTAATTCGGTTAGAAGACGCGCTGGATCACCCAATTCTATTGCCATCTTCTCCCGCTTTTCGTTGATTTCTATCAGGCGGCTGTAAATTGAGCCATATGTCTTCTCAGCAAGAGTGATGATGAATATTACACCACCGATGACAAGGAGAAGATATGAGAATAACATGATTATATTTAATCCATCGAGACTCAAGCGGGGAGGAATACCTAAGACAAGAAGAACAGTACCAAAGATTGGCACTACCATGATGGTAATCAGTTGTTTCTTAGCACTCTTCAGGGCTGAGAAATGGTCACTGTAAATTGTTGAATGGCCTTGTTTAGCGCGTTGATAATCTTCGTGAACCAATTGGAATTCTTCACCAGAGCGCCAAGCAATCCACATAATCCATATGCCTGCTACCAATAACCAAGTGATACTGAAGAAAGTTGCGAATCCGGATTCAAATAAAGCGCCCATATGAAATGCAAGTCCTGCTGCGATAGAACCGGAAAAGGCGGCAGCCTGAATGAATTTCTCACTCTGGCTACCAAGCCGCATCAGAATTCCAGTAGCCATTAGCATCAAGGCAAATCCGATGACTGTTATGGTTGTGTTTGGGGCCCATGATTCCACAGTCCCTGAGAATTTTACCTCATCATCATCAACATCATTTCCTGCTGCTAACATTGATTCCAAGGAAACGCTACAAGTGATTCCAGCTGAGTGAGACCACCAATCTAATCTATCGGGGCTAATCCTCCATTCAAGAGTGGTTTCTTCCTGAGGAGGTAGGATTGCAATAGTTTGTGTCGCTTCATCAAGAATGCTTGCACCATCGCTGCAAGTTAGTGTTACGTCAACGCCGATTGCTGTTGCAGTGCCTCCGTTAATCAAATCTACAATAAAATCTATATCGAGGTCTTCCTCAACAATATCTCCAGATTCTGTACTAAGTCGTGGTTTGGAAAGTGCTGGGTTGGCTTCATTTATTATTTTGAAACCAAATGTCGCATTAGTAGTACGGTTATCATCAAGGTTGAAAAGTCGTAAAGAAAGATTCCAACCATCATCTGCTACAAGGTATGGATGGACTGGTGTTGCAATCCACAAATATATTTGTTGTTTAATCGAAGCCATTGCTGGAGGTAAAGAAATTCTTTGTAAATCAGGAGAATCACAATCTGGGTTCATAGGCAAAACTGTTTCGTTATTTCCGACTTGAATGGAAAATTGCCACTCGTCAAAGCCAGGGTCCACAAGAAGTGAACTGTTAATCAGCCTATCAATACCACATAATGAGATTTCATAATTGCCAATGCTATCTGATGTTGCTGTGGGGATATGAGACCATGGTATTGTTACAGTCACACTTCCTGCACCCCCAACTTTAGGGGAAAAAGAAACCGCTTCACCAGTGGAAAACATTCTAGACATCGTCAAGTTAGAAGTTAATTCCGCTGAACCACTAATATTTTGATCAACTGGCCGCATTGATATGTGCAGTTCTCCTGCTAGGTCGATATCTGGGGAGATTTCTACTCCTTTCACCTTGAAAACAAGGGGAACCCACTCTCCCATTGGCAAATTCAGCAACGATGGCTTGCCTTGTACAACTTCCCAATCTTGCATGATTCCAGCACCTCCTGGCCGTAAAATATCATAATCAATTTCAACAGTAACATCACTATTACCGGTATTCATTAGCATTGGATGAAATTCCCATATATCAGTTGCATGGAAATATGAGATGTCATCCCAATCTGAATAGTTTAACTGGAAAACGGCTGCGACTTTCAAATCAGCTGTCTTTAAACCAATAACTTCACCAGATATAGTGTCTACTGCATTGACAAAGAATGTATGAGCCTCCCCATTTGCCATCCCTCCTTCTTCATCTAATGGTGGCACTTCAATTGTGACCTGTACTTCTTTCTCTTCATCTTGAAGTAACTCAAATACTTTGAGAGATAATGAGATTGGCCAATTCGAATCGGTATTGGCCATTAATGTCAAATTTTGCAAAAGGTTACCTGAATTGTTGATACTGATTGTGAAACTTAAATTATCACCAGGTATAACGTCGGGAGTGGGTGGGATTGAAATCAAAACACCTTTGGTTGCATTAATGCTGACATTGATTAGAACAGAATGAGAGATGCCTGAATTATTGGAAATAGTCAAGGTGGCTAAATGATTGATATCACTATTGGCTCCTGCGGATGGAGTAACTCTTACTCTAACGCCAGCTCTGAATCCTGAAGCGATTGGAATTTCATCTTCCCCATCTAGGATAAATACAACATCACCTGATTCACTAGTATCTAAGTCAAGGTCAAAATAGGTGAGTACATTTCCTGTGTTCTCAATGTAAATCATAAGGGTTTTTTGCCCTCCAATAGAAATATCCATGGTTACTTCATCAACTTCAACATTCATTGCGATTGTTTCATCAGTAGTAATATCATAGGTTTGAGATGAAATAAATTGTCCACTTGATAAATCACTAATGACTAATTCTATCTGATTTTGAATACCTGCTGGAGTATTTGCTGGAACACTTAGGTTAAGAGTAATATTCACCACTTCATCACCAGTTAGGTTTGGATGTTGTTGCATCTGTGGGGGTACTGACAAAATTTGGGTAGTTGTTGCTCCACCATTAACCCCAATAATCCAATCACTCGGTGCTCCGTTTGCTACTGAAATCAGATACCCAGTCATATCATTCCCTGTATTCGTTAATTTCAAGTCAAAAATAGATGCAAATCCAGGTACAACACTGAGGTTTCCACCAACATCGTTCAATTCCCCGCCAACAATTTCTGGTATGACAATAGTAACGTAACGTGTTACAGCTGTTGCGAAAACATTTGCATTTAATTGAGCATTTGAAATCGTTGGGCTAGCGATTACAGGAATTGTTAGAGTTCCAGCAAGAGGCAAGAGATCGGAAGGGCCAAGGACTCCAAGAGAAGAACTTTGAATTTGCCCAAGGGCAAGACTTGCTGTAGTAGTAGATGAACTAGCATTCCAACGCAATGCTTCTCCAACTCCACCACTAGTTAAAGGCACAAAAGTCAAATTACCTATATCAATTTGAACATCTACCGTATCAGAAGGGCCATTGACAAGATTATGCACAACTTCAATTTGCATATCCACAAATTCTTCAATTCCAGTAGAGCCAACTACACTCAAGACTTGTTCAGGAGTCAGAATAATCTCAGACTCAGCAAGACCAGGGTCAACAATAATGGTAGGTTGGACCAATATTGCCTCTTCTGCTGAAACCCCTGCCCCGCCGACGGTTGGGCTTGCAGATAACCAGAGTCCAATCGATTCTCCATCGCGGAGGCGATTGCTTGGGTCTAATGGGTTTTGTAATGAAGGCGCTGATACATTAACATTGACTGTTCTGTTTTCTCCAACTGGGATAATGTCAGTTATAGGGGATGCCAATTCTAATTGCCATCCATTTGCAGCGGAGGATAGTCCTGTTTCAAGGTTGAAAGAACTGGGGGTATTTCCTGTGTTTAGGATAGTGAATGCGACATTAGCAGAAAAACCTGGGACAATTGGAGTATGGTGCTGGGCGTTTGATGGAGCCGAAAATATAATCGAAGGACTGGAAGTATATCCTGAACCTGCATTGTCTATTATAACACTTGAAACTGAACCCGTTCCGTCCATAACTGCTGTTGCAATTGCACCTGAGCCACCGCCACCGCTAAATTCAACATCTGGGATGGCTTCAATTCCATCAACATCTAGGTAATTACTTCCTAAGTCTGTTAGTACAATACCACCCACGCCACCAGTGCCATCTAACCAAGCTACACCTTCTGCATCCATGTGTGGCGAGGATACTTCTGATTGATACAAATCGCCAGCCATTACTGATACCGACCCACTTAAGGAATATGCACCGTTATTGCTAGTGAGTGTAATGTCTATTTTGTCAATTTCAGAACGATCTACATTTTCTGGCACTGTGGTTGGTACGACAAGAGAGAGCATACCTCCGATACTTATGACATCAGTTGTTGTTCCATCCAGTGAATTATCTGCCCAACCTTTTGAAGTTGCAATATTTACATCAAAACTATCAGCAGCACTTCCAATATTTCGTAGTACGAAAGTCAATTGGGTTGTCGCACCTGGTTGAGCAGACCGGTCGGCAGGTGTTGAAAGATGAGAATTATAATTACTAAACTCAATAGAAATTGGCGCTGGGAGCGCAACTTCAGTTACTTTACCACTGGCTCCCCAATAAATCAAAGAAACATTCAAGTCCCAATCGCCCTCAAGTTGAGAAACATCCATATCAATGCTCAAAGCCTTTGCCTCAGAAATACTAACTAAGGTACCCGGCGCTAAAGTCCTGTTAGCGGATAAATCCGACAGAGGGCTACTTGCATCAGAGGAATTTGTTAATGATATATTCATTTGAGCGGCAACATTGATTGTTCCTAAGTTACGAACGATAGAAGATACTGAAAGTGTATTGCCGGTAATACGAACTTCTGATTGCCCTGAATCGGGCTGAGGAACTGTTATGCTTGAGATATTTCCTTGTTGATAGTCATTGACTGTGAAATCCAAAATCCCCTTGTCGTTCAATGAGTTTGGATCTTCAACAGTCGCTATTACTTCTGCTTCAAGGCGTTGGTCGGGGTCACCATCGTTGACTTCGGCAGTCCATGAAATAATCAATGGTGAACCGATAGTTCCAGGAGCGATTGATGGAATGATTACTGAATCGACTACAAAGCCAGCTCCACTAGTTGAACTACCGTTTCTTAGAATCAACTGCCCTCCACTTGCAGAGGTTCCGATATTGCTAACACTTATCGAAACCAAATGAAGTCCACTCGCTAAGATAATTTCCGAACCTGTATCTACTGAGCCCCCGCTGGAAATAATAACTTGGTCTACTTGTAAATCGCTTGTTAATGACCTTCCTTCATCAGAGGCTTCGACTTCTGTAATCGGTGTAAATGCCATCGCCAATGGGGCGATGAATAAGAAGAACATCAGAGTTGCATTAAGCCTCTCACGATTCATCAGCAGCCTTCCCCCTTGCTTCTGGTTTAGAGAATCTCTGAATGTCAATTTTCTTGCCCTGTTTTTTCCATTGTAATAATAATTGATTGAGCAAGTTATCATGGACCTCGTCCGGGATACCTAAGCGGCGCCTTTCCTCCCAAAGCAATAATTGCTCAGTCCTAGTCAACAAGCCATCTCTGAGATATAATTCAAGGGTCTTCCGATAAGCATCCCTATCACTAATTGCATAGACGATTGTATTCCCTGGAATCAAGTCTGCTTTTGCTTGAATTTGATTCCCTAAAGTAAGAGCTTCATCATATGATAGATTCCTCCTATCTAAATCAGATTGGACGTTGCTGGCTATCTCTTGCAACTTGTAATGAGTAGTAGTTTTGTGAATTTGGCGGAGGATTTTTCGCACCCGGCGGGACATGCGAATTTCCACCATGGCCCCTTAGACTAGGGTGGGATTATGAAGTCTGTGGCGGCAATTGCTGTTTTCACCCTACTTGAATAAAAATAGATGCGGTTTGCATAACAATAGATAGGAAGTTTAGAGTGCCTATAGGCACTGCCACAAACATGGCAGATGAAAACACCACTCTGGAAGTCGGTATGAAGGCACCTGAGTTCTCAACATTAGATAGCGAAGGAAATAGCTATTCCCTGAAAGAATTGAATGGTGATGGGAAAACGGTTATTCTCTATTTTTACCCAAAAGATAGCACCCCCGGATGTACTACACAAGCCTGTGATTTCCGTGATGAAATGGGACAATTGAAAAAGCAAGATTGTATAGTTCTAGGGGTTTCAAAAGATTCTGCAAAAAGTCATGATAAATTCACCAATAAATACGATTTGAACTTCCCACTTTTATTGGATGAAGAAAGAGAGATTCACATAGCCTATGGGGTATGGAGAGAGAAGATGAATTACGGCCGTAAATTCCTTGGTTGTTCTCGTTCAACTTTCGTAATTTCTCCTGATGGCAATCTCAAATGGGTAGGGTACAACGTCCGAGCGAAGGGTCATGTTGCCAAATTACTAAGAGAACTTGAGTTAGAGTGATGCCATGGAAGGACTTTCTGGCACCAAGGTTGAACTGGAAAATGGTTCTGTAGCGTGGTGGCCTTGTCATCTTGGTACAGGTACCGAAATAGGTGCAAATTGTTCGATAGGTGCCTTGTCTCATGTCGGCAGGTTCGTCTTGATTGGTGATAATTGCCGCCTTCAAGGAGGCTGTTATATCTCCGATGAAAGTGTCTTGGATGATGATGTATTCATCGGCCCAAATGCCACAATCCTCAACGATAGGCACCCCCCTTCCAAAGGGATGTGGAGTCCAGTTGAAATCGGTAAAGGTGCGGTAATCGGTGGAGGGGCTACAGTAGTAGCAGGCATCACCATAGGTGAGAAAGCAGTATTAGCAGCCGGTGCGACAGCCACAATATCGATTCCTGCAAATGAAGTATGGGGAGGAGTGCCTGCAAAATTTCTGATGAGTCGTGAGCAATATGAATCAAGGAGAGGCAATGATGGCTGAAGACAAGGTAGTAGTAATCGACTTCCTTCGCCGTTGTGTCTTGTATTCAGATGAATCAATTCAACGGAAAAAAGGAAGAGGTGATTTGGAAGAAATTCCAAAGTGGCAGGCCTACCGAGATTTCACAGATTATGCAATCAAAGAAATTGAAGAAGGGAAACTAGATGACTGGTTTTCAACCCCTCTACCTCAAAAAAAAGGGCCACTAAACGACCTAGAAATATCTCAATTAGAGCATCAAGATAGAGTGAAAGTAATCGATGGATTAATCGGTCCTCGGCCGATATTTGTGGCTGCAACCTGTAGCGATGATGGGATTCACAATCTTGGGTTATTATCGACGGTAGCCCCAGCCTCAAATAGCCCTGCACTGTTGACTTGCTCCCTTTCTCAAGATCGCGATGGCAGACCTAGAGACACCTTAGTCAATCTCAAACAGAACGGAAATATCATTCTACACTTGTTACCAACGAGTATCGAAGGAGTTAGAATCGCCGAAGCAGCAGCAGCAATCCTACCAGCCAATGAATCGGAATGGGAACTATTCGAAGCCGAACCACCAAACCTACCAGGTGCCATTGCTTCGATTCATTGCCGATTGGTTGATCAACACAGTCTACCAAAAGGATCTGTTGCAACTCTTTGTGTCTTAGCAATCGATAACATCTCATTGCCTGAAGAACTGCAAGAAAAACTCCTGAAAGGTGGGAATTCCAATAACCTCTACCAACATGGTTGGGGGAATATTCATCCAAGCGATGCAGACTGGTCGCATCTCATCCGTTGATTCGATTATTGATTACGAACCATGTAGAGCGCAAGCCCGCTTCAAGGGTGGTCCAAGGCTGCCACCCTAATTGGCGAGTTGCGAGGGAAATGTCAGGACAACGCCTTTGAGAATCTCCAAAGTATCCCTTGGTTGGCTCTATCATGACCTCTACACCAGCAGTTTCAGCCACCAATTCTGCTAACTCTACTATCGAAGTTTCTTCAGGCCAGCCAACATTCCATACTGCTCCTGCTAATTTTGAACCATCATCGATTGCAACATCAGTTAATCCAGCTAAAAGGAATGCTTCAGTTATATCTCCAACCCAAGTGAATGAGCGGGTTTGTTTGCCATCGCCATGAACTTTCAGCGGCTTTCCGCAGGCTGCAGCATCCATGAATATCGAAATAACCTGCCCGTATTCAGTCGAAGGACAGCGCCCTCCATAGGCATTGAAGGGGCGTACAATTCGGAAATCCAAATCCTTTGTTCGCACTGCATGTTGAAGCATAATCTCCCCTAAATATTTGCTAGCCCCATAACTGTGGCGTTGATGTTGAGCAGCATCATCAAAGACAGATTTGGAACTTACAGGCATCGGTTGAATACCGGCTTCTCCAATCGCTTCGGGTGATGAGGCGAAAACCAAACGACAGGCATGTTGTTCAGCCAAGCGCAAGGCAGCAAGAGTTGTATTGATATTGACATCAATTACCATATCAGCTCGCTCGTGGAACCAACGTGTGCCATTGACTGCCGCCAAATGATAGACTAAATCAACACCATCGAGCCATTCAACAGCAGCATTCAAAATCTCCAAATTAGCACAATCACCTTTGATAAAATGAAAATCAGGGTCGTCTTTGCAGTCATCAAGATGTTTCTTCTTTCCACGAAATAAATCGTCGATGACAACAACTCGATGATTTCGAGCCAATAATTCCTCGACTAGATGGCTACCTAGGAAGCCGGCCCCACCTGTCACTAGAACACGAGTCATGGTAGGCCACCCGAGGTGTTTGGTATCAAACTCTCTTGATGACATTCAGCGAAACGATTCCATCAAGAAGTGATAATTCAACTTCATCACCATCATTTACTTGCATGCAAGGGTCTTCCTCAAATCCATGCCCATATGGAAGACCAAGTAGGGAACATGCCGGCAAAGTCAATGAGCACACATCACGATTGATTATTGCCAAAGGCCCCTTTCCAGTGTACAATAACCCCATCAAAACATAGGGCGCAACAGTTGAACCAGAACCCTTTGGGTAAATCAAAACTCGACCTTCAAGCGCGCACCCATCCAATGGGTGCCCAGTCTCTTCAACCACTCCAGAATCTGTATTTACATATCCAAGAAAAGTAATCGGTACATCGCTAACCAATGCCTTGCCCCGAACCGTCCATTCATTCTGACTAGGAAGGCCCCTTCCATTAGTCAAAAATTCAGACCTTTGCATGACTTTTGCAGACTTATGCTGTGGCTTAGCCTTATTCTCAAGAATTGGGGTTGGCCCTGCACTCAATGCAGCATCAAAAGCATGTGCGACACAATCAGAAAGGCGGGCAACGGAAGTGGGGAGACGGTTCAATCCACTGGTCAAATAATGCTCGGCTTTCATTGAATTTGTCAACAAATGGTTGAAGCGGTTGCGGTTGTAAGGAGTAACTTCAGGACAGGTATCTTTCAAAACTAGTGCTCCCGCCTCTTCAAGTAAATCTACACTCCCATCTGCGGCTGCTAAATCATAGATGTATGAACTCGTAAAGACCCAAAGCCGTTGCTCAGGAATTTTCTGGCCCATTTCCATATGACTTCGTACCAATGAAGCGGTTGAACGCACTTCGCCAAGGCTTGCCTGCGGGCAGCCAATAACTACCAAGTCAACTTGGCCAGTTGGAGCCAACTCAGCATAGCGTGCTTCTAAATCCGCTTTTGTAAAAACAAGTTCACCAACAAAATCCATCTGAGTTGGCTCTTGAGTCAAGCCATGCGCCCATAACATCGGACAACCAAAGTTCGCAGCCGCAGCAGTCAATGCTTTGCGCTGCTCAAAATCAGCAGAAGAAGACAAGCCAGTAATGTATGGCATCGGGCCAAATGGAAAATCCCAAGAAGGCGGTATCTGCGAGCCAATCCAATCACCAAATACCGACCAATCACTAGCCTCAGGCAATTCACAGTCAACCCTAACCATCAGGTTTGGAACTCTATTTTTTTCAAGGTGTAATCCCCACTTAGGAGCATAGCCTGTCAATGCTGTTGCTAGAGCAGAAAGACCTGATTCACGATTTGTAATCAAAGATGTCCAAGTATTGGAAAAACAGACAGCATTGCTCTCTGCCCAAGAAGCAATCCCAGAACTCGCCTCAGTGCCGCGGTCATAAGGAGTACAAGACAAAGTTGGATTAATTCCCAACTGCGAATAAGCATGTATAATTTCGAATTGTTGTTCAAGAAAATCAGGATATTCAATTCCCATTTCCTCCATTTTCTCATGGTCACAACCTGCTGAATTCAAAGTCGTAGGAATTGCCACCTCACCATCACCTGCCAAGTCGGATAAGAAGCGACGTAATCCATGCCCTCCCGTTAGTACTGAAACGCCACTGATGTGAGCATGACCAACCTCAATAAAACCATCAGAATCTGCAGTAAAAGCGAGGTCTACGACTAAACTTGCCGCCTTTTGACGAGTTGGGCCTTGCTCGCCAGCAAGCATTTTCTGAAGTGCCGCGGGTATCTCCACAAAATTAGGAGGTGGCAATACATCATCAGTGCTTTGCCTGAAATATCAGCCTTACTCTTGATATGGGTTGACGTTTATCGAACAACATGTCGGATGAAATACAATGCACCTGCCAACCTTCTATTCCCCATCTAAATATGCAAACAAGGACATGGTCATGTCAGAGTTGCGGCAAGGCATTACCGACCCGTGGACAAGTGCCACCACAGCGTCCTTTCGACCTCTCAGGAGTTCCTGCACCCCCTAACGAAAAAGTCCCTTCACCTCCTAAAGAAGAAAAGAAATCTATCAAAGAATCTGCTCAAGCAAGTAGAGCAGTGGCAATGGCAACTGCGCCCACTCGTAGAATTGCAGTTGCATTTGTTCTTCTCATCTGCCTATTGATGTCAGCAACCGCAATGCTATGGAGTCTGAGAGACCTCAATCCTCCGGCTGAAACTGGTGATGACGGAGATGTTGGAGATGAAGGATTAACAACACTTCTTCTGGTACAAGAAGAACCTACTGGCCTGAATTGTAGCAATGGTGGACATGCAATAATGACAGGCTTAGATGCAAATCGTGATGGTGCCTTACATCTTGATGAGGTTCAAAAAACTAGTTTCATATGCAATGGAGTTAATTCTGAAGAAATAGAAGTCAATTCTGCACTAACAAAATTAGAAGTTATCTCAGAAGGAAATGCAACATGTGCCATGGGTGGTTTATTAGTTATGACTGGCCTTGATTTGGATGCTGATGGAAATCTTTCTACTGATGAGATTGAGGCTTCGCAAATGGTCTGTAATGGTGCAACTGGTCAGCAAGGTGATGATGGGAATGATGGTGTAGATGGTCAATCTCATGATCCGATAATGTCACAAGATAGTCGGGCTACCGTTTGTCCTGATGGATTAAGGATGAGGTTTGGTGTTGATGATGGGTTCGGTAGAGCCCTAGCTGGTGATGCTGTTTTGCAAGCTGATGAGGTTCATTCTTTGATGGTGCTGTGTTGGCAAACCAACTGGAACTACGCCTTTTCAGAATTCATCATTGGAGTAGGTGATTCATTCAGTACAGCATGTGATGCAAGAATTGATTTTGAAGAATTTCTAATCTATACCGCCATCACTGCTGCAAGTGGCTGTGAGTTATACATCTCTGATGGAACGACCAATGGTACATCGATGTTGAAGGATATCAATAATGCAGGAGAAGCGCGTCCTGCCGGTTTGGCTGGCCTGATGATATGGCGCGGTTTGTTGTGGTTTGATGCTGATGACGGAGTCAACGGCAGAGAACTTTGGTACTCAGACGGTACATCTCAAGGCACCAAAATGGCAGCAGATATCTGTCCAGGTGCATGCTCATCGAACCCAGGGGAAAACGGTGGAATTTTCGGCCATGCAAACTCAGTGTTCTTTTCAGCAAATGACGGTAGTGGAATAGGAGCAGAACTATACAGCCTTGATAGCAGTACATTAGAGGCATCACTGCTAGGTGATATTTGCCCTGATTCCTGTTCATCTCAAGCAGGCAATAACGGTTGGGCCAGTCTTGAGGGTGAATTATTCTTCAGTGCCTTTGACGGCAACTCAACCGAAATATTCGCTTATGATGATAGCCTACGGGCACTAACTGACTTTGGAGATGAAGTTTCTAAAACTCATTCCTTGACAGTTTATGAAAATGAATTATGGTTCGATGCTGATGACCAAGTTAATGGCCGTGAATTATGGCATAGTGATGGAGTCAACCTAACATTATTGAATCTTGATGGCGGCTTTGGAGACTCTTTGGTTGCTGATGATTTTGGTGTGCAAATTCTCAATGGACTAATGCTCCTACAATCCGAAGGAACGCTAATTTCAATCGATTCAGAATATGCTGTCAATAATCTCAATTCTTCCTTAGGTGATATCGGAGGTAATGCGGCCCCTGCAATTTCTGATGGATCCATATGGTTTGCTTGTCAAGGCCCTTCAACTGGAGTTGAATTATGCTGGAGTGATGGCCTAACAGCAGAGTTAGTCCACGAGTTTATGACTGGGATTCAAAATTCTGATATTTCTTCTATAGTTGGGTTGAAAGATTATGTCTATGTAGTTGCAAACGGTATCAATAATTCTGTTGAAACTGGAAATGAATTATGGCGTATATCAACGAGTAGTTCTCCACAATTGATTTTTGAAGGTCAGGTTGGAAGTGGAAGTGGTGAAGTTGGTTATTATGGTGGCTTGACAGCGGTTGGAAATACCCTCTTCTTTTCCTTCGATGATGGTAGTCATGGACATGAATTACAAGCCCTTGGCTGGCTACCTGATGATGCATCTCACCTGTTGATGAGTGATTTGGGCCCCTAAGTTCGTTTTGAGGCAAGTGGTTGTCTCCAACCTTGTCCAAAGGCTCGTGAGCTGACTCTTGGAGCCGGTGGCATCTGCCAACGCTTATGCTCATTATTGATTAAACGAGAGATGACTTCATCGACTATTTCCTCATCAAATCCTGCTTCTTGAAGTTGGTTGATGGTTTTTCCTTCTTCGATATAGGCTTTAAGAATTTTATCAAGTACTTCGTATGGTGGTAAGGTGTCCTCGTCTTTTTGGTCGGGAGATAATTCTGCACTTGGGGGTTTTATGATGCTATTTTGGGGGATGATTTCTTGTTCTTTGTTAATTAGTGCTGCGAGTTGGTAGACTTCGGTTTTGTAGAGATCACCTAGTGGAGCATAGCCTCCCGCCATATCTCCGTAAAGTGTGCAGTAGCCTTGGGCTAATTCACTCTTGTTTCCGGTTGCTAATGCCATCGCCCCTCTGGAGTTTGCCACGGCCATGACGATTAAGCCACGTAGTCTTGCTTGCAAATTTTCTGCTGCTACTGGGTGTCCTGACTGTAATTCATCTGCTAGGTTTTGGTCTGCTGTTTGGTGTAATTCTTCGATACTTCGAGTCTGGTATTCAATGCCTAAGTTTTCTGCTAATTTCTTAGCATCATCGATACTATGTTGTGAAGAAATTCGTGATGGCATTGAAATTCCAATAACATTTTCTGGACCGAGGGCTATTGAGGCAATTGCAGCAGTAACTGCTGAATCAATCCCTCCTGAAAGACCAAGAACCACTTTCTCAAGGCCAGATTTTCGGCAATAATCTGAAAGACCCATGATGATTGAATTTAGGAGGTCGTCATTATCTTCGAGGCTGATGCCTTCTGGCCATGCTATCCAAGAGGAGCGTTGTGGATTGTCGAGGTCTACTATCAGCACTCCTTCTTGCCATGCAGGTGCTTCAATGGTTTCTCCATTTGGCCATGCTGCTATCGAGCGGCCATCAAAAAGTAAGTCATCATTTCCTCCAACTTGATTTACCAATAGAAATGGATGGTTGAGAGTTTTTGCTGCTTTTTGGACGACTTCTTTTCTGATGTCTGATTTTGCTATATGGAATGGCGAGGCTGAGAGGTTGACGCTGGCATCAAGTTCTTTTTCGAAGGCAGTTAGCTGTTGGATAGGATCCGATTCATAATCGATCGGTGTCTTCCCTGCGTGTTGCCAAGCATCTTCACAAATTGTTACTCCCAAACATAGGCTACCTGCATCTCTTGCTATCCCAGAGTTATTTCCTGGGCTGAAATAACGGGCTTCATCGAATACTTCGTAGGTGGGCAGAAGTTGTTTTCTTGCCACTTCCCTAACACTCCCATCTGCTAATACTTTGACCACACCATTTGCAGGTCTTTCTCGTTCGTTTCGGGCTGGTAGGGGGCAACCTAAGAGTAATGGCAATTTTGTTTCGATACCAGCACAGGCTGAAAGTGAACGAGTTGGTAAATCGCTGTTGAGTAGGAGGTCTCTTGGAGGATAGCCTGAGATTGCCAACTCTGTTGCTATCGCTACATCTGCTCCTGCTGCATCGGCAATGGCTACGAGAGCCTCTATTCTGCTACGATTTCCATCAAGGTCCCCAACTGTAGGGTCGAGTTGAAGGAGGGCGATACGACGTGCCATTGGTCTGCCTCATTATAGCGGAGTTCATTGCCAGCCATATTCATTCTGCTCAGGCGGGTACCAACCACCATCCTCGCCTAAACGATACCAGTATCCCTCTGCATTCTGTTTCCACCAGCGACCCATTCCATCTTGCATCCAGTTAGGTCCGACTCCAGGATTGTGAGATATTTGGGCGGCTGTCAAACCAGCTGCTGCTGGTAGTGCTGTAACTGGGGCTACCACTGGTGCAGCGATTGCTGGTTGGCCGTAAGGGTTGGTGTATTGAGGTTGAGTTGCCAAGCCGCCGGACACTTGTGGGGTTTTTTGGATTGCAGGGGCTGCTTCTTGAACAGGGGATTGCTGAGATTTGTATTGTTGGTCAACTGACTCTGTTTCATCCCAGTATTCCTCATCCTCCCAAGAGTCATCGCGTTTACTTATGATATCCCTCATGAAAAGGAGGATGACTGCTAACATGGCTATAACGAGGAGTCCAAATACCCCGAGGATGGAATCATCTACTCCTTCAACACCAAGGAATGAGCCCTCGCCTTCTTGAGGTCGCACATCTACTTGGGCACTAGAGGATAGCGACTTTCCGTCGACATAAACTTCCAACCAGTGCAGACCAACCTGCTTTGGTTTCCAATCAATTGTCAAAAGGGTACTGCTTCCCGCAGCGACTTCTATATCTTGTCTGAATAAGTCGATGCGGGCTCCAGAAAGGTCGAGACCTATGACGCTGACATCACCGCTTCCATTGCTCTTGCCTTCATTCCTCAATGTAATAGAAATTGAAGTGATTTGGTTAACTTCAATTCTAGTTGACGGCATGTCTATATCATCTTCTGTTACTTTCCAAATTGCTTTGTACTGTTCAATATTCCAACTTTGCATTGGAGTAGTTTCGGAATTAAAAGAAGCGCTACTTTGGAAAGGGTTTCCTGCTACATCACTCCCGCTCAACCAAATATGCAGAGATGTCTGCCCAAGGAAATGTTCTTCTTCTACTAAACTTGCAAGGTCTAATAGAGCCATAGCACGGATTTGTTGACTTGCAAAGATACCCTCGGGCAAGGTCATTTCCTCCCCCCCTGATGCGAGGATACTTCCATCCGGACTGATTCCTGAAACTAATTTCCAATTTAGAAGAAGTCCTTCTGGATCAAGTTCTTCTAGTTCTCTGATTCTTATATCAAAAGTCAATTCTCCTAGTTCCTCCACTGGTAATTCTCCACCAACTCTGGGAGCAACAACATCAGCAGCAACAGGTCCAGTACCATCAACCACTACCCAAAATAAAGCAGCAACCGAATCCGTCACATCTCTTGCCTGTGCAGGCAAGTAATCCAAAGACCAAGTCAATGGGTGATTACCAGTTTCAATAGGAGCCAGTAAGTCGATATAAAACGAGCCGTCGATATAAGCAACATGCTTTGATTGTCCTGCCAAGGAAACTTTCACCTCATAGGATTCTTGAGGAGTTTCCCCGCTTTCTGCGAAAATAACACTACCAGATAAACTCATTTCAGCCTGCGGAGTAACCCATGCTCCTTCGGAAGTTTGCTCTCCTGATTCTACATCCAAAACTACACTATTGCTATCAATCATCAAGTCTGTGCTCCAGCGCCAACGCAGTTCTGGGTAGACTGAATAAGTGGATTGTCCAGCTCTATCTGATATAGAAATGGCTGGCTCTCTACGCAAATCCCCTTCACTAGGAAGGTTCCATGTGGGAGTGAATTGTATCGATAGAACGAGGTCTTTTGTGTACGGATTTAATTCTCCAGACTGGGCTCTTATTTCGCACCACTCGATGATGAGATGAGTGCTTTGACTGATACATTGACGATTATTTGCATTCCAGATAACTTGTAGTTGGTCTTGTTGGGCATTGCTTGCTAGCTCGATGCTCAGGGTTTCAAGATCAGAGAGGCCGTTTTGTTCTGAAAAGGGGATTTTTACCTCGTAAGTATTACCGGGGTGCATCCAATTTTTCCACTCATCACCAAACGATACGTTATTCGACAATAGCGGGGATGTGTCTTCAGCTAGTTGGAACATGAAGAGGTATTCATCTGCGCCTTGCGCTCCACCCCCAATTAATGGGTTTCCTGCTGCATCTGTACCGGTGATATAACCGGCAACAATGTCTCCATAATCCTGCTGTGAAATATCAACTTCATAGGTGTAATTTCCTCTCGATGCGGTCAAATTATACGGGGCTTGAAGAGGATGGGAGGAGTATTCTCCTTCATTTGGCCAGCCATTAAAGTCCCAATCATCAATCCATGAGCGCCATAACATGAGAGTTAATTCACTTGGTAAGGATGGTCTGTCATGAACTTCAAAACGAAGTTGATGTGTTGTACCCAATGGAAGATGGTCATTATGTCGAATATTGCTATTTACCAAATATGGAGCCAAAGAATCTGACTGGAAAGTTCGGTTCAGAGTTATCGTACTAACATCAACACCTCCGAAGAGATGTTCGACCTGAAGACTGTAAACTAAGTCAGTTGTACCAAGAGGGATATTTACATTGAATAATGCCTTACCCATAGAAAGGGATGTAGTGTTGGCAATTTCAATATCGTTTTCGAATAGGTGGACTCGAACAACATTGCTGCGCGGATGATAATCAAGCGACAAGGAATCATATCCAACCTGAACTTCAATCGAGACATTATGGCCGGCTCTGAGTTGGCTTTGAGCCAATGGAATCAAACCTCCTGCTTCATTATAGACATCCCATGATTCGATAAATACATCATTTTCAACCCCGAGATATTGGCCTGCTCCAAATGATTCTACGGCAGGGGCACTACGGATACCATTACTTAGAATAAGCCGGCACCGGACTTCTAGCCATTCTTCATCATCCCAATCGGGTTGTAATCGGAATTTCATTACGGAAGTGATTCGACTACCATTTTCAGTATACTCGAAAGGTGAATCAGGATGCCATTCAATCAGATCAAAGGCTCCACTCTCAACTGCAGCGCCTCCATCGAGTGGCCATTCAACGCGTAATTGTTGATTTGCTCCAACTAAGTCAATTTGTACTGCCTCAGGCTGACCGGCTTCACCTAAATGTAATGCCTGAACTTCAATCCAATCCTCTGCCGCAACCAAGGTTTGAGTTGCATTGCGGATAACCATGACTTCGGTCATAGCACCTGAAGTACTCTGTACATCTGTTATTGTCGCCTTCATCGCTCCTGCTGCTGACATCACCAATGGCAAAGGTAGGTGATGTTTGCCACTGGCAACCAAAGCACTTGAAATCTGATCATTCAAAGCCTGCACGATATTGTCCATTGGTGAAAAGGAAAAGGATGCACTGGAATGGTATGGAACTCTAATCCCGTGTAAGTTCAGGTTACCACTGCTGGCACTGATACTGATTACAATTTCAGAAAATTCAATCCCCAAAGTGCTCCAAACCGGAGTAGAAGTACTGAGATTTTCTGATACTGATTCCAATTGAGTATTGTTCAATTCTATGAATTGCTCAGACAAAGTTCCTGTCAAACCTTCAGCGACTAGTACGGTTCCTATCTTTGCTTGCCAAGAAACATTAGTTGCATCTCCAGTTAACCAGAATCCAAATTCCTCAACTCCTTGCTTTGGCAACCAAATATTGGCTTGCCGTGTGGCATTGGTGGTCCAAGTCATGGCATGTGATAATGCTCCATTCGATAGTCTGTCCTGCCACCCCCATGGTCCGATGGCTGTGTTGGTAAATGACCATTCTTCAACACCATCTCTACCTACATCCAAACGTGCCTCAAAGGGTAGTCCACCAGTGTCCAAGTCAACCTTGAACTCATCCATATTCCATGAGCCTGACCCAACCCAGCGGAATTGTACTGAGGAAACTGCGGTAGCAAAAGGGGTTACTCCTTGTTCTGCAATAGCCGTCCAAGAACCGCCATCGAGGCTAACCTGCAATTGCCCACTGCCAGTTACTGAGACATCGGTAATTAATCGAGAGATTGGGCGCATCGATTTAAACATCGGGCTAGTCAAATCTCCCGTTCCAGAAACTTCTCCATCACTCCAAAAACTATTCTCCATTTGCCAGCCGGAATTACTCGGGTCAGAATGGAATCCATCGAGCACTCGGCCATTGATGTGAATACCATAAACTTCGGGAATCCCACCGCTTCCTGCTAGCATATGGATTTCCAATCTCAAATCGGGATGCGATTGCCAATCGATTGAACCAAGGTCCGCCATTAAGTCGACTCGCTTTTCAAAACCAGGGATAACTAAACCACTCACATTATCCAATAAACTCCATTCCAACAATCCACCAGTTGGTACTGCAGCATCTATGGAAAGGTAACCGTGTGGTCCTTTCAAAGCAGAATAAACCGCATTTGGAGACCAGCCAAATGCTGGTGAAGTCCAATTTCCTTCACCCCCTGGGCGGGTTAGAGATACATCGTCGAAATACCAATAATCGCAACATGTTCCTGACCCACTATTCTGATAAAATCGCATTTTGAAATTAGAATGGAAAGCCGCTGAAGGAAGACTATGGGTGTAGCTTGCAGAAGTGCCACCGGCTGTTGAACCCGACATGGTTCTCAAGGTCACATAACTACCACTACTTGTGAGGTATTGAATGTAGAGATTTTCATTGGAATCAGGCTCTTCACCACAGTTGACATTACCCTGTCTAATCCAAAATGAAACATCTCCATTACTCATTCCAGATAAATCAACGGCAGGAGAATCCCACCAGGTATAGCCACCAAAGGTGTACAAAGATGCCCCTGTTGAGCCATTTAGGCCACAAGATTGTGTGTTGACTTGGGAATAAGTAGCTGATGAGCGAGTCCAGCCAGCCGGTATACTGCCGCCATTATTGAGATCCCAATTGACGTCGACTCCCATTAAAGAAAGGCCGCTTCCATTGTAATCAACCATCTCGGGCGAGGCTTGGCTATGGTTGAAATGTAATTCATTGGTCCAAGATATTGCTTCAGAGCGACCAAGTATCGAAGGCTCTAACTCTAGTGAAAGACCAGTCAGTGCCTCATTCAATGGAATTTCAACAGTCATAGAGGCGGCACCTCCTGCACTACTTACAATCAAAGTTTGTTCGACTCCAACTGTCGTGAATAAGCGCTCCTGCGCGGTAGGCTGCAGGGTTGATGTCCATGGTACAAGTAGCATTGAAGCGATGATGAATAACACACCGTAGGTGTGACCCCGCACCTTCGCCATAACTAACCGTTTGCAAGGAAGCATGTAAATCCATCCACGTCAACAACAATGCAAAAACTCAGATATCTCATACATTGGTTTGATAGTCACAGTACTACTGCCAAGCGCCATGGTTGTTCCAAACTCCGTGCCCGAACTCGATGCGGTAGCTATGGAAGAAGGCCTGATACAGACTTGGGGGGAAGAAGATACCTTTCAACAAAGCATCGAACAAAGACGCGGAAAGAAGCCTTTCATTTTCCTTGAGGGGCCTCCAACCGCTAATGGAAAACCGGGGATTCATCACGTCGTTGCTCGAACCTACAAGGACTTAGTATGTCGATGGAAAGCGATGGAAGGGTTCCTCGTAGAACGCAAGGGTGGATGGGATACTCATGGCTTGCCGGTAGAAATCGAAGTTCAGAAGCGCCTTGATTTGATGAGTAATCCTGACATTATCGAATTTGGTATGGAAAAGTTCAACGATGAATGCCGTAATAGTGTTTGGACATATGAGGATGCATGGAGAAAAATGACCGAGAGAATGGCCTTTTGGGTAGACCTTGATAATCCATACATCACCCTTCAGGATAACTACATTGAATCCTGTTGGTGGGCACTTGGTGAGATGTTCAACAAGGGATTATTATTCAAAGGACACAAGGTATTACCATTTTGTCCTCAGACTGGAACCAGTTATTCTTCACACGAAGTAGCACTTGGCTACAAAGAAGTGGAAGAGCCCTCAGTCTATGTTAAATTCAAATTGCAAAATGATGATGCGAGTGTTCTTGCTTGGACCACGACACCTTGGACATTGCCTGGAAATGTTGGCCTAGCAGTTGGTCCAGATGTAGATTATATCAAAATCAAAGTGAATGCCGATTCCGAGAATTGGGATGGCCGCGGTGGTGCTGAAATTGGTGAAGAAATGATTCTTGCAAAAGACCTCTTCAAAGGAGTTATCCGCCATCATTGTGATATCATCTCAGAGTACAAAGGATCAGAGTTAGTAGGTATGGAATATGAGCCTTTATTCCCTGGCGCAGTCGAAAGAGGTGATTCAACCACAGCATGGACTATTATCGAAGCCGACTGGGTGACAACTACCGATGGGACTGGTGTCGTACATACTGCTGTCATGTATGGTGAAGACGATTACAACCTTGGAATGGCAGTTGGGCTACCTGCTCAACACACCGTTGGTATGGATGGGAGTTTCCTTACAGGAACTCACTCTGAACTAGATGGGAAATATGTTAAAGATTGTGATGATATCATCATCAACCTACTCTCAACTGAGGGGAAATTATACCGCGAGAAAATGTATGTTCACGACTATCCGCACTGCTGGAGAACTGGGCACCCCCTCCTCTACTACGCCATGGATTCATGGTTCGTAAAGATGACCGCAGTCAAAGAAAAACTGCTAGAATTCAATGACCGTGTTGAATGGGCCCCTGATTGGGTCGGTGAAGGTCGCTTCGGAGAATGGCTTCGCAACGTCAAAGATTGGGCAATTAGTCGAGAGAGATTCTGGGGGACACCCCTTCCTGTTTGGGTTTGTGTGGATTGCAAACATCAACATTGTATCTCATCTAAAGATGAATTACAGACTATGATGACATCTGATAGTGAAATGCCTAAGGAATTGCATCGGCCCTATGTCGATAATGTCAAACTCAACTGCCCTCAATGCGGAGAAAACATGGAGAGAGAGGCCTTTGTCATGGATTGTTGGTTCGATTCGGGATGCGCTTTTTTTGCACAATGGCATCATCCATTTGATGGCGGTGAAGCACTAGCAAATTCATTCCCTGTAGATTACATCTGCGAAGGTGTTGACCAAACTCGCGGTTGGTTTTACACTCTACTCGCTGTTAGTACAACCGTCTTTGATTCCCCTGCCTACAAGCGCTGCCTTTCACTAGGTCTTATCCTCGACAAAGAAGGTAAGAAAATGTCGAAATCAAAGGGGAATGTTATCGATCCTTGGGACCATTTCAATCGTGAAGGTGCTGATGCTAGCCGTTGGTACATGGTTAGTGCTGGAGCCCCATGGAGTCCAATGAAGTTCGACCCCAATGGTGTACGGGAAACATATGCAAGATTCTTTTTGACGATGTGGAATATATACCGGTTTCATGCTGATTATGCTGCTCTCGATAATTTTGACCCTGAACAAAGTTCTGTTGAGGAACGTTCACTACTTGACCGCTGGATTCTTTCAAAGACCAATGCTATTGCTCATGAATTTCATGAACTATTGGTCTCATGGGATATTCACAAAGCAGCACGGGTATTGGAAGACTTCGTTGTTGATGACCTATCAAATTGGTACGTTCGCCGCAGCAGAAGAAGGCTGTGGGATGAGAATGAATCTAGCGATAAGGCATCATGTCAACACACATTACACGAGGTCTTGACTGTAGTTTCCCGCCTAGTTGCTCCAATTTCACCCTTTATGGTTGACCAAATCCATAGAAATTTGAATGGCACTTCTGTCCATTTGGCTGAATGGCCACTCAACGATGATGGGGCTTCACTTCCAAAGAGAGACGAAGTCCTCGAGGCTCGCATGAGCCTTGTTAGACAATTAGCAGAGATGGGGCGCAAAATCCGCGTCGATGCCAAGCGGCGTCAAAGGCTTCCTTGTGCAGAAGGCTGGATAGTTGGCGGACCTGACCTTTCAGAGATGCATACTCTGTTGTCTGAAGAATTGAATGTCGAGAAAATTTCACTTGAAGAAGACCTTGATCGTTTCCAAAAAGTTGAGATCCAACCCAATAGAAAAGCCCTCGGAAAGAAGGTGCGCCAGGAGTTGCCACAAGTTCTCCAAGCATTAGACGAATTGGATGACCACGAGGCTACCCTTGCCGATATCCAAGCAGGTCGAATGAGTATTGCTGGCTTCACAATAACCGAAGATGATGTCGTAGTTAGGCGAGTTGAGAGAATGGGATATTCGGCAATGACCATCGAAGTTGGAGAAAACGAGGTAATGATAGATGTCTCTATTGTCCTTGATATGAGCATAGATGATGCCCTTTTGTCGAAAGGTTTGGCAAGAGAAATAATCCGCAGAATTCAATCCAAGCGCAAAGAACTCGACTTGGAGATGGAATCAACAATCGAGTTAGATATTTGGTTGAGCGAAGAATGCCCTGAGTTAGTGGAGTATGACTGGGAGCATGTCAAAGCAGAAACTAGAGCCAGAACAGCAACCCTACATGAGGGTGAAGGACCTAGTAATGTGGACTTCTTTGAGGTAGATGGGGCGAACATTTCCTTCAAAGTAAACTGAACTATAATGTGTTATTCTGCGTCCTCTAGAATCACTCTATCTACTCCAGCCATATCTTGTAAACGATTCCAGAATGAAACTCTGTCTGCTTCGGCGCTATGAATCATTTTCATAGGTTTTCCATCCTTGTCAAATTGCTTTCGGAACCTACCTTCTCCTGCCGCAAAATGTCTGAACTTGATATCTTGCCATTCTCCATTTTCATCTTTTTTACGGTGCCAATCTCGCTTTGGGCTTGGATTTCCACGCAAATCCCATCTATCTTGGAAACGAGGGCCTTTGCTTGGGTCATAGATGAAAATTGGCCAAGCGCGGCTAGCAAGAGCCATATTGGAACGTTCGTAAGATGAATTATCAGCAACCCCATGCTCTGGTTGACAAGTTGTATAGACACTAATAACGGCTGGTCCTTTGTGGGCATTGGCTTCTCTAATAGCGCGGTAAAAGTGGTTAGGAAGACTGGTGACAGTTTGTGCAACATAGACCCCTGGGTGCATTGCTGCAATTGCTCCAAGTTCCTTCCTTCTCTCCATCTTTCCATGAACTGCTTTTCCATGAGAGTAGAATTTTGTATCTTGACCAGTGAATGAAGCAGTTGAAGCTTGACCTCCGGTATTGGAATAAACTTGAGTATCTAAGACTAAGATTTTGATATCCATTCCACTTGCAAGAAGTCGCGATAATGCCCCAAATCCAATGTCATACATGGCGCCATCTCCGCCGATAACCCAGAGTTTCTTATCCTCCCAACCAATTTGGTCCCAGCGAGTCCTTACGCCCATTGCGTCGGTTGGTCCATTCTCAAACAGAGAGTTTGTCCAAGGAATCTTCCAAGGATTGTATGGGTAAGTACTGCCATAAACTGTTGAGCAACCGGTTGAATTAACGATGGCAGCATTTTCTGCTCCGTGATCATAACCAAGAACTGCAGCCATCATTCTCAATGCTGTAGCCTCACCACAACCCGCGCATGAACCAGCACCACCCGCATAGAGTAAACTCTTTTCTCTTAGCATAATATCCATAACCGATTTTTCATTGACATAATCTTGGTCGGTATCTCCCATGCTCTGGTAAAAATCCCAGAGGTTTTGATGTACTTCTTCGCCCATCTTTGCTTTTGGAATCATTGCTAAAGCATTCTTTGAGCCACAAACGTCCACACATTCTGCACAGCCTTTACACTTGCTAGGATCGATGAAAATTCCAAAACGTCCAGGCTTCTGACCTTTCTTCTCACGGTTATCCCAGTACTTGCGGACTTTTGGCCATAACTTTTCCATATCATCAGAACCATTGCTATCAAGCCCTAACAGTCCTTCTTGAAGAGTATCTTCGCTGATTACTTTACCAAGAATAGCAGTATCTGGGCACATGGTAACACAATCCATGCAACCTACGCAATTATCGGGGAGGAATTCAGGGATTTCATCTGCGATGTATGAGAAGTCTCGCAGTTTTCCTGTACCAGCGGGGATAAGCGAGCGAGCATGGACTTTGTCTGCTTCTAAACTTGTAGAGGCGTGTCCCTCATTGTAGGAACCTACAATTCGGCTTTCAAAATCCTCTATGTCAAAGAAATCCTTGTCGTGGGCAGTTAAGTTTCTTGCTGGCTTTATGGTCATGCGCTCACCTCCATGCTTGGTGCATCTTCCGGTTGAATGATGTTGACTTCTGCATAGCCTCGCTTAACGCAAGTTAAGTTCTCTTGAACCACCTTCTCACCACGCTTTCCGAAGTATTTTCGCAGGCTATCTTCTATTGAAGAGTAGAGTTCTACTTCAGGGGTTTGGCTGGCGAATGGAGTTGACCTAAGGAAAATTCCCAATAAGATGATCCCTTGCATACGGATAATCAAATCAGCACTGCTGCTTACTTCTCTGGCAATTTTTGCAGTGTCAAGATAGAGTATTCGTATCTTATTTTCAAGAATAGTTTGTCGGGCAGCCTCAGGTAATCCTTGCCAAACTTCCTCGTCAGACTGGGCTGTTGATTGAAGGAATACTGTGCCACCTTCACGTAATCCCTTCAATGGATTGCTGGTTTCAAAAGCGTGAACATCTTGCACTGCGATGAAGTCAAGAATATCCAATTCATGATGAATCTTGATTCTCTCATCGGCTATTGTCAGGAAGAAGTTGGTTGGAAGTCCTTTCTTTTCAGAACCATACTTTGGAAATGCTTGCACTGTTTTTCCGAATAAATCTGCAGACACTGTGGCAATGATTTTGTTTGTTGTAACTGAACCGAAACCACCTACACTGTGGCCACGCATACTGAATGAGCCCTTCGGTCTGCCATCAATTCCAGACACGGGTGTTAGGGCTGTTGGGTGGTTTATGCCGATACAGAAATAGCGCGGTGCGGCATCTGATTCAAGGAGGTTATAGATTGCGGCAATATCCCCACTTGTAATATCACGGCTTCCCAAACCATAGGACCCACTGTGAACTGTAGGCATCTTTTCGATGGTGGGAAATCCTGGCATTCCTTGCAATGCATCGACTAATGAAGCCTTAAATTCAGCAGTCAGTGGATTCGATTCTGCCATCGGGTCATCCATTCTCTCAAGCACTGCTACCGCCTTACAATTGGCAACTGCTGCTGCTAATTCAGCTCCTGGAAAGGGACGGTAGCAAGTGACATGAATGCAGCCAACTTTGCGTCCTTCTGCTCTCAAGTCATCGATTACAGTGGTTGTTGTTTCAATCATCGAGCCAATTCCAATGATACAAACTTCAGCGTCCTCCATCTGATAACAATCAATTAAGCCATAGGGTCTTCCCGTTGCTTCAGTAAATTGTGCCATCGAATCAAGTAGTGCTGGCTTGACAGTATCTGTGAAATAGCGTTGAGCGATTTTTCCCTTCATGTAAGAATCTTGATTTTGAACGACACCGGTCATTATTGGATTATATGGGTCCATCAAATTGCGGAGATGGTCGGCTGGGTCACCGATATATTCCTTCATAAATTCAGGCTCGCAAAGCAAAGTATTCTCGATGGTGTGAGTAGTTAGGAAACCATCTTGCACATTGAAAAAGGGAGTGCTTGTTACCTCTGCAGTTTTACGAGCGATTAAAGCAAGATCGCCTGCTTCTTGAGCGTTTCTAGCGAAAAGAATTCCCCAGCCGACATCTGAGACTCCCATGATATCATCGTGCCCTGCATGAACATTCAGTGATTGGCTGGTCATCGCTCGTGAACCAATATGGAAAACTATCGGTAGCCTTTTGCCGCTGATAACATAGAGAACTTCCTTCATTAAAATGAGTCCTTGACCAGATGTGAAATTGGTAACCCTTCCTCCTGCCACAGCAAAACCTTCAGCTGCTGAAGCGCTTGAATGCTCAGATTCTGGCTCAAGAAAAGCCAATTTTGTCCCCCAGAGATTTTTCACGCCATTGGAATATGCAATACCATAGCCAACTCCCATGCTAGTAGAAGGAGTGATTGGATAAGCCGCAGAACCCTCGGTTATATTGGTCTCAACATGGACTACTTGTCCAGAGCCATCTGTGGTTGTTGGAATCCCAGGATATCTTACTGCCATCATACATCACCTGTGTTGACTGCCCTACGGGCAGAATGGGGGGGTTGAAGCGTATATATCACCGTTCGCTGTCTATCCGGCAACATTTTCAAGTTGGATGAATAATTCGAAGTACCATGGAAGGTAGAAAAGCAGGTCTCTCATTGCTTTCAAGTGCTGCTACTTATGGTGGCACTTGGTGGCTTAGTAACTCTCATTCAATCAGTACTACTGCTACCGTTATTCAGATACTTGCAGCGATGATTTATCTCGATTTAATAGAGAAGAAGAATCAAGAGTCTTCAGGACCATAGTCTGGCATCTCTTGCTCAACAGCGAATAATGGGTCAGGGTCGCTAGAATCATGATAGGCAATAACTGCACCTCCATCATTTAGAATTGTGATACTGGCAAAATCAAAGCGGATATCATTCCCTGCTCCACTGGTAGAATCAAGGTCTCCAAGGCCCACAAAAGTCATGCTATCTGGGACCAAACTTTCACTATATCCACGTATATGGAAGACGGTGTCAACATCAGGGCCGAGGTGGTCCTGATAACGGACATTGAGAATTGCCAAATCATTCTCGCCACTGATGTGGAATTCCCATTCTTCAATAGACTCTGCGAGGCCAATGAAATTATAGCTTTGATTTTGCCAAGTATAGCCTCCATCCCATGAGAGCATATGAGTGATTATTCTGTCTTCTTTAATGAAACAATGTAAACCACCTTGGGATGCGATATTACAATATTCAGAAGGCAATCCTGCGCCGTTGACTTGGTGTCTATACCATTCACCAATCCACATTCCACCTTCGATTAAACTGGGGTCTGAAACCCATGTCAAGGTTGTTCCAAGATAAGCATCATCTCCATTTGAGAAGTAATTCGGGAATAGCAAACCACCACCATTCGATTCTGGTACGGGTAATGCTCTCATTTCTTTATGTGGCTTGGTAAAATCCCATTCCACTCCCAAGGAACTGGCATTTAGATCCAATTCAACAATATCGATATCATCATTTCTTTCGGGGAATGAAATTGGATAATAATTGAGTCCGTCGATTGATACTTGGCCTCCAACATTCTGAGTCTGGTGCCAGAAATTAGAGATGACGAATGAACCCCAATCATTACTGCCAATATTGGATTGAATTGGGCCAACTATTTCGACTTGCCAAGAGCGGTCATAGAAAGGCTCGGTTATGCGATTGTAGCACCAACTCCAACTACCAGCATTTTCGTCATAAAGGAAGGCATAGAATTTGTCAACTTTCAAGTCCAGTCCGGCATATGGAAACCAACCCATCGAGATTAAATCTCCATTGACTGCTTGTACGATACTGCCTTCTCCAAGGCCTTCTTGACCGGGAGCGGTTGGCGCTGGTGTTCGACAACTTGTATCAGGTATTATTGTTGGCAGATAGGTGTCCCATTCATGTCCTCGGTCATGCGACCAAACGGGGTATTCGCCACCGAAATTTAAGATGCTTCCCTCCTTAGTTGCAGCAATATAATGCTCACAACAATTGCCGCCATATGTTGCATCATATACTGCCCATGAAAAGTTCGACGCATGACCTGAATCGATAAGTTGCTGAATGAATGTATCATCGGTTAAATTAGACCAATTATCCACATATGCCAAATCAATAGAAAGGAATTGGCGCAAATCAACATGAGTTTCCATCTCTGTATCTACCTGCTGATATTCTGAAAAGGCATCCATTTCATCTCCATCAGGGACAAGAGCCTCATTACTTCCAAGGCAACCACTTGCCAGCATCGAAAGCACCACGAAAGTGGTGAAGAATAACCGCTTTGGCATCTCCATGAATCTAAGCCTGTCAACTGCTGTATATGTTGATTGGCATTCAGCGCCGAGGTCGCTTTGAGATAGGTCCAAGCCCCAATGTGAACATCATTCGACCAACTGGTGAGGTATGGGCTTTGAATAAATCAACATGATGCATACCTACCCTACAAAGCCGCAGTCCCTTTTCCTCAAAGGCTTTGGACCAGCGTAGGCGGTCTTCTTTAGGGAATGCATCTCGAAAGCGTTCTTTCCAAGCGATGGCCTTGCAATTCCAACCATGCTCATTACGCGCACTTGCTACCATGTCGATGAATTTTTGTCGCCCAATATCTGAATGCAAATTCTTGATTTCTATTCTTACTGGTTTTGTACTATCTGCTAGGGAGTTCAAAACATCTGATAGTAGGGGGATATCTAACTCGGATTCTTCTTTGGCCTTTCTCAACAAATCCTTCGAGAGCCATTCGCGGATTAGCTTTCCCTGAAATAAATCATTATGGTAGACGATTAATTCTCCATCTTTGGTTTCATTTACATCGAATTCCCAATAGCGGAATTTCTTATGAACTTGAAGGCCCTTTGCCGAGTTTAAACATTGTAAGGTATTCTCGGGATGGGGGAGAATATCGCCCCCTAACCTGTGGCCCATGTTCCCCATGAAAGCACCCTATGAAAGCAATTGCACTTCAATGCGTCGGCTACTCATCATGTGAACAAGCATGTAATCCCAGTTCATCTACATTCAAATCCCGAACCACTTGGATCAAATCCAACAGAGTTTCTTCCTCTAAAGGACCAGTCTTTTGTAAGATATCCATGCGCTTCTTGACAACCATTAATGTCGGGGTTTTAGCAATCCCCAAGGCTTCAGCTAATTCCGGTTCTTTTATGGTATTAATTCTGGCAAATACCACATCTTTGTTTGCAACTGCCGCCTTGTCATATGCTGGTCTCCATTCCTTTAGATTTGGCTCTTCAGGATTCCAGCAATCAATGAAAACCGTCTCATTATCACCCAATGTTGATTCTATGTTGTTCCATTTCATCTCCATTGCATTACTCACTGGCTGCACCCCATCTGTGGGCTTTGTGACTACCTACTTGAAAGACTAGGCAAAAAGTACCAGTATTCACCATGGTAGGATTCTTGAAGAGAACAGGGGTGGGCAAGCCATGAAGCCCTACCTATTGTGCATTGGATTGGTATCTTTAATGCTGCTATATTCCTTGCCAATTACTGTAGAAGGGGAAGAATCTACTCTGCCCGATGTCATCATTTCAGAAATCTTGGTTTCGGCTAGTAGTGAGGAATACAACGGCACCGACTGGAATAATGATGGTTATATCGGTTCTTCTTCCGACCAATTCATTGAGTTATGGAATCGCGGTAATGAGGTAGTGAATATCTCAAATTGGTGGCTTGATGATAACCTCGCAGCAGGCTCCGCTCAATGTTCAATCGGCTGGAATACTACATTACAACCCGATGAAAGAATCGTATTCTTTAGAGCCGATACTGGAATCGAATTGGATTACTTCGACGCAGATAGTGCAAATTTATTGATGCCTGATGGAACTCTTGTTGATTCCTTGGATTATCCCGGTGAAGATTCTTGGTGGGATAATTCCTACATTCCTGATGGTGATGGAATAACCAAGATGACGCCTCCTACTCCTGGCTGGAT
>JAOMAZ010000010.1 GCA_028344335.1 Deltaproteobacteria bacterium | reverse complement strand
GAATGCCCCATTGGAATCTCATCTTCTTCCTCATCAAGGTCGAGATCCATACCCTCTCCCAATAACTCTACGTCATCTATCACAAGTGCGAAATCCTTGCTATTATCACTGATATTGAAATCATCAGATAGTAATTCAACACGATACTTCATCAGAGGCCCATCATCAGCCTTCATCGCGAATGAATGAACTAAGTAGCCCGCAGAATCCACACTTCCTGGTACAAGTAATCCATTTTTCTCTGCATGTGCTTGCCAACCACTATCTGATAATACCTTCAAGGTGATACCAACTCCAATAGCATCCTGCTTGCCGAGATTATCTATTCTACAAATTAATTCAAATGCCTTGTTTGGCTGTGGAATTCTTGGCTCTGCAACACAAGCACCCTCAAACATCGTCAAATCGATTGAATCTGGCCTGTCAAGAACGTTGAATATGAAATCAAATTCATTGTTACTGATATTTGTCTCTCCTTGTTTTTGGCCTGGGTCAACTTCAAGTGATAGATTCCGTTGACCTGCTAACAATGGTTTCCAAATAAATTGGACAGTTTTAACTTGACCTGGTCCTAAATGTGATATTGTCTGATCTATCGGTTGAGATTGTGGACCAGTATAGAGGCGAATTTCCAAGTCCTTGGCCGCAGAATCACCGTTGTTGATGATATCTGCTTCGACGATTAAATGCGTTAAAGTTAGAGCCTGTGAAACATCGACTCCATGTTGAAGAACCTTGACTCCACCAAGAATCGAAAGTTCAGGAGATGGAGGTTCATTATCAACAATGAATGAACGACGTAATTCGTCAGAGAAATATCCACTTTGGTTTTCCAATCTCACAGTGAAGCGATGTGTTCCATCATCAACTGTTTCAGAATCCCAGTCAATATTCCAAGTGCCATCGCCATAATCCACAGTAGTTAGGCTATCCCCATTAGACCAATCTCCTGCATCGACCCTATACTGAATCATACTGGGTTCAATTCCTTCCCATGTACCTCCAAAGGTGACATCTCCAACCAATGAATCATGTCCACTAGGTGAAGTAAAGGATACTTTATGTTCTCCGATTTTGACATTCGCGAATGCTGATTCTGACCAATTCCCAAGGCTATCCTTGGCTTTTGCTTCAACCCAAGCAATTTCACCATTACCCCAATAGGGTTCTGGCTTGAAATCTATTAACCAATTTCCTGCACTTCCACCTGCTTTGGTCCAAGCCATCAATTCCTCGCTATCGCGGGTTATTCTAACATGAACTTCAACGAAGTCTCTACCGTTGAGGGTTTCATCAAAACCGCCCTTTATTCTAGTCATTTTTTCGGTAATCATCCAACTACCATTTTCTGGGAGGGTTATGTTCACAACTTGTCCAGTTCCATTTTCATCAGGTGGAGGTGGTGGTCCTTCCCCGCCACCACTGATATCATCGCATTCAAGTCCACGAGCCGCCTTGACCAAACAAGATGCATCAATCATTCCAAATCCCCAATGGTCATCCCATTTATCAGATATAGAAGGTAAATCTGCTGAACCCATAACTTGGCTATTATTGCGAATTAAATCTTTCACCTCATATGGATCAAGACCAGGATTTGCCTCAAGAATAAGAGCGATTACACCCGAAACTAATGGCGTAGACATACTTGTACCATCTTTTGATTCATATTCATTATCTGCCACCGGACGTGGTTGTCCTGGAATTGAGGAGCCTGTTGCAGCACTTACAGACATTATTCCAGAGCCTGGAGATGAAACATCGGGTTTCAATTCATCCCAATCATCATTGTCTTCATCGCTATCTCTTGGGCCATAATTTGAGTAGGAAGCAATCGTATCATCGCTGCGATTAACAGTATTTCGATTATTGATTGCCGCTACAGTGATTGCTGAATCAGCAGCGGCAGGAGATGGAACTCTTCGAGCGCCATCATTACCCATTGCTGCTACCATAACAACACCATTTGCACTGGCATTATTGACTAAGCGGTTTTCTGCACTAGATTCAGTGCCATTATTGCCAGTATCGTCTTGGTCAGTAGGATTGCTGACACTGCCAAAAGACATCGAAGCGATTTGGATACCAATGCTGCTTCCATTATTTCCCCAATTGGTATCCTTGTTATCGATTACCCATTGAATCCCATTCACTGAACTCTGTGAATTGGTGCCTCCGAAATCTGTCAAGACTTTTACATCCACAAGATAAGCGCCAGGGGCTGCCCCCATATGCACACCTCTTGCATCACCTGTGCCAAGTGCAATACCTGCGCAATGTGAACCATGGCCTGCACCATCATCGGGGTCATCAGTTCCATCTCGAAGAGATGAACTCGAAGTAGCATCATACCCTGCTACCCATTTTGGGTCATCGTACGAGGTAGCTGATAGGTCTGGTTCATCGTTCTGGTCATCAAAATCGTTTAGAGAACGGTGCTCATTATCCACGCCGGTATCAAGGATTGCAATTACAACTCCACTTCCTGTATAGCCTTGTTCGAAAGCGCTGTCGGAATAAATATCACTTGATCGAGCCAATACTGCTGAGGTTGCTGTATCAAGGAAAGGAACCATCACGCTTTGTTGTTCGATGACTACTACTCCTTCAAGGGACCAAATATCTACTAGGGCTGAAAGTGGAACCTTATCGACTGTTATACTATCAATAGAATTGAGAACTTGCCACCATGCGCCATTTTCTTGACCAATCCAGCCATGTGAGAATAGCGTTTCTTTCAACTGTGATTGTTCTACCTCGCTTGGATGCCATGCCCAATCAACAATTATCGCAACCGTTTTTTGACCATCTGGACCAATAATCGCAGTTGGGCTTTGAGATTCAAAACGTCCATCTAGAATTCTCTGCAAGCGGTCATCCATTCCATTTGCATCTTCATCAGGTCCGTAGGAAAACCACCAACCCCATTCCTCTGAGGCAGCGCGTCCATTTCTCTGATACATTCGGTCAGGAACAGGACATAGAATGTCGCCACAAATCAAGGGAGGTGCTGAATCCACAATCAAAGGTTCAGAATAAGAAACTCCGTTGTAATCATTATTGAACTCAGGTGGAGAAACTAGTCCAGAAAGAGGTATCATCAGAAGTGCCAAAAGAACTGGTATCGAGGTTTTCAGAGCCTTAGTTGTCACTGTTCCCACCCTTCCTCAAGCCATGACCAGAGGCACACCTGCTTTGAGCATTACCCGTTTAGGCCCTACGGGCCTCGCTTCCTTCATGGCCAAGAAATATGAGAACTTTGTTCTTTGCAACTAAGATAATGATGTCCAGCCTCTCCCTTCAATTCCAACTCTGACTCACAAATTGGACAATTTGCTTGTTCGGATAATTTGTCTAACCAGGCTTCTCTTGTCTCCAATTCATCACCTTCTTTTTTTAACTTTTCAAGTGTATTTGCTGCCTTCTTTGAAAGAGAGAATTCAGAATTATCCCACGGGTTAGAATCAACATTTCCCATGCCTTTTTTCTTATGGGAACGACCTGCATCGGCAAGGCCTGATGCAGTTGGTCCACCATCATCCACATCTGGTTGAATTAATCCACCTTTGGCTAATGGACGAGCAATTGCATAACAGCCAAGGAAACCAGCAAGGTGGGCTACATGAGCAACATCAGATGGCTGCGACAAACCGTAAACTGACCATGCTCTGGCAATTTCCATGCCAAAGTAAAGCAGAGCGATTAATTGAACAGGCCAGCGACGAATAAGAATTAGTGGGAATTCTATTTCATCACGCGGCCAGCAGGCAAGATAGATTCCCAATAATCCAAAAGCCGCACCTGATGCACCTAAGCCAAATACCATATCCCCAAGGTTAGCAAGACACCAAGCAAGGTTTCCGGCGAAAGCGCCTAAAATATAAGCAATCATGAAGCGTTTTCCACCTAATCTTTGTTCCAGAGGAACTCCAACCAAGGCAATAATCAGGGCGTTTCCAAGAACATGCGTAATGTCTCGCTGACTATGTATCCAAGCGGCACTAATGAAGCGGTGCCATTCTCCCACATGGAAGACTTGCTCTGGAATTGCAATGAGCGCAATCAAGGGGTCATGCCAACCAAATCCCATCCACCAAATCACCCATGTTAGGGTTTGTACAACATAAACCAATAAGATGGATATTGTTGTTGCCAATGCAAGGCTAGTTTTGTGGCGGTATGATGCAATATAAGGGGAAATTGCAGCAATGAGCATTAGAATCAGTAGCACCCATTGGCCAGTGCTGAGACTTTGCCAAAGAGGTGAGATGAAGTGGCTCATCGAATTGTCTACGGATGCAACTCTTCCTTGAGTCTTTTCAGTGAACGCTAAGATTCATCCCTAAAGCACATCTCGAGGCTTTGATGACATCTGATAATATGCTGATGTCCATTGAAGGAATCAGTGTCAATCGTGGCCTTAACAACATACTTGATAAGTTCGATTTCAAGTTATTTCAGGGAGAAATTGTTGCTTTGAAAGGTGAAAATGGTTGTGGGAAATCTACCCTAATAGAAGCATCATGTGGGCTTCTTCTTTTGAGGGAAGGTAGAGTCTTACACCAATCTCAAAAGGGTTTGCAAACTTTGGTTAGTTGCGATGGGGGAAGACAACAATTGAGGCCATTTGGGTTATGCCTTCAAGAAAATTCTACAACTGGAGAAGAAACTGTCCTTGAACATCTTTCAACTGCTTGTGAGTTATCATCAAAGATAGTTTTGGATGAAGACCTTTTGTCAATTCTTGATATTTGGCAATTAAAACATCGAGCCAATGACCGCGTTGGAATGCTTTCAGGAGGAATGCAAAGAAAAGTCTCAGTTATTGCAGCCCTTCTTCCGGCAATGGTTTCCGATAAGCCAACTGTTGTATTTCTCGATGAGCCTGATGATGGACTAGACATTCAGTCAAGGAAAACTCTACTGATGCAAATGAAATCCATAACCGCAATTGGTCATTCTATTGTCATCTCAACTCATGATGCATCTATCTTAGAACATGCTGATAGAAGCATAGAATGGCGGACTAAAAATGTATCATCAAAAGGGGAAATAACCATGTCAAATTTCACATGCAAAGCACTTCTTTCCAGTATTGATTCTGACTCTTCATCGATTTACAGAAAGTGGATATCAACTCAAGAAAATAGAACCAAAAGCAGCATCTTGAATGGGGCAATGGCAGCTGTATTAACAGTCCTGACTTTGATCGCTCTAAACCCCCCTGGAATCGAAGGTATTACTGGCTGGAGGATGTGGACTGGGATGATACTCCTTCCATGTTTTATTATCGCTTTAATCCCTGGACCTGAACGAATCCTAGAACGCAGTGCAGTCGGCCATTGGTGGGCTGCTCATAGTGCTGGAAAATACCCCAATTCAGTGGTCATCCACATCCCAGTTTTAGGCATTCTTTCCACAATACTTGCTGTACTAATGATACCTCATGGTAGCCTACCAAGCATTACCGCTAAGCATGCCATTTTACTCATTTTTATTGGCGGATTACTATGCTGGCTTGTGGCTAGAGTAAACCTCTACCTTTGGGTAGTTCATCGCTGGTTGCATAGGCCAAGACAGGGCACACAATTATTGCTCGTCATGATGGTTTTTCCATGGCTCTTGATAGTTGATGGAATGAGTCTTATAGCAACTGAAGGGAGTGGCTCAGAATCAACTCTAATGCTCGCCGGTGGTTTTGGTTTACTGGTAGCAATTAATGCAATTCTTCAGTTACTTAGACGTGCATGATGATTGGACATATTCAAACGCAACCGCATCGCCCAAGATATTGGGAATAGAATGTCTAGGCGACTTGTAATTAGCGGGCTTAGCCTCTGGTTTCTTGGTCTTGTGCTTGCCTGTATCACCCTTATCCTTGGATTAGTATGGACGCCAAGCGTAGATAATGAAACTATGAATGCTCCCGCAGCACAACGAATATTCTACTGGCATGTGCCCTCAGCGTGGGCTTCAATGCTTGCCTTTACGTGCCTATTTGCTGGTAGTATCGCATGGTTTTGGAAGCGTAGTGAATGGGGTTGGAAACTTCATGTTGCTGCAGCAGAGGCAGGTATGGTATTCGGTTTGATGGCGATAACCAGTGGCCCAATTTGGGGGCATGCTGAATGGGGAGTTGCTTGGGATTGGACCGATGTACGTATCAATACATTTGGAATCCTAACTGCCCTATCTGCATATTTGGTCATCGCCAGAAGGTCCCAGCCTGATGGTGATGATACGAGGGATACATTTTCTGCGATTGGCCTATTCGGATTTGCCTTAGTTCCACTAACCTACATGGCTACTCGCTGGTGGCAGCGAAGGCACCCTGGGCCAGTGGTTGGACCTGGAGGGGGAGGTTTGGAGCCATCCATGGCTACTACAATGTGGTTTGGTGTTCTGGCCTTCGTGATATTATTCGTGGGTTTACTACTTATCGAATGGAGTATTTTGAATGCCGAGCAGAGAATCTCAAAAATTCAAACTAAAATGGATGGTGATGTATAATGGGAGATATGGTAAATCTAGTTATAGCCTATACTGTGATGATTGGCTTGCTTGCGGCATGGAGTTGGATGCTGGGCAAGAGATTGTTGGAACTACTATCGAGGCTTGAAGTCATCGAAGGTAATGAAGACGAATGAATTACATGCGCAGGTTGAAGGCACAAAGGCTCGACCACACAATAGGTGAAGAGATGGACTTAGGAGGTGGATTCTGTGTTATTTGTGGAGCAGAGCCTCCATTGGTTCACGAACGGATGTGCGAAAAGTGCCTTAGAAAGAGGGTTACAGTGGTCAAATTATCGGATACAGTACAACATTTTCGTTGCTATCGCTGTGGACTTGTAGAGGTCCAAGGAAGATGGATTGAAATCCCCGATGATGATCTTTGGGAGGAATTAATTCAAAGGTCATTAGAAGTGCACAAAGAAGCGGAACAATTCTCTCTTTCCTTGGCCCCTCAAAGAATTGATGACCGAAATACTCGCCTCCACTTGGAAGTTAATGCAATAGTTCATGGACTTCAATTCACAGAAAATCATAGCCTACTTGCACGAATGTCCAATGGTGTCTGTTTGACTTGCACAAGAAGGGCCGGTAATTATTTCGAGGCTACCGTGCAATTACGTTCCGCAGGTAGAAAGTTGGAAGAACATGAATTGACAGAGATGCGCGCCAGCCTAAATGAAATGTTATCTGGAATGAATCCTGATCCGATGTTCTTCGTTACCAATGAAGGACCAGTTCAGGGAGGATACGACCTAGTAGTAGGTTCAAAGTCAATGGCTAGAACATGGGGCCGCCACCTGATTAATCGCTGGGGTGGCCACCTGAAAGAGACAAAATCTGTTGTCGGTAGAAAAGATGGTATCGATTTATCTCGCTTGACCCTACTTTACAGACGGCCTGCCTTTGATGTTGGAGATGTTATTAAGTTCAGACAAACTCTTTGGAGAATAGGCTCATGGTCAAGCGATGGAGCGTTAATCCACAAAGTAGAGAGAGCGGAAAGAATAGGCGTATCTTGGAGAGATTTAGAGAAGTCGGTAGTGATAGCCAGGCAGCACGACCATACGGTTGTTGACTTACTTAATTTCGATACATCAGCAGGAGAATTCCTAAACCCGAGAAACTGGAAAATGGAAACAATTAGACTCCCTTATAACCACCTAGGAGAGATGACTTTACGACTTGCCGACGTCGAAGGAGATTGGTTGGCATTACCCCGTATGGCAGTTGACATACCAAAGGAGGAAGAGGAATGAGTGAATCTACCATCGCCGATATTGCTAAATTTCTAGACACCGAGAATATGCTTGGCCATTTGAGGAATTTCGTCAAGGATTTACTTGCGTCATTTGAGAGGCTTGGAGATGCAGGACCTGCTTGGGTTCCCGGCCTAAGGGAAAGGAAATGGAAGGGTATTCTCTGTTTAGGGATGGGTGGTTCTGCTGCCGGTGGTGCAGCACTTTCTGCACTTTCTGACCATCAAGGAGTGCTTCCAGTCTTAACTCATAATGATTATGGAATTCCATCATGGTGGCAACCTGAACACCTAGTCATTGCCACTTCATATAGTGGAAATACAGAGGAAACGCTTGATGCAACTCGTCAAATTATCGCTGCTGGAGGATGTGTTATTGCAATCTGCTCAGGTGGGGAATTGGCTGGACTGAGTGAATTACATGATGATGTTCACCTTGTCTTGGTACCTTCTGGTCAACCTCCTCGTTCGGCCTTTGGACACTTGTTTGGGGCACAATTATCCTTGGCTTGGAGCTTTGGTTTGATGCGCAAGCCCAATGCTCTCGACCTATCGATGATGTTAGAAAACCTCCAGAAACACTTGGATGCGAGTGATTTCATCGCCAATCCTGAAAACGACTTGGCTCATTTAGCAGCAGCAATGGTTGAGCGGCCGATTGCTGTCATTGGTTGTACAGAATTAGCGCCGATGGTAAATCGTTTCACTTGCCAAATAAACGAAAATTCTGCTCGTTTTGCAAGAGGCGCTAGTCTTCCCGAGATGAATCACAACGAAATTATCGCATGGGGTGGAGTTGGAGATGATTGCGATTCGAGTGCCGCTGAACAAGCCTTAGTATTGCTAACATGGGGAGGGATGAATTCGCGAGTGAAACAACGCTTCGATTGGTTCTCAAATCATCTTTCTACTGAACATGGGTGGAGAATTATCTGTGAAGGAAGGACCCTTTTGGAGGCGATGCTTTACTCCTGCATAACAATGGATTGGCTCAGTTGTGCATTAGCACTTCTGCACGGTAAAAACCCAACAGCAATCGGTCCCATTACCAGTCTGAAGGAACATCTTTCCAGTATTGAGTCAGATTAATAGTAGAATCCAATCAATAACTGTGGGTCAGGATGGCTCCTCAATGCTTCCTTTCGTTGTTCAATTGTGAATATCCCTTTGACAGAATTTGCGATAGGTGCAAGCCAAGTTAATTGCAGATGTAAATGCGGAACCCAACCTCCATTTTCCTGTTCATCGCCAAGCCATGCAATCAATTGTCCTGCCTTTACATGTTCTCCTGCAGTAGTGTATTTAGTGCTCTGAGAGCATAAATGACCGTATAGAATCCACAAAGTTCTTTCTCCAACTTGATGCTTGGTAATGATGGTATTACCATAATCTCCATCCTCATGGTGATATCCGGAGAATACAACTTCACCATCTAAACAAGAATGGACAGGAGATGCCAACGGTCCACCTATATCCAAACCCATATGTAACACTCTATTTGGTTCGAAATGTTCCTGCAAATACATTCCATTACGAACTTCATCATACTTGCCAATTGAATATTCCATAGGGCAAATCCAATCTGCCGCAGGTGGATTTGAAAAATCGTGAATGTAGATATCGTTCGGAAGATGAATAGGTGGAACTCCTTGCAGACTTGAGAGAAGGCTAATCTCCTCTTGGCTTGACATCAAGGAACTCCAGACCCGCCTTACATATGATGATTGGCCGACAGCGTTGATAGGGGGTAAGCAATCGTCGAAGTGCTGATTTAGATGCTCTCTCATCCTCTGGTGATTTTCTCACAGAGCATAATGGGCTTGGCATTGCTACTTGCTCTGGGTCTTCCGATAGGGTTGGCATTGCTTCGTTGGCTGGAGCCTGAACAAAAGTTCTCAAGCACTATCTTGTTGGCTCCGATGACTGGACTTCTTTGTCTAATGTTGCTAATCGCTTCATCTGTGATACTTTTCGGTGGGTTTGCAATATCGTCATGCTTTTTTTTAATTCTTATTGCTGAAATTTGTTCTTTCAGATTTTTACTAAAAGCACCATTTACATTTGAGATAGATGATTCATTCCTCAAACAAAAAATGACTCGAATCTCCATTGCATTAGTTGTCATTCTCTCATTATTTCCGATTTATCTCTTCAAAGTTCCAAATGGTGTTGATTGGATTGGATTTTCATCCCTGACAAACCTATACTCTACTACGGGAGGTACTCAGATTCCCTCTCCTAATATTGGTTATTGGACATATCCTCCGGCCTTTCCGGCTACTGCTGCCTTGTTACAAGTGGCTCTAAATTTACCTGCTTCTGATGCTGTTCACCTCTTAGGCCGTATTTCTTTGATGTTCTTATTGCTTGCATTGATGGGGCTTGCACAGCGTTGGGATGCTGGAGTTGAAACCCTCATCGCCATTGCATTAGGATTCGGATTATTTGTCAAGGTTCATGATTCGGGATATCCTACTTTAGTGAGCCAATTTATTGTCATCATGGGTTTATTGATCTTAACATCGAAAAAGGAAAATAGGATTATACTTGGTTTGTTGATTCTCTTTGGGGCACTGATTCATCCAAGCGGTTCACTAATTCTAGCAGCATTGGTTTTATCCGAAATAATATTGAATAAATACAATCATGGAGTTTTTCGAAAAGAAGACTATGTATTGTTGGGCTTTTTTATTGCTGTAGTTTTGCTTGCTCTAATCCTTTCTCCAGAAGGAATTGCAGTTCAATCTGAATATGGTTGGCAAGGCGGAAGTCCGCTCATCTTGTTTGCTGGTCCACTCTTACTTGCTCTGGCTGCTTGGTCTAGTTGGCAATTAAAAGAACAAAAAACCTCCCGCCTACTATCGGTCTGGATATTGATACTTTGGCTGATGACTTTCATTCATTTCCTTGCAGGCTTTGAATCATTTTCTATTTTGAGTCTAATATCATTGAGCCTTTACAGTATGGGAGTATATGCTTTCCACATACCATTTGCGTTGGCTGCGGGTATTTTTTTGGCTCAGGTTCCAGAAAAAAAGGAATTGCCTCAATTCCTACCTCGCGCTGCAACTGTCCTTGCATTCACATTCCTTCTAATCGGTCAATCTGCCTTGCTTTTACTTTCCAATCATCAAGAAATGTTGCTAAAAAACAACGGCGATGATGCTATCATTGAGCATCTTGAATCTCTTCCTGAAGGAGCAATAATCTACACTGAGCAAACTCATTGGGGTTTTATTATTGAGGCACCCAAAAATGTTCATCTAACGTCTTACCCAAACCTTGGATTGCTAACTGAAGAATATAGTATTCAAGATGCAGCAACTTCTGCAATTCGGTCTGATGATGGCATCGCTCTGAAAAATATGGGAATTAAATATGCTCTATCTAGTCCTATGAGTCTGCTCGGTGCTAATCTCATCGAATCAAAATGGTGGCAAATCCTTGCCGAGGAAAATGGTGCTAAATTATGGCAGTTATCCAACAATTCCAGTCAAGAACAACGTGGATTTGCCAGCGCTCCACAACAAAATGATTGCATCGATGAATGTACTTGGAGACCTGACCCATGGAAAGACCACAGATGGTGGAATCATCAGCAACTTGGTGATAATCGTGCTTTTTTATCAAAAGGAGGAGTTAGTTGGGAGGTGCCCCTCTTGGAAAATATGCAATCAAAGGCTGGGAGTATTGAATTATTTTTTGATGCCCCTCAAGGATTAGAACTTACATTCCATGTGAATGGGCAATTCATTGAACAAAATACAAATGGTGGATTTGAAACTATCAGAATGGATATAGGTGCTTTTGAAGATCATCTAATTTTTACAGTTGAAACCGAAAATGGAGGAAGACGTTGGCTAAACCCAAGAGGATTAACGGAACGGGGCGCTCCCTTGTTTGACATAGACGGCGTGACAATTCACTATGTTGAAGTACGCCAAGTCGGCATGATACAGACCATCAATTGATGTAGGCAATCAAACCTGAGGGATTTGGATGAAGGTATTGGTATTACTTCCAACCCTCGATGAAGAGGAGGCTTTGCCCCAAGTGCTTGCATCCATACCAAATGGAGACCTAAGTTCAAAGGGTGTGGAAATAGGCATCATGATTGTTGATGGAGGGAGCACAGATTCAACCCTCGACATAGCAAGAAAAGCAGGTTGTACCATCGTTGAACAAAAGACAACAGGGAAAGGCTTGGGTTTACGGTTAGGCTTCGAGGTCTTCCTATCAAGCGATTATGATAGATTAGTAATGTTTGATGCGGATGCAACTTATGACCCTGCTGACATAACAAAGATGTTAGAAAAACTAGACCAAGGCTCTGATATCGTAATTGGCTCAAGGCTGCGTGGAAGAATGGATCCAGATGCGATGAGTCAATTGAATTATTTGGGAAATAACATTCTAACTTGGATTGCAGTCTGCCTATATGGGGCTGAGGTTTCAGACATATGTTCTGGATTCTGGGCCTTTGAAAAGAAAGCCATCGCAACTCTAAACCTCAATTCAATCTCCTTTGAAATTGAAGCCGAAATGTACGCAAGTGCTGCCCTTGCAGGCTTAGTAATCGGCCACGTCCCAATCAGTTACGGAATCCGCTTGGGGGAACCAAAGCTTGGTTCCCTCCACGATGGTACGCGTATTCTACGCAAATTAGTCACTCGTCGCTTCTTACAACAAGTTGTCAAGTAATCTGCCAATAATAAGACTGAATCACTGTTCTTGTTCTCTGCGCATCATAACAAGTACTGCACCAAGGAAGGCAGCGATTGTAAAGACTCCTGTGAATCCAGGAACGAAACTAGCAGCACTCGTGCTGTCAGACTCTTCGTTTTCATCATCTCCATCGTCTTCAGCTGCTTCAATGATAATGTCGAAGTCGAAATCAAGGTGGTGTAAGCCATCAGACCATTCTGCTCCAAATACAAACGTTCCAGCGAAACCAGTCGGTACGGTCAACTGAATAAATTCACTTACTGCCGTTGTTCCATTGAAAGATGCGTCTGAACCAAACGGTGGTTCAATACTAAGTGTCATCTCATCTCCATCATCATCCCAACAATGTATGTAAATTGTGAATGTATCTCCTTCTGTAACGGTGATCTCATCAATTGAACCAACAGCATCAGCAGTTAACAGAGCCATACCCTCATCTGCCAAGTTATCGCCATCACGGTACCATTGGATAAAGCACCTTGGTGGAGTATTGCTGATGTTGGTGGTATTGTTTCCTTCTCCATCTCCGCCGTCAATGACTTCTTCACCAAAGTTGGCGGTTAATTCTCCTGGCATTGAATCTCCACAGCCTAGTTCCATAGTTAAAATACCATTTGCATCCTCTGCAAAGTTTGAGTTGGTTCCTTCAACGCTGATTACCTCATATGGAGATGTGGCTGCTACAACATAAGTTAGTGAGATATCTCCTTCATCAGACAGATCACATGGATCCCAGCCAGCGGATTCTTCATCTCCAATGCTTAATATGCCACCATCCTCTCCAATGTCAACAGACCACACAAAGTAATCTCTAAAGATTATATCATCTCCATTTACTAATCCGGTTATTTCATAACTTGAGATGATTAAGTCGGCTGCAGTAAATTCAATACCATTCCATTGAGGATGTTCATCGTCATCGAATAAATTTGTTTCCATACTAAGCATATACTGAATCATGTTGTTTTCTTCAGCGCTTATCAGGCCATCTCCATCTCCTTCTTCTGAATCGATATCCACAATGATTGATGGATCTAGATACATATCCACTGAGACCACTAGTTCAGGGCCATTGACACCATCTTTTAGGAAAATACGGATAGTGTAATCACCAGTCGAGTACTCCTCCATGAAGTCAACTATACCATCGTCCTTATTTCCATCGTCCATTCTTGTTTCCAAATCAATTTCTACATCAGTAGTTGTGCCATTGGTAAATGTATGGATACCTACAGTCCCATGATTGTGACCTTGAATGCCATATTCAACAACTCCATTGTAGCATTTGAATTCAATTATAATTGCATAATCTCCGGAGGGGATCTCATAGTATGAGAAATTCCAAGAAGTTGTGACATCTGGCCAGTTAGATGTATCAGTCTCTGGCCATTCTTCAGCCCACCAATCTGGATACGCCCCATAGGTTGCATCTCCATTCTGGGCATCAATCCAGCGTTGTTCTGGAACAAGTAAAACTGACATATCATAGCAGCCTGTATCATCATCGAAAGGGTTTTCATCCCAGTTAACTGTCAAATTCATGTTTGAATGACCATATGTTTGCTCTCCTGTAGGACATCCATCTCCAACACAGACATGGCGGTAATCATTACTGACTGAATATTCTACATCATCTGTGTCGAATAACTGTACATCAATGTGGTAAAATCCATCAGCCAATCCACTGAACATTATCTCATGCTCTCCTTCAGTGACACTTGGTTCAACATGGGAATCTACTTCATCATTATCACGGTCAAGAATTTTAACTAATAATTCATAGTTTTTATCATCGGCGAGGAATTCTACTTCAATATCGAATTCTAAGTCCTCTCCTGAACCAATAACTTCGTTAGAAAGATTTATGCTGATATATGGTGAGTTCTGATATGCCCATATATAACCCTCCTCATTAAGAACGGTTTTTCCATTAGAATCAATCAATGTGACATTTACCCAATATTCTTGGTTTTCACGAAGGTCAAAAGGAACGTTGATATTTTGTTCGTATTCAATTGCAGTGAAATTATGAGTCGCTGCTGAATCCCAGCCATGTTCACCATTTTCTTCCACGGTCCAAACTTCAATATCTAATTCATATTCATCACTTTCTTTAAGGTCCCAAATATTGAATTGGATTTCTCCATCACCGTTCCAGTGGAAGTCCATACCAGGATTTAACCAGCAGTTAGCCTCTCCAATTGAGAATATATCTTCATCGGCACCTCCGTCCGTTTCATCGAGCAAATTCCATGCATCATCATAAAGCCATGCGTTTGCATAATAACATCCATCACCCAAACTACTGACATTGTAATGGAGATTCAAAACATCATGCCATGCGAATTCTGATTCATTGACTGAGAATACAAGATTGTCATCGTCATCAAAAATATGTGCCTCGAGGTAGTAATCCATTCCGATATCGAGATGAACTGCCTTAACTTCAAAACTATTTTCGTCCCATTCATTGTACCAAGTTTCAATCTGAGGTGGCCAACAGTCTCCATCACCGGTTGAGAACATCCATTGTGAAGAATCAATATAATCACCCATTGAGTTAGATAGAACAACTTCAATGGAAAAACACTCGTCATCGTTGAGATCATCTGCAATAACTGTGATGTTTTCGAGGTGCCTTGAGTACATATGTGGGGCAAAGAAGGATCCAGAATCAGCAGTTTCACTTGAATCATAAACACTCCAAGATGCCAAGTAGGGTCCATTCCAAGCATCAGTATCTTCCACAACTACTGTTAATGATACGTCCTCGTCATTTCCAAAGTGATCCTTTCCTTCAGGGCTATGAATCCAAATACTTGCATCCCAACAGCCATTACTGTTTCCAACAGCAAAGTCTGCATGTTCTTCACGGTAATCGCCATTCGTCTCACTCCATGAGACCAGTAGGCTATAACAACCATCTGATAAGTTTCCAAATCCAAGCGCCATGTTCTGTTCATCAGAGTTAATTGTAATGTTGAATGAACCATAGAATTCTTGGGTCAGGTTCCCATTGTATTCATGAAGCTCATAATCAAAATTGATGGAACGATTATTTTCTCCACCGAATATTGTCATATCGAACATGACTGTCTCACTTGTCATGTAGACATTATGGCGGTCTATCATGTCTAAATGAATGCTACCACAATATACATTTCCAACCTTAAACCATTCTCCAACATTGATGTAATCGCCATCCTCTCCAAGCAAGTAAATCTGTACCATGTAACAGCCGGTTTGTAAATATCCGAAATTAATGTAATCATAGATATTTTCGTTATATGCCATGAAATCCCAAGTAGTTTCGTTGAGAAGATTATTGGCATCAAATAACTTGAAAATTAAAGAGTAATTCGAACCAATCATCATATTGCCCACTTCGAATGAGAAGTTTGCTGAAGGATCTGGGTCAAATACCGGTGAAATGTCCCGAGTCTGCATGTTAATGTATAGTGGATTACAATTAACATCCCCAACGCTGAATTCTTGGTTGTCTGAATCCATGTATGCACCACCCGTCGGAGCATCATAAAGCGTTATTTCCATCCAGTAGCAGCCTTCTGAAAGTCCAGATGCATCAATTGTTGAGGAGTAAGATTCAACAGTTGTGAAATTTAATTCCATTGAACCACCATCCACCTCATTCCAATCCATCCTGTCATGAATATCCCATTCCATGTAATATGAATTGTTCAAAGTCAAGTCATTGAGGTAGTACTCCAAATCTATTGTTTCCCCTAAATCCCAATGGCCGCCATCATCCCCTAATTCAACCCATGCTTGGCTGCCTTGAGTATTGCAACCTTGCCCGACGTCGAAGTTGGTGGCGTCATAATCTAGATGGTTTCCTTGCTCATCGTATATATCAACCTCAATCAAATAGCACTCGTCAGACATATACCAAAACGAAAATGTATTCTCTGACCAGTCAGTATTACTTATGGAATAATTTGACCAATTGTGCATATTCCCATTTGATTCAAAAACATACCAGTCAACTGTGTAAGTCATAGTATCATCAAGGTCATGCGCCTCAATAGTAACTTGCACTTCAGACGTATTTGAATACCAACCATTATCTGTACCAACCCAAATACCCGCACATGTACCGCTACCAAGTTCGAATTGGCTGTGCTCACCTTGGAATGCCTGAGGGATTGCAGTGCCATTCACTTCTAGTTCTACCCACAGAGAATAACAATCATCAGCCCATCCTGTAGTGTCTATATTATACTCAAAATCATGAAAATCGGAAGTTGAATTGTAAGTGAAGTGACCACCTCTAAGCACAGTAGTATCATTCTTGGCTTGCCATTGGATAATGTATGTTGTTCCGGGGTTGACATCTACAAGGTGGAATATTACCTCTAGGTCATCTCCAGAGTTGGCCACGTCACCCATCGCATCTGCGAATACTGTTGTACAAGTACTGTGAAGTGCAACGAAGTCAACAACAAATGGTACCTCATATCCAGTTGTTTCATCGTAGGCAAGACCGAATACCAAATAACATCCTGAATCGATATACATGCCATTTGATGATGAAAGAGTAATCGAGGTGTTTCCTGTTGAACCTCCAATCTCCATAAATAGCACTTCATCGAAAGTGGCATTCATCACCTGGAAGTAAAACGAATAAGTGTGATTTGCGTCGAGGTTATCGATTTGTAATTCAAAGGTATAGTTGGCACCATTGCCATTACCCCAGTCATATTCCTCTGTAATATTGAGATTTAGGGTTGGGTCAGTTGAACTTTGATTGCCATTGCCACCTGTTCCGTTCTGGTTGTTGTTAGATATCACGGCGTAGAATTCGTAATCTTCTTCAATAGCGGAAGAACCTGTGAAAGTGATGTAGACATATTCATCAGTGCTATTGGTGTTGTTATAGAAGAACACGCTGTCACTGTAATTACTAGTCAGATTATAGTAAGAAATAGCACTAACGGAAGAAGGCCATGCCTGCATGGTGATAGAGCACTGGCTTGAGTTTTGCATAGACAAACAATTGGCATCGAATTCAAGTTCATCACCGGGGTAGAGAAGGATGTAATAACTGTCCGAGGAATCATTGCCACCAATCGTTCCATGAAGGGTGTTATTGAAGTTGGTCAATTGTGCCCATCCAACGTCACCTCCAGTTCCCATGTCATTTTGACCTGAACCATTGGTGCCATTTCCTCCGGTGCCGTTTCCACCACCAGTTCCACCACCGCTAACGTTGTTGATTGCAAAGTATGAAGATGCGACATCAATCAAAGTGCTAGTATCACTGTTGTACAAATTAGCAGTCAGTGAATAGATTCCCACACTCATGTTGGAAGCGATCTCAAAACTGTCACTGTAATAATTATTGAAACTCGTATTCGTCAAGTTTGTCGCCACAACCGTGTATGTATAGTAGTCGTAAACCAACCAAGTTACAGAATAATTTGTTCCACTCGCCGTATTATTGGTCCAAACACTTCCCCAAATTACATCAGAGGTAGTATAATTGGTGTCATAATCAGTGCTAGTACCATTAGTAGCCCAATTGGTCAAGGTGATTCCTGGGGTGCTGGTGCCACCTCCACCACCTGTATTGCCAACAAAGAAGAATGATGAGGCTGAAGTGACCCACTGGGAATCATCAGCATTCCATAGATCAGCAGCCAAAACATAAGTGCCAGCGCTTACATTGTTGAAGCTGAAAAAGTCATTGTAGTAAATACTGAATGATGAATTCGTCATGTTTGAACCAAGAATCTGTGATGTGTTGTATTCATAAATCGACCAGGTCACAGAATAATTCACTCCACTGGACAGATTGGAAGTCCAAATAGTTCCTGAAACTGTATCAGTCAAATTGTAGTAAGTGCTGTAGGTATAGGCATATACTCCGGGATTTGAAGAACCATTTCCACCACTGGTATTGCCAGGGGTCAGAGACATCTCAAACACATATGTGGAGGAATTCTGCAAAGCCCAATTCTCAAAACCGAATGTCAAGTTATACACGGAACTACCAATATTGGTGAACGAATAATTGACATCGGTGGAGTTGGTTGTCAGACTATATGACATCGAACCCTGAGTTCCCGGTTCAAATGACATCATAGTTCCACAACTGGAACTCAGGCAATTGGCCTCAAAGTCCACAGAATCCCCAGAGTATAGTTCAACATAGTACCAATCCTCTTGGTCGGTACTGTTCAAAGTTCCATTCACAGCCATATCAAAAGTTGTGGCTTGGGATGGCGAAGAAGAGTTATCAGATGCATCAGAACCATTTACTGTCGGATCGGCTCGAACATCATCAATAATCCAAGGCATTGCGGTCAAAGCTACTGCCATCGATGATGTAATCATCAAAGCGGCAAGCAGCAGGCTATTCAAAGGTCGAGATGCGGTAGCACTACTCATGCTCTTTCGGCATAACCTGAACTATTTGAATTGTCTGCCGACACTTAATTGCCTAAATTGGCTCTTAATTGCCTAAATTGGCTCAGTAATCAGTGATTGTAAGTGTTCACTCTTCTTCACGGCGTGAAAAGACCAAGAATGCGCCTGCAAGGGCGGTCATGGTCAAAACAGCAGTAAAGCCTGGAACGAAACTTCCGGCACTAGCATCATCAGTTGCAGTCTCCTCATCTCCTCCAGCATCACTGCCCTCGAGTACCTTAACGGTAACTATCCCATCTCCTGAGTTAGTACCATCTGTCCAATCATAATCAAATGACATCTCTCCAAGTGCAGAGGTTCCTGTTGGTATTGTGAATTCATAGTAGCCATTTAGAGTTCCGTTGGCAGACATGGTTTGAGTTTCGCCGATAGATGGGTCAACAGTTAATGTAAGTTCATCTCCTTCATCATCCCAGCAGTAGAACATGAGTGTGTATTTTTCTCCTTCTGTTAATTCCATGTCGAAGTCGCCGATTTCTATGCCAACATCGGCTTCGTGTCCGCCTTCCTTACCATCAGCTAGAGAATCATCAGAGCCATACCAATATACTTCACAGGTTGGAGGTGTGTTGACTTCTGGTTCTGGTTCTGGCTCTGGTTCTGCAATGACACGGCTGAAAGAAATTGAAATCTCATCTGTTGGTTCTTCATTACAGCCATAATCAAAGTTCCATGATGAACTTGCATTATCATAGGTGTATACATTATCACCATCAGTGATGCCTACAACCAACCAAGTTTCTGAGTCAGTTACTCCAACGGACATGTATTTACAATCCTCCGGTGAACTGTCTGAATCGTCTTCATAGTCCCCTTCCTCAGGGGATAGAACTTGTATGTCGTCGCCACTGTCAGCCAACAAGAATGTGGTTCTCATAACAATGGAAACACTTGCTGTGTCTTCAGCAGGAGACGATGGAACTGAGCCTACTAAGCCTTCAATAGTCATATCATCACTTTGCATATCTTGTTCCGATACTGTTACACCATTCCAAGCAAACTCTGGTCCGTTGTTTTTATCTTCTTCATCATCAGGCATATCATCTCCTTCTCCAGACGACATCATCAAGTCGAAGTATGCCATTGCTCCCATTGCTTCAGTTTCATTGACTACTCCATCACTGTTGCCAAATTCGTCATCGACTAATTGACGGGCGAAATCGCTTAATTCCATTTCCTGTTTGAGGATTAGAAGTATGCCACCGGGGCTATCTTCGGCCATTATGTTGAATTTCTCATTACCCGTTTCTGCGTCTTTGAATATGTCACCATGGTCATCCTGCCCGTTACCGCCGTTGCCGTCATCTTTCGTCATTCTTACCATGGCCATTGACACGTCTGTTGTTGAGCCATTGGTGAAGGTTAAATCATGCATTCCGCCTGACAATCCACCTGACATTGCAATCAAGTCGTACCCTTCTCCATCACCCATACAATTTATCGTAGCAACAACTACCCAATCTCCCTGTGGGAGACCATTTAGTTCCCAAGAATCAGTGTCAAACATACGAGTATCAGCCCAAACGGGTGAAGGTCCATCGTGTTCGCCACCATCTCCTTGGCCGTTATCGCCATGTTCATGGTCGCCATCGCCACCACCTCTTTCATCCATTAATTCATTGAAATATTCAAGTTCTTCAAGGTCTAGAAGTCCATTTCCATTGGTATCGGATTCAGTGAACATATCGCTAAGCTCATCTTCGTCTTCTTGCGACATATTGTCTCCATTTTTCTCGCTTTCCTCTTCGTTGATGAAATCAATAATTTCTTGAAGACTGAGATTACCATCATCATCAGAATCTACCATTTCCATAATTTCTTCTAAGGACATATTGTCGCCACCATCTTCATGGTTGCCACCATTTTGAAGATCTTCAATATGGAATAGGAAGATTGTAACTTTATCATCACACTCTTTGCTATCGTATTCATCCCATGTTAGAGTTAGGTTGAGGGTTGCATCGCCGGTTTCCCAGACAGGACCACTACCTCCACAATCTGGACCAACACAGAAATTGGATGGGTATTCAGAACTCCACACCTCCTCTCCGGTTTCCCAGTCCACTAGCACGCCTTGAACAGCGTAATATCCATCTTCGAGTTGGCCAAGAGAAACGTAATAATCGTCCGAATCGACGTAAAGGTTCATCACCCAGCCATCCTCATCGAAGAGTTGGATTAAAGCCTCGTACAGTTGTTCATACTCTTCCTCCATTTGTGCCATCCAAAGCGACTCGCCATCATTGGAATATCGCATGTGATAACCTTCTGTCTCACCGCTAACTCCACCCTCATCTTCACCGTATGCACAATCGTCATTGCCATCATTGACAAGATCCATCGACACATTGGTTCCGTCATGACAATCGAACCAGTTGTCTGTCACACCATCTCCATCGAAGTCCTGTGGTTCATCACTGCCATCATCACAATCTTCATCACCATCATTGACAAAATCAAATGTTATTTCATCTCCATTTCCACAAACGAACTGAATTTCTTTTGCATCCTCTTCCCAGATGTATTCATCTCCAACATCAAAGACAATAAAGGGCATTTTCATCGTACAGGTGTCTTCTACTGGGTCATACGTTCCTTCGTCATCACTGAAATCACCGTCTTCACACATCTCTGCAACAGTCGGTCCATCCCCATCAGTCTCGTGAATTACCACAGTGAGATTCAAATCCAAATCATATTCATACGACATAACCATTCCTAACCAAGTGACCCAAGCTGTCTCCCCTTGGAACATGTCTCCACCACTACCATTCACAATCAATGCTTCATCAACGATTGAATTACACCATTCAGGCATTACCGAATTGTCCATCATGGATTGGATATTCTCAGCGCTGGTATTTCCTTGAAGAGCACTTTCCATTATGAAATTCATGCCCTCATCACATTCCCAAATCATATCATAAGTATCTCCCTCGATACCCCATGAATCAAATTCCACCCGTACTTCGTCACCAGATTGGTAATTTCCATGTTCAGTCCAAACATTCATGCCAGGTCCATCAGGATTGCCCCCACCATTGTTGTAAACGTACAGCGTCATGTTAGTTCCTTCAAAGAGGATGTTGTTATCAGTGGTATCAGTTACATAGATTTCCATCATGTATTCACCATCTTCGAATGTCTGCGACTGATCCGTCAATTGGAACATTCCATATTCGTCGGCTGTGATATTCATATCAAGGCCGTAAATCTCCATTCCAGATGCATCAAATATCGAAACTTGAATGTTCAATCCTGACTGGTTGGCTTCAAACCCATAACTTGAGATTTCCAATGAACCATCATAATAGTGGGCATAGACATTAATCATGGAAGGAGGTCCAGTTTGACAAGTCCCACTTCCGACTTCAAACATAGACATAGCCCCACTGCCTGGAATTGCTTTGCTATCAGAATCGAAGAGTTCTCCCTTGATTTCATAGCATGCATCTCCTAATTGCCCAACTAGGATTTCGATTGAAGTTTGTTGGCCGACCATGGACAGATCTTCAGAACCACTTACAACTTGATTAAATTGGTCATCAAGAACTTCCCACAGAAGGGTATAGTCCTCTGCTTCATCAAGGCTTCCTGCCTCAGCAAAGAAGACTACGGATTCATTAGTATCGAACCAGTATGAACCATTCCACCACATGTGAGGTCCGCTTGGTCCGGTTCCTTGGCACATACCTGCGCCAACATCGAAGGACATTGATGATCCATCTACGAATGCTCCTCCATTATCGAAAAGTTCTGCAATCAGGTTGAAACAATCATCACCTAGGTTGTTGAAAGATAGATTATACTCGAATGAGTCTCCAGATGCAGGAGCAGAAATTGTATATGTTCCATCTTGAATTAATGTCATATTCATATCTTCTAGTTTCCATTCTACTGTATATCCCGGAATTGAATCTAGGCTACCTCCAGAGATGTTAGCTTCAACTGTATCTCCGGCATTCCAGTGTCCTTGGGTCATGTCAACTTGAATCCATTCTCCGTTTTGACCAGAGGCGGAAATCATCGGTATTCCAGCGGAAAATAATGACATAATCATCATCATGCTAAAAACTAGGGTTTTTGCACGCTTTGGCTGTTGTTTCACTCTTGCGATAGGGCTCATCGGCCTGCCGTACAACTATTTGTACTTAAAACAAACACCATAGAAGACTAACTTTTGTAAGCAACCTCATCAATGAAGGCCTATTCGAAAAGATGTGCCACGAAAAGCGGTTGCTGTTCTTTCTGCAAGTGGGCTAGTAGGCCAACGTTTCCAACAACGTCTTTGCGAACATCCTTGGTTTGAATTTGTAGCAGTAGCGGGGAGTCCTATGAGTGAAGGGCGGAAATTGAGCGAAATCCCATGGCGTTTGGATGAGGACCGTCCGGATTTGCCTGAATTAACCGTACTGGGATTGAATTCCTTAGTTGATGAACTCCTTGAATTAGAGGTGGAAATTGTTTTTTCCGCCCTGCCTTCTGAAATTGCCTTAGATGTTGAGCCAATGATTGCTGCTGCAGGTATCTCTGTCCTTTCCAATGCTAGTGCTCATCGCTGTATTGCAGGAATCCCCTTAGTCATCGCAGATCTGAATCCTCATCATTTAACACATTGGAAAGATTCTTCACTTGGACCAATAACCTGTTCTACGAACTGTACGGTTATTCCTATCGCCTTACCTTTGAAACCGCTTTGGGATATGGTTGGCTTCAATCAGGTTTCAGTACGAACTGAACAAGCATTATCAGGTGGAGGTTGGGGATTACTTTCTTCAGGTATTGTAGGTAGTAATTGCGAAATACCAGGTGAGGCAGAAAAGATTAAGCAAGAACTTCTTCATATTCTTGGACGAATTAGTAGTGAAGGAGTTTCACCTACAACGATTGAAATCAATGTGGATTGCAAAAGGGTTAGTGAACGCGATGGCCACTTAGTAAATGTAGAAGTTGAGTTGAATAGAGTAGCAAGTGTGTCAGAAATAAAAGAATGGATGGCAGCATGGAGCGATAGGCCACAACATCTGAAATTACCTTCTGCACCTGATAATCCTGTTATTATCATCGATGGTTTGCCAACTAGAGAGGAATATCTGATGGCAGGTGGAGAGGGATTGAAGTCCGGCATGTCGGTAGTTGTTGGAAACTTAAAAATTGATAATACAAAATTATCTTTCTCTGCACTATCTCATAATACCATTAGAGGGGCCGCTGGTGGTTGCATTCTTCTGGCTGAGTTGATGCTTGCTGAAGGATTGCTCGATTGAGTACATGCTGTGAAAGAACTCATATGGGATTCGTGATTGGGACGTGTTGGTGAGTTGATGGGAGAAGTATCTATTCTTTCAGACCAAACACTTCGTCAACTCAATGATGAGGCTGGAAAACGCTGGCCTGGAGCGTGGGATTCATCAACTCAACGTGTTCAGGTACTAATACTCTGTAAACGTAGGGAGAGGGTGATTCTTGAACAACATGGTGCTACGATTCAACATCAACAACCTGTCTTTGGATTATTTCACCGCCCACGCCACTCACTGCATTTGTTTGAGTCTCAAGGCTTCAATCATCGTGATGCATCCTTTCAATTTCTCGATATTGCAACAGCTGAATTAGGAACATGGCTCCAACATTTGATTACCAATGATGGATGGAAGCGAAGTTCAACTACGGTATGCCCGCTTCCTACAGATGCTAATGTGCCGATGCAAAGGCGCTTTGAGAATCACACAATCCTTACATTCAGGCATCCGGATTTACCTGAATTACAGAGGCTATATCTTGCAATGCCTTTGGAAAGCATTGTTGGAAAGGCCTACATTTCATATCCACCAGGCAGTGAAGCAAAGGATTCTGAGCCTGTACCGAAGGTGGAAAGAACTCCCATCTCAACGCATGTGGTTCCAACCATTCCAAAACCATCATCTGAACCCGAGAAAGAAGTTGAATTGGAAGACCTTGTTGCTGAAATGGGAGATGATGATGAAGGTGATTCACAAGTGGAGGAATTATTCGATGGTTTCAGTGCGGACTTATTAGAGAGCGTTACCCACTCTGCCGCCGGTGAACCGGAAGTAGAAACTCCTCCGGTTCCAGAATTGGAAAAAGAATCTCCTCCGGTTCCAGAATTAGAAGATTCAGAGCCCGTGATTAAGGAAGTTCCGATTATTGAAGATGCTCCAATTATCAAAGAAACCCCTCTGCTGATGAAAGAAGAGGCCCCGATGACAGAGGAAGTTGAAGCTCCTGCCGTCCCAACTCCAAGCAATCATCAAGTAAGGCACTCGATGCCTGTGCCTTCTGATGGCGGTGTTGTTGATTCTTTCAGGACAGTCATTAAAGAATTATTGGCAGAAGGTATGGAGGCCTCAGATATGATGGGAGACCCTCGATTTGCAGAAGCCAGTGAATTTTGTGAGGCTGCTGGTATTGATACATGGCCCATGTTTATGGAAATGACCGGTAATTAGGTTTGTTTGGCAGCAAAGGATTCAAGACGGGGCCGCGTCAGCCGTTATTTGAACGAGCATGCCCTATTGCACTAACTGTGGATTGCCGCAACAAAACGGTGTTACTCAATGCCAGTCATGTGCAAGTCCACTTCCAGGTCAGCAATTGATGGCAAGGTTAGAAACGGAGGCTGCAAATATTCGTCGTACTGCGGCGGCGAATAACGCCTCTGCTCAACGACAAAACGGTTTTTCTCAGCCTCAAAATAGTCAGACTACTCAAGTTCAAGCCCCCGTACAAGCGGCACAAGCAACACAAGCAGCACCTGTATCGCAAACTTCGACGCTTGATAGACTCGAAGAAATGCGCAGGCAAGCAGATGCTCTCGCTCAGCAGAAATACTTGGATCAACAGGGTAGACCACTGCGTTGGTGATTCACATTCGCCTGCGCCAATTGGCCATCAGGCTCTCCAAACTAAATCCTCATCCACATTGTGATGTTCTTCTTGAGCAATATGCTACTGAAGGGAATTTGGCGGCTGAATGGCTATCAATAATGGATGGACTTGAAGGTTGTAAGGTTGCAGACCTTGGTGCAGGAAACGGGATTCTTGGAATCGGGGCAAATCTGCTCGGGGCCGAAAAGGTTTGGTTGATTGAATGCGATGAAGAAGTTGCTAAAACTGCTGAAAAAAACTGTGAAGGGTTTTCGCAAGTAGAAGTCCTCTTACATCAAATAACTGATGGATTACCTTTGGAAATAAAACCTCAAACTATCATCATGAATCCTCCTTGGGGTACACAAAAAAAGGGCGCTGACAGACCATTTCTCCTTGCTGCAATGCACTCTTCTGCCAACCTTATTCATTTGATGCACAGTAGCAAAAGCACTCATATTGCAGCAATGGCAGAAGAGGAGGGATGGAATGCCGAAGTCCGGATGGAAGCCGAGTTTAGATTACCTGCAAAGTATTCCCATCACACCTCAAGAAGTAGCACAACGGCCGTAAAATGCTGGAGATTATGGCGCCGTTGAAGGGGTTGGGTTGAAATGCGGACAGCCGACCGCCCCGCCATATGTCCAGCCCAATGGGTAGGAAGCGGAGTCGATTCTAATGAGTAGTACAAGCATCATAACCCCCGGTGAAAACATCGCATCGGCAGAAGATTGGAAAGCCGGAGAAGGCACCATGGTCCAAGGAGAACATGTCATATCAACAATGACTGGGATTGTAAACTTCAATCAAGATGAACAAACCATTTCAATTGCTTCAGATTGCAAAGGTGTTCCCGAAGTCAAGGTTGGAGATACCGTAATCGCTGAAATTGCAAAGATCCGAGAATCCATGTTAGAAGCAAGAATCTTGCACGTCGAAGGCGACGATGGAAGAGAGCCAATGCCACAGCACCTTTACGGCCAGATCCACGTAACCAAAATGGTAGACCGTTATCTCCACGATGCCAGTGATGGTGTACGCCGAAGAGATATCATCAGAGCAACTGTCACAGATAACAAACCGGTTATTCGCCTCGACATGAGAGGTGGCGATGATTGTGGAGTTTTACAAGCGATTTGCCCTCAATGCGGAAACCAATTAATTACCGCAGAGCATGAGGATTGGAATGTGGCTTGCAGTTATTGCAATTACCTCTCATTTAGAGCATTATCTAGATCATTTGGACTTGGCTATAACTCTTCATCAGACGGTGCTCCAGATTACAATAAATCAGGTAAGAGGTGGGGTAAGGAAGCAGAGCAGTATTTTGCAATCGGTCCTGCTGCCCGCTCAAATCTAATTGCCACTGATTTCCGCAATGATGGTAGAGAAGTTGAACACTTCCGTTTTGAAGGCACAGGAGGCGGTGGCGGTGGACGTGGTGGAGGCCGAAGAGAAAGACCCACAGGAAGGAAGATCTTCGTTGGAGGGTTATCCAGAGAAGTTAGCGATGATGACCTGCTTGAAGCCTTCAAGAAATTCGGGAAAGTCGTAGACCACGTGGTTATGAAAGACCGAGAGACCGGCAATAACCGCGGCTTTGGATTCGTCACATTTGCAAAAGATGAAGATGGAGACAAAGCGATTTCAGGACTCAATAAACAAGACTTTATGGGACGCAGGTTAACTGTCAATGATGCTGGTGACAAGAAGGGCGACAAGAAGCCACAAAGAAAGGTCGAAGGAACCAGACTCTATGTGGGTGGCTTACCATGGAAAGTCAACAACGAGGAACTGACCAAGGTTTTCTCAGAACATGGTAAGGTCAACGACTGCCACATTGTAATGGACGGCGACCGCTCAAAGGGATTCGGATTCGTCACCGTAAGTGATGAAAGCGCAGACAAGGTCATCGAAGCACTTGATGGGCAAGAAATTCAAGGACGCAGATTGAAGGTGGCAAAGGCCAAGGCCCGCAGCGATAGCAGAGGAGGAAGAAAAGACAACCGAAATGGCGGAAAGCCTCAACGCACCTCCCGTGAAATGCAAGCCCGTAAGGAAGAAGGTCTGAAGGATTGAGTGAATCATAATGGCAGAGGATGAACCTGAGTGGTTACTCCTCGACGGCTATGAAGATGAGCCAGCGGCATTTGGAGTGCCCCCCTACGTTGGATTCCACATTAGATACATCGCAGGAGTCTTTGAATCACAAAACATACCCTATCGATACATAACTATTGACCAGTGGAGACGGCAAAGGTTCTCTCTCCAAAACAGTGCCGGAATCGTTGTCCTTGCTGGAGCAGTTGTACCAGGAAAATACCTTCGTGGAACTCCAATAAGCGAAAAAGAAGTCAATGAAGTCCTGCGTGCAGCGCCTCCGGATATTCCAGTATTATGTGGAGGCTGGGCAATCCGATTATGGCGTCAAGCAGGTTGGTTACCATTGCGCAAAAATCTCTTTCTTGCTGTACAAGATACCGATGCAACTCTGTCTCACTATCTCGCTTCAAATGAATGGAAACATCAACGCAGAAGCACAAAACAGTGGTCAAACTGGGCTCTCTCAGGAGCCATGTCAAAAGCAGTCACTAAGCACCCTGACCTGAACGGACCATTGACCTACGAAGTCGAAGTCTACCAAGGCTGTGTGCGCTACAAACAAGGTTGTAAATTCTGCATTGAACCAAAAAAAGGGGTACCAATTTGGCGAACTCCTGAAGATATCATCAACGAAGTCAAATTGGCTCACGATAATGGAGTAAAACACGTTAGGTTAGGAGGTATGACAGATGTCTTCACTTACATGGCTGAAGGGGTTGTAGAAATGGAATATCCAATCCCAAACCCCGAACCGATTGCAAATTTATTGCATGGTTTAAGAGAAGATGAAAGACTGGATATTTTAGCGGTTGATAATGGCAACCCATCAATAATTGCAGAAAATATTGAGCCATCGACTGAAATCACCAAAACTCTCTGCAGCACACTTTCAGATGGCGCTGTTCTTTCCTTCGGCTTAGAGAGTGCAGACCCTGCAGTTCATGCTGAAAACTGGCTCAATTGCTCAGCTGAGCAACTCAAATCCGCAGTTCGTTTAATCAACAAATACGGAAGAGATAAGGGTCAACGTGGACTACCAAAACTACTACCTGGGCTCAACTTCATCGCTGGACTGAATGGTGAAACTACTGAATCTTATAGTCATAACAAAGAATTGTTAACATCACTTAGAGATGATGGCCTGCAACTTCGTAGAATCAATATTCGACAAGTTGAGGGCGAAGGTTTTCAAAAGATCGAAGAGAAAGCATTCCGCCAATTCAAGGAATGGGTGCGCGATGAAATCGATGCGCCATTACTGCAAGAAATGTTTCCAATAGGGCAAGTATTGAAGAGAGTATATTGGGAGAGTCATGACAATCGTATTCGCCTTCCTTCAAACCTTTCAGAAGAACATCGCAACTCCGAAATTCATGGCAAAGCTGGCGTTACATTTGGCCGTCAAATCGGTGCCTATCCGATTTTAATTGGCGCCTCATATCAGATTCCATTGGAAAGTGAATCAGATATCGTGGTGACTGCGCATGGAAAGAGAAGTATTACTGGAGTTGAATTAGGCTTGGATATTAATACAGTTAGCCAATCACAATTACAAGCAATTCCAGGCATAGGTGAGAAAACTGCTTGGAAAATTGTAAGCAACCGCGCTAAAATAATGCGGAAAGAACGTGATGCTCCGGCGTTTGAGTCCTTGGAGGATGCCTTTGAGGGCGAAGTTCCAGAATTGGCTTTTACAATCTTCAATTCTTAGCCATACCCCTATATGTTTTCAACTGCCACCTTATGCTACTAACTAATGGAAGCCCTACTATTGGCCGCCAAATCTCTCTCTACAGATTGTCGTGTTATTGCTGATAGGGCACTAATGAATTCAGATAAAGTCGGGCTTTTTTACAATCCTTTGGAATATGCTTGGGCCCCCCATAAGGAGTACATTCGTCGCTTCGGTGGCCTTGGTGCTAAGACCTTGTTAGTTGGAATGAATCCCGGTCATGGAATGGGAAATACAGGCGTTCCATTCGGCTGTCCCGAGCAAGTTCGTGAGACTCTTGAGATACGGGATTTAGAAGTTCATCAACCACCTATCCTTCATCCGAAACGACCTGTATACGGACTTGACTGTCCCAAGCCAGAAGTTTCTGGTCGACGGATTTGGTCATTTCTGAGTGAATTGTATGGCAGTCCTGAAGACATTCATAAAAATGTGTATATTGTCAATCATTGCCCTTTGTGGATATTTACTCCTACTGGAGGAAACTTAACCCCTGATAAGTTGAATAATGTCGAAGGTGGTGAATTATTGCAACGCTGTGACCAACATTTGCTTGAAGTGGCAAAAATTCTTGATGTGGATAGAATTATTGCTGTTGGTAATTATTCTCACAAGAGAATTTCTTCCCTAAATCATGATGCAATTCTAACAAAAATTCCTCACCCAAGTCCCGCAAGTCCTTTGGCAAACCGGAATGGTGGAGCGGATTGGAGAGCCATAGTTAGAGAAGTATTGTTGCAGGACCGGCCAGCCGGCCTTTCTTAAGTAGAACCGCTTTTCACTAACCATGGCGAATACGGATATGCAATGGGCTTGGCCAAAAGCGGATGCACATAGAGATTGGAGTCTGCCAATTGGAGACGACCCTCGTAGCTTGTACGAAATGCTAATGCAAAGTGTAGAACGTTTTGGCGACCAACCTAGTTTTGGTTGGATACAGGAGAAGGGAATGGAGAGAGTAAATCTCAGTTATTTAGAATTCTCATCACTAGTTGATTCAGTTGCTAAAGGCTTTGCTTCTAAGGGCCTGATTGGCGAGGAGAGAATCGCTTTAATCACCGATAATTGCGTTGAGTGGGCGGCTTCAGCCTATGCAGCAAACCGCCTTGGTGCAGCTTATACCGGTATGTACACTCATCAGCATGGTAGTGATTGGAGATTCATTATCGATGATTCATCTCCGACAATCATCATCGTTGCAAATACCGGTGTACTTGATAGATTAATTGCCAACCTACCTGAGAAAGCAGAAGACTGGCCTTCAGGAGGCGTTATTCTACTTGGGGAAGAAGAAGCAAACGAATTACCACCAGAGGGTGTTGAAGTAGAAAACTGGAGTGCCTTTGTCAGTGCTGGTAGGGCCGCTCCTGCTCTTGAAAAACCTCGTTCTGACCACAACTCTCTGGCTTCTTTGATTTACACCAGTGGGACCACAGGCAATCCTAAAGGAGTCATGCTTTCTAATTGGAATTTGCTCTCAAATGTTATAGCAGTTCAATCTGTTTTCGAAATTTATGTTGGTGATAAGAACGCTGCATTCTTGCCTTGGGCACACTCTTTTGGTAGTACTTTCGACCTTCATTATATGTTGCGTTCAGGAGTTCACATCAATTTGATTTCCGACCTGAAGCGTATTGCAGATGAATGCCAAGTTATCAAACCACATTGCATGCTTGCTGTTCCTCGTGTTTGGAATAAGTTCCACGACCGTGTTACTGCTCAATTCCAAACCAGTGGAGTGAAGCGTTTCATGTCTGGTCAGGCAAATCTGTATTCTGCAAAACGTATCCGTAAATCTGGAATCGATTGCGACTCCGTACCTGCCAAGGGATTTAGCGATAAATTATTTGATAAATTAGTTTGGAAGAAAGTTCGTGCTCGGTTTGGCGGAAACCTCCGTTTCGCTCTCTCAGGTGCTGCTGCTCTTTCTCCCGATATTGCTGGTTTCATTCAAAAGGTTGGATTCGCTATCTACGAAGGATACGGGTTGACAGAAACATCCCCTCTTGTTAGTGCAAATGGTTGGATGGGTAAAGGCAAATCTCGCCTCCATACTGTAGGCCAACCAATCAGTGGAGTGAAAATAAAAATTGACACCAGTGTTTGGGATGATCCTGATAGTCCTGATGATGGAGAAATAATCGTTTATGGCCCAAATGTTATGCAGGGTTATTGGAATAATCCAGAAGCAACAGCCGAGGTTATGACTAGTGATGGCGGTTTCAGAACAGGGGACCTCGGTCGCCTCTCTGATGACGGTTATCTCTCGATTACAGGACGTGTAAAATCTCAATTCAAGCTTGAGAATGGCAAGTATGTTTCCCCAGCACCACTTGAGGAGAATCTGAAACTCTCTCCTTTAGTTGAACAATGTATACTTGATGGAAGAAACCGCAAGCATACTTACTTGATAATTCACCCAAATAAAGAAGCAATGGAACCAGCTCTCAAAGCATCTGGTTTGATTCTAAGTGGAGATTGGGCACAAATATGCTCTGATACAGCGGTTTGTTCATGGTTACTTGATGAACTTCGTGAAAATTGCATGAAAAAACCAACCTGGAAAGGATTTGAAATGCCAGATGCAATTATCCTAGATGCAGAAGAATGGTCGACCGATAATGACCTATTAACTCCAAGTTTAAAGGTAAAGTTACGAAACCTAATGAGCCGTCATGAAGAGGCAATAAATTCCTTGAATTAAAGGTTGGAATCATAAAGGAGTGCTGTTTTTCAGCAATTTTACGAGAATGTCGTGCCGTGGTTTATTTACTTCCGAGGAGGATGAAGTAGCGGACGGAGATGCTAATGACTGGGGAAACCTTGACCAAACTATCTCCTAAGAAGTCTTTGTTACGATTGTGGATTGAGCGTCCTTTGGGTATTGGAGTGCTCATTGGAATAGTTGCGGGAAGTCTAAATTCAATTATGCTAGGTGTTCCTATGCTGCCTTCAATATTAGTTGGCTCTGTACTTGGCTTGGCAGTTTGTACACTAGGTTGTCCTGCTATGAGAACTAAAATGCTTGCAAGACGAGAACGAAGAAGAGTACTAAGTGTAAATGACTCGAAAAGAGTACGCGCCACCTCAGCCTTTTCTACATTCGACTAAAGCACCGGAACAGACTTCAATGATGCGCCAGCCGACGGGCTGGGAATAACATGCCTAGGCAACTTATCAGTGTCGAAGAAATCTCCCGTTCATTTGGTGCAGTCGACGTTCTATCCGATGTCTCATTCTTAGTCAATGAAGGCGACCGTATCGGTATCGTTGGACATAATGGGGCTGGTAAAACCACCTTGCTCAATACAATCAGCGAGCAGAAGCAAGATATGGGGGATATTGAATTTGCTGAAGGCCTTCGTATAGCATACTTAACTCAAGTTCGAGATATTGAAGATGATGCTACTATTGAAGAGGAATTAGCAAGAAAGGGTAGGCAATTCCTTGAACTGGAAGAGGAGATTTCTGCCATAGAATTAGATATGGGTAAGCCGGAATTTTACGAAGGGAATTGGCAACCTATACTTGACCGCTATGCAGAATTACAACAAATGTTAGCAAGTAGTGGTGGAGCAAATGTTGCATTGAGAGCAAAAGCAATCCTCGAAAGGCTTGGCTTGAGTCATCATCCTATGGGATTGAAAGTAAGCAAATTATCAGGGGGAGAAAGGGCAAAACTGGCTTTGGCAAGGCAACTTGTAGGATTAGATGGCATCGATATGTTATTCCTCGACGAACCAACCAATCACTTGGATATTGAAACCACAGAATGGTTAGAACAGTTCCTGCGAGATTTCCATGGGACCATGATTATGGTTAGCCACGACCGTTATTTCCTAGATCAAGTCTGTACAAGGATTCTTGAAATTGAGAATGAAATGGTATGGCAATATGCAGGGAATTACAGCAAGCACCTCAAGCAAAAAATCGCTAATGGAGCAGCCCTTAGTGACCTGATAAATACTCTTGATAAAAAAATTAAACATACTCTTTCAGGCCTTCAACACATGAAGAGAAATAACAAATACGATAAATCTATTTCAGCCAAACATAAGATGATTGAGCGTATGCAAAAAGAACGTAAAGCCTTGGTAGCAAGAGTTCCAAAACAGCGCAAGGGCCTACAATTCAATCTAGAGTCTGTGGACAAAGCATCTCTTGACGTACTTGAATTAGAAGCAGTCTACAAGCGCTTCGATGGATTGAAACAACCAATATTGAGCAATGCAGAATTATTCATCAATAAAGGGATGAAAATCGGAATTGTTGGTGGTAATGGAGTTGGAAAAACAACCTTGTTGAAAATGATAAATGGCGACGAAGGAATCGATACAGGAAAACTTGAGGTCAGCCCTGGAGTTATTATCGGCTATTTCCACCAAGATCATAGAACCCTTGATTTCGACCTAACACCTGTCAAACAAATAGAAAAATTACGACCTGATTTGGATTATGGAGAAGTAAGAGCAGCCTTAGGTCGATTCCAATTTGGCAAGGAACAAGTGGCTACAAAGCTTCAGAAATTGTCTGGTGGGGAAAGAGCGAGGGTTGCCTTACTCCAACTACTTCTTGAGGATAATAATCTATTGTTAATGGATGAACCAACCAATCACTTGGACGTCGATGCAAAAGAAAGCCTTGAAGGAGCACTCAACCAATATGATGGCTCTCTGATGATGGTTAGTCACGACCGCTGGTTCTTAGACCAAACAGTGAATTGGATTCTTGAATTAAAGAATGGTAAACTAAAGATGTACAAAGGAAATTATTCCGATTACATCGCTGCCCGATGAGCCAAAGCCTTGGCCAAAAAAAGAGGGATATCCGAGGCGACCATTCCTATGCCTAATTCGGCTTCAGCCATTTTTCCAGCCTCTCTTAACAAATAAGATGCTAAGCGTGTAGCTGGCCATGGCGCCATTCCAATGGCAAGCAGTCCACCAATTGCACCAGCGAGTAAATCTCCAGTGCCGCCCATGGCCATCCTTGCAGAACCTTGCGATGATTGGCAATATCTCCTATTGATTCCCCAAATATGATCCACCGCACCTGTTTCGATAATTACTGCGTTTTCCTCATCAGGAGTAAAATTCCTCCAATTAGATTCATTCATCAATGAGTCTAATGTTTCTGAGCATGTGGCGTCTTCTAACCATGATTCTAATTCTTTGGAATGAGGAGTGATAACAACCTTCAATCCAGCCAACATATTCCTTTTGGGGAGTGCTTTGATTGCATCAGCATCGATAACGGTTGGAATCCCTCTTACTGTTGCAATGACCAATAACTCTCTAACTGCATCTAGGGTTTCTTCTGCATCACCAAGCCCAGGTCCGATAACAATCGCTTGAATTCCTCGACCACTTTTCATTCTCTGTTCTAAGGTTGAAACACTGTTGAGGGAAAATATTTCTTCATCGGGTATCTTTTCAGGAATCAATTCAGTTGGCCATGAAACTCTTGCACTTGCAGAAGATGGCATCGCAACATGAATCAAATCTGCACCCATCCTTGCTGCTGCCATTCCCGACAGGATGGGGGCGCCATGATAAGGCCCACCACCAATAACCAAAACACGACCTCTATCCCCCTTTTTCGCGTCATCTTTCAAGGCGGGAAATCTCAATAAATCACCAATTCCAGGATTAATAGTTTCATCTGGCCAAGGTAATGAAGCAACCTTGATTCCACCAACTCCATTTGCAATATCACCTATTTCATCGAGAAGGCCCATTTTTGGTGCATGGAAAGTCAAAGTCCGACCAACATTCATTTGCTTTGAAGAACACAACCCTGTCGGGACATCACAGGCAAGTATCCTTGGAAATTGCACTTCAAATCTAGCCATCAACCAATCCATAACTTCGCCTATAGAACCTCTTGGAAAAGCAGGCGTCCCTGGTCCTTGTGGACCAACTCCCAAGAGGCAATCAACCAACATTAACACCTTTCGGTCACGGGGAATTGGAATAGACCAACCATTGCCCTGCCAACTATGAATTGATACTCCTGCACTCTTAGCTGTATTACGCATATCTTGGGAAATATCGCTTTTTTGTTGAGCATGACTGGTAAGAATTCTAATCTTTAAAGGTAAATCAAACCACAATGAATACAAGGCACTAGCAGCCACAAATCCATCACCACCATTATTTCCAGGGCCGCAAAGAAACCAAACTTCACCAAGGCCACCCTTATGTTCTACCCCACTACTGACTTCACTGGCAAGGGATGCTCCTGCCGATATCATCAATTCTGAAAGGTCCACCCCCAGAGCTGCTGCATTCGCATCAAAGACTGCGCTTTCGGACCAATGCATTAGCCAGCCGCTCTCGCTCATTAACCCCCGATAAGTGCCAAGGTTGATTATTTATTCATTCATTACAAGAGTGATATTATTTCATTAGGAATTATCAAGTCAACTAAATTCAGATTCAACATATTTCAAATGTTAAAGTGCATACATATGAAGTAGGCATCGAAGAGTTGTTGAAGCCATCACTACTGCCAACTAGTATGCAGACAGCCGAAGAAGCCGTAGGTTTCTCGACTTCGACTGGCCCAGTAAGGGTAATCACTGCTGCTTCACTATTCGATGGCCACGATGCTGCAATCAACGTCATGCGCCGCTTAATCCAAAGCGCAGGAGCAGAAGTCATTCACTTAGGGCATGACCGTTCAGCCAAGGATGTGGTGGATTGCGCCATTCAGGAAGACGCCCATGCTATCGCCCTAACCTCCTATCAAGGCGGCCACATGGAATATATGACCTACATTCGCCAATTATTGGATGATGCTGGTTGCTCTCATGTCCGCATTTTTGCTGGTGGTGGCGGTACCATAACTCCACCAGAAATTCGCGACCTGCATGCTGCTGGGATTTCTAGAATCTATTCTCCTGAAGATGGCCGCAAAATGGGTTTGCTTGGAATGATAGACCACTTGATGGGAATTGCAAGTAAGGTCGACTTGACTTCAGAGCAAAGATTAGCGACACTCGATAGCCCCATTTCAACTAAGGAAATGGAAAAGGTTAGTCTCATGTTGACTTTATCAGAATCTGCTGATGATACCACTTTCAATGAATATTTAGAAAAATGTCGCTCATCTTCTAGCGATGTACCTGTGATTGGATTTACCGGAACAGGTGGAGCAGGAAAGTCAAGCCTTCTTGATGAGTTGATGCTTAGAATTCAACGCGACAATCCCGAACTAAAGGTCTGCCTGCTATGTGTTGACCCTACCCGAAAACGCACTGGTGGCGCCTTGCTTGGGGACCGAATTCGAATGAATTCCTTATCAAATAATAATCTCTTCATGCGTTCTTTAGCCAGTCGAGGCTCTGGCTCAGAAATTTCAACAAACCTAGACAGAGCCATAGACGTTGCCAAGGCTGTTGGATTCGATTTGATATTCTGTGAGACCAGTGGCATCGGTCAGGGTAGCGATGCAATTACTTCAGTTGCTGACCACTCCATCTATGTAATGACTGCAGAGTTTGGTGCTCATACTCAACTTGAGAAAATTGAAATGTTGGATGTTGCCGATTGGGTTGTTCTCAACAAGTACGAAAAAAGAGGTAGTGAAGATGCATTGCGGGCAATTCGCAAGCAAGTTCGCCGAAACCGCAACCTCTTCGATGCCACTGATGAAGACTTACCGGTTGTTGCAACAATAGCGAGTCAATTTGCTGACCCTGGAATAGATGTGCTTTGGAAAAAGGTCGCAAATGTAGTTGGTGCCAACTACTCTGAGCCACTCGGTCAGGTTGGGGTCGGAAAGGGAGTTATTCCTCCAGAGCGTGTTTCCTATCTTTCAGAAATTTCATCTTGCTTACGTCAATATCATGCACACAATGAGGAGATTGCTCAAAAATTGAGGTTGAAGCAACAATTGACAGAGACCGCAGTACATGCTCGTGGGCGCGGTGCAGATTCGGTTGCAGAAGACCTTGAAAAGCAAATAAAAGAAATGGAAATTCAAGAAGAATCTCTCCTTCAGGAACACCGAGAATTGGCTGAACAATATCGCTCTGGAGAATTTACCTACTATGTACGTGGTAAAGCATTCAGCGTTTCGACCACTACAGAAAGTCTGTCGCATTCCCAGATTCCACGTGTTGCATTACCAAGATACAATGATGATGGCGACCTCTACAATTGGTTATGCCGAGAAAATATCCCTGGTACTTTTCCATTCAGTGCTGGAGTTTTTCCTTTCAAGCGCACTGATGAATTGCCGGCTCGAATGTTTGCTGGTGAAGGTGAGCCAGAGAAAACCAATCGTCGCTTCCATTACCTGAGCCAAGGACAGCCTTTCAATCGCCTTTCAACTGCATTTGATTCAGTCACATTGTATGGTAGAGATCCTGCAAAGAGACCCGATATATGGGGGAAAGTAGGTAATTCTGGTGTTTCCATTGCCAGTCTTGATGACGCTAAGCGCTTGTATTCTGGCTTCGATTTATGTGAGGCAAATACTTCAGTTTCAATGACTATTAATGGCCCTGCACCAATTATTCTTGCTTTCTTTTTGAACGCTGCTATTGACCAACAAGTGGAGAAGTATCTCGGTGATTTGGAGATTTTGGATTCTGCTTATCGCGGAGAATTGCCTGATGGTCATAATGGCTTTGGCCTAGCAACCATTGGTCGTCGTGGCGATGAATTAGTCGATGCTGAAACCTATGCTAGAATCAAAGCAGAAACTCTGCAAACTGTTCGCGGCACTGTACAAGCAGATATCTTGAAAGAAGACCAAGCACAAAATACCTGTATTTTCTCTACTGCTTTTGCCTTGAAATTGATGGGGGATGTTCAAGAATACTACATTGAACAAGGTGTAAGAAACCATTACTCTGTTTCAATTTCAGGATATCATATTGCTGAGGCTGGTGCAAATCCAATCTCTCAACTTGCTTTTACCCTTGCAAATGGCTTCACTTACGTTGAGTATTATCGCAGTCGAGGAATGGACATCGATTCATTTGCACCAAATCTTTCTTTCTTCTTTAGTAATGGCCTTGATGCAGAATATACAGTGATAGGTCGAGTAGCTCGGCGAATCTGGGCAGTTGCAATGCGCAATCTCTATGGTGGAAATGAGCGATCTCAAAAACTCAAATATCATATTCAGACAAGTGGTCGTTCTCTGCACGCTCAGGAAATCGACTTCAACGATATTCGCACTACTTTACAAGCCTTGCTAGCTATCCAAGACAATGCAAACTCCCTTCACACCAATGCCTATGACGAAGCGATAACCACTCCAACAGAAGAGAGTGTTCGTAGGGCCTTAGCAATTCAGATGATTGTCAATGTAGAAAGCGGTTGGACAAAAACTGAAAATCCAATGCAAGGCTCATTCATCGTTGAAGAATTAACCGACTTGGTAGAAGAAGCAGTCCTCCAAGAATTCGAAGCCATCTCACGCCGTGGAGGCGTGCTTGGCGCTATGGAAACAATGTACCAGCGTGGTAAAATCCAAGATGAGTCCATGTATTACGAGCATCTAAAACATGATGGAAGTCTTCCAATCATCGGTGTCAACACCTTCCTAAATCCAAATGCTCAGGTGTTTGATGAGTCCAACGCCGATGATTTCAACATAGAATTAGCAAGGGCAACCACCGAGGAAAAACAAGCTTGCTTGAAGAGAACAGAAGCGATGACTCCAGACCAAGAAGCATTGGCTAGGCTATGCGAAGTGGCAAGAACTGATGGCAATGTATTCACCGAACTAATGGAGACTGTTAAAGTGGCAAGTCTTGGACAAATAACCGATTCCTTGTTTTCGGTTGGTGGCCAATATAGAAGGAATATGTGAAACAGTTCAACCATTGCTTTGAATAGGGTAGAAGTAAATCCTACCTCATGCCAAAAAGCATCGGCCACAGCAGCCCCCAAGCAAGGAAAAGACCTGAAACACTTACTGCAAGCCAGGTACTATCAAAAGTCTACAAACAAGTTCTTCGTGAGCAACCGATTCACAAAGCCATTGCTGTGCATGTAGAAAAAAATGCTCAACAAGATGATGATAATTGGAAAATGGTAGTTCTTTAATATTGACATGAAGAGCAAAAAAAGGTGCTACGCCCTGCTTGACTGATACGCTTGATATTGCCATCACAATCTTGGCTTTGGCATTCTTCACCTTCTCTGCCATAAACTCTGAAAGAGGCAGGGAAATATCCAAGGTCGCCATCTACTCCAGCGAAATCCTGTAAAGTTGAGCCTCCAACTGCAATCGATGAAAGTAAGATGTTTTTAATTTCCTGAACTAAAAATGTGCATTTGACTTTTGAGATATTGCAGGCCTTTCTACGTGGAGATATGCCTACTGTGTTAAGGGCTTCACAGACGTAAATATTACCTAATCCCGCAACGATTCTTTGATCTAATAACGCTGTTTTAACAGGAGATTTCTTAGTTTGGAATGCATCGTACAATACTTTCCCAGTGAATTCCTCAATCAATGGTTCAGGCCCCAAGTGAGCCAATAACTTATGCTCATGAAGTTCGGAGGTCTTTAGTAAATCCATTATCCCAAATCTTCGATGATCGGTATATACCACATCACAACCTGATTCAAGTGAAAACATAACATGATCGTGTTTTCCGTTTTCTGAATTGCTAATTCCATCTTCATAAATTGTAAATCGTCCACTCATTCCCAAATGACATAACCATGTCAAATCATCCTGCAAGTGTATCAGGAGATATTTTGCTCGACGCGATAAATCTTCAATTTTTCTACCTTCCAGTTTTTCCACCATATCTGAAGGAAAAGGATATCGCAATCCCGCTCGACGTAATTCCACCGATATTATTCTTTGATTCAACAAATGAGGAGAGAGGCCTCGCATTACGGTTTCTACTTCCGGTAGTTCTGGCATCTCTAACCACATCAAATATTGCGGCAATGAAAGAGCATGTGATTATCTTCATAGCCAGCTAAATCTATTTTCTCTACAATCTCCATTCCTGAATTTAACAACATATCTGCAACCTTCTCAAACATTGCTCTTTCACCATCTTCATCCCAGCGTTCACTTGCTGCCTTCAATGAGAACAAACCACTCCCACCCTTATTGAGAAATCTCTTGCATGCTGAGATAAATATGTCAACTTGGCTTGCTTGGGCTACATCTTGGAATAGCCAATCTACTCGTTGTGGTTGTATCGCTCCCACAATTGCATGCCTACGAGCATCAGCCAATAATGGAACAAGTCCTGGTCTAGAATGGGCAAGGTGGTTCAAGTCTCTTAGGCATCTTGGAGCAAGGTCAACAGCAACTATTCTTCCTCTTCTATTATTGTCTTCGCCGCATAAAATATCATGAAGGTGACTAATTGTGGTACCATGGCCAGCCCCTAGATAGAGAACTTGTGTTCCAGGTAAGGGCAATAAGTCTGAAACATGATTTGCAGTTACCACTAAAGCGGCTCCTAACTTTGAGCGACTTGGATCCCACCGTCTCCATTCTCCTTCGTCAGTTCGCAGAAGAGTTTCACCATAGACATTCTTTCTAGGAGTTGCATTGAGAGTCCAAATAGCACGCCCTTGCTTTCGGAAGCCTGGCACTATTTCACGGCCTGGAACTCTACCTCGGCGCCCTGCCATCTACTCACCTCAACGACGCCTACCCTTAGGAGGGCGCGGGTGTTCACTCTTGATTTCCAGCATTCTAGATTCAACTGCTTCAACTGCGGAATCCTTCCAAGTTTCAGCCCCAAATGCATCGCATCGAGCAGCAACGCTGGCTTTTGCAGCGAGCATTCTTGATATCTTTCCACGTACCCACCATGGAGAACGAGATATCCATGGATGCATGAAAATATGACCGTGCTTAGGAGGGGGGCTGCCGGTGTGGAGATGGTTGAAAAATGCCTTTTCTGCACCTAAAATCTGTACTGTTCCTGCCGGCAGTCTTGCTAATCTCATTCTTCCATGGGCACTGACACAAAGTCGAGCTGCCAATAATGGACCGAGTAATTTCGACAAAGATGGCAAATGATTTGAAGCAAGGTCTCTGATTGCATCTTCCATTTGCTCAAGTTTGCCTCTGTGTCCTCTAACTGAATCCGACCACGAAACCAAGGATTTCCACTCAAGTTCACCAGGCCCAGTCTCTGGTAATTCACATTCTAATTGAGTTGCTAGGTCTTCTAGGGAAGGCGATTCAACAATGCTTCTCGCTAACCGTGCTCGGTCTCTTTCTACCCTTGCAGTTGGGAGGAACAATGCTGTCCATTCTACCATTCGTGATTCCATTGTTAACCAAGCAGCCCGTAATTCATCACTGGCCCGAAGTAAATGCTCCAACCTTCTGTCAGGGTCACCGGCTGCTTTAGAAACTCCTGCCTCGGACATCACCAATGCTGCCTCATTGAGAGCTTGAATCATCTCCTCATCGGTTTCTGGGAATTCATGCTCGGGTAAATCAGGATCTCCGGTTTGATGCAAACAGGCATCCGGCCATCTATCTGCCAACTTCCGAGCCTCATCAGAAATACCGCCCATGCCAATTGTTTCCAAACGGTTGATAATCAGGAATTGAGACATCTTACCCGACCATGTCTCGACATCCAAGGTTTGCCCTTCTGCATCGATAACTATCGCACATCGCCAATCATATGCTATCCAGACCACGTTAGGCCGAGATGTGCATGGCATATGAGTTTAGGGAACTATTCATATGCTGAAGCATTCCGATGGAATCTCCATGTTCTGCCCAGAATGCGGTACACTTGCATTTCCTGACTCCTCAGGGAACCTTGATTGCCCTAACTACAAATGTGGTTACAAAGGAAGTGCAGAGAACAAAATTGTTGCTGCAGATGGTAAGGTAATTAATCTTGCAGAAACTGTTTCTTCCTCCAAAGTTGAAACTCGAGAATACGAAATTATCAATGATGCTGATGAGATAATGGGCGTTCTAACCACTGATTCCTATATCTGTCCAAAATGCAATGGCGTAGAGGTATTCTCCGAACTTCACCAAACCCGTGCTAGTGATGAACCGGAGACCCGATTCCTAACTTGTAAGGCTTGTAAACACGGCTGGAGAGAATACTGAAAGGGATTTTCCTCAATAATGAGGAGGGCTTTGCCCTTAGGGAGATTTATGGACCCCCGCCGAAGAGCAGAGGACCATAGGGTGGAACGTGACATGCTCAATATCACAGCAAGACAGGACCTGATGAGGAACATCTTCGACACAATTAGTGTCGTAGTAGAAGAAGCAAGATTGGACTTTTCTGAAAATGACATGGAAATTAGGGTAGTAGATCCTTCACACGTAGCGATGATTCGAATGAAAGTTGATTCGGCAGCATTTGAGTCATGGGAAGTCGACGAAACATCTCTTGGTCTTGAATTGGTGAAGATGCGAGATTTACTCTCTTTGGGTAATGCTGGTGACCTAATAGAAATGAAATACGATGAAGAAGAAGGTAGAATCAATCTCTCGATGGGAAAAATTGACCGTGTCATCAGACCACTTGACCACTCAACCGTCTCACCGCCAAATGTTCCAGATCTTGAACTTCCAGCCAGCGTTACTCTTTCAGGTGAAGATTTGTCAAGAGCACTGCGAGCAGCTAGACAAGTCGGCGACCTCGTTAACATAAGCCTTAGTGAAGAGGGCTTGACAATCAACGTTACAGGTGGCGACACAGATAGCGTTAGTGTCATGTATACCAAGGATGAAGTTCAAGAATTGAAGTGTGATGGACCAGTTCGCTCCCAATACAGTCTGACTTACTTACTACCAATCTCCAAATTGATGAGCGTTGTAGACAGCGTTACTTTGAGATTTGGCGATAACTTCCCACTGAAAATCGAATATGAGTTCGCAAATGGTGCAGCAGATGTCACATATTTCTTGGCACCTCGCATCGAAGGCGATATCTGAAGATAACTGCCCCCTCTGCGGGTTTCATTGAAAGGTCATAGGTTGTGCCACGGACATGGAACAGGCACGAGTATGTGTGCTCATCCCAACCTTGCGTAATGCCCAACAATTAGATGTGGTTTTGCAATCCTTGGATAATCAGGACTGGGATGGGGAATTAGAAATCGCTTGTGTTGGCCCAACTGGCGATGATGGTGAAGCAATTGCTGTCAAACATAGTGCCAGATGGATTGATGACGAAGGCAGCCGAAATCGTGCTGATGCCTGTAATATTGGAATTGAAGCCATTGATTGTGATATCTTGTTATTCACAGATGATGATGTGATTCCGCCCGCAAATTGGGCTGGAAAACTGATTCGATGGTTCGATAGAGAAGAAGTAGGAGGGATTGGTGGGCCAAATTTTGCGCCTGATGAAGATCCCTTTTCCTCAAAAGCAGCAGATGTGGCTTTTTGTGCACGTTGGGTGACCGCTGGAACGAGATACGGCAAAGTCCCACCGGGAGAATTAGTGGAAATTGACCATAATCCGGGCTGTAATTCCGCTTATAGAAAGCACATTCTCGATGAGGTGAAAGGATTTGAAGCAGGTTGTATAGGTGCTGAAGATGTGGTCATGGACCGTAAAATTCTCGATGCTGGATATAGGCTCTGGTTTGACCCAACTGCCATAATGCCTCATAGGAGGAGAAAACCCGTCAAGCCATATATGCAGCAATTACGAAATTATGGTTATGTTCGAACCTTGGCAAATGCTCGTTGGCCGGCACTGAAAGCTTGGTCCCATTCAGCCATTGCCCTATTCCCAATACTGACAATATTCGGTATCGCTACTTTTCTATGGGGGTTATCTCAAGGAGGGGTTGATTGGTCTGACCCACTCAACTCCCCAGAAATGGGGGCCCCCAGAATTGCTGCACATACAACTGCAAGCCTTGCCATTGCCTACATCATGATCTGCTGGTTAGGTGCAATGTTTGGAGCCTCCCCCCATCGGAATTTTGCAACAATTATAATTTCCCCCATTATGATATTCATGGCCCATTGGGCCTACGGCACTGGAGTACTGAAAGGAATGAAACAAATTCATCTTGGAGAAGGTGCAGCAGCCGGACTAGGAATTCAAATCGACGATAAGTCAAGAGATTGAAAATCATCTTCCCAAGTTGTAAACCAACAGTGGGTTCTTCAGTGAATGAATGAGCAGAGATGCCCTAAAGGAGCGGGCATTAGCATGAGTTTTGGTTTCAAACGACGCTTTGAAGCAATGAATAAGCCTGTTCAAGACTGTGCTGAAGAAGAAATATGGGGAATCATTAGAGCTTGGTTAGTAATTTCCAGAATTGTTGCTTTCATTGCCATGATTGCGATGGCTGAATTACTTGATGATATGATGATGGCTGGCCTATCAGTCAGCCTTTGGTCCTTGATAATTGGTATTCCTATTTTCTTGATTCTTTCACTTAGCATAATTTGGGGGGACCGTTGGATTTCCTCCTTCCTTGAATCACCAGATAATGAACATGGAAGGAAACGTCAACTATCTACACCTGGAATCGATTCAGGAAAGGAGCAAGTTATGCTCCATCCTATCAAAAGCCGCCGTTAAGAGTCGTGCTGAGTAGCCTGACCTGTGCTATTATCAAGGTCTCCAGTTTGCACAGCCCATAAGTCTGCATAGACTCCATCTTTACTGAGTAAATCACTATGTGTTCCTCTTTCAACCACAACCCCTTCGACGAGAACTAATATCACGTCTGCATCCCGAATGGTGCTAAGTCGGTGGGCAACTGCAACTGTCATTCTGCCATCCTTGAATTGGTTTAGATTACGTTGAATTATTTCCTCGGTTCTAGTATCAACAGCACTTGTTGCTTCATCCAAAATTAATAATGCCGGTTTCCTAAGGATTGCTCGAGCCAAAGAAATCCTTTGCCTTTGTCCACCTGAAAGTTTGACTCCACGGTCGCCAACAATCGTATCATAACCAATTTTGAAAGACTCGATAAATTCGTGTGCACCAGCCAAGTGTGCCGCTTCTTCAATTTCCTCTTTCGAAGCAGACTGGTTTGAATATGCAATATTCTCACGCACTGTGCCATGGAAAAGATAGACATCTTGACTGACATATCCTATCTGTTGTCGCATGCTTGCTAAGGTCAAATCCTGTAAATCTGTATTATTCATCGTAGCCTTTCCACTATCTGGTTCATAGTATCTTAGAAGCAACTTGACGATTGTTGACTTGCCTGCACCTGTTGGTCCAACAATACCCACAGATTGATTTTCCTCCAATGATAAAGAGATTCCATTCAGAACTTTATTGCCTCCTGGGTAGCCGAAATGAACATCCTCAAAGCTGATCCTCTCCGCCTTACCGACCAAGTCCTCAGCCCCGTCTTTGTCGATGATTGTAGGTTGTAGATCGATCATCGCGAATACTCTACGTGCACTTGCTTCGCTCTTCTGAATTTGATTGACTAACATTCCAAGAATGAATAGTGGCATTGACATTCTTGTACTCATCAATAGGAAAGTGACATATTGACCTGGACTGATATCACCATTACCAACCAGCCAGCCACCTACCGTTGCCAAGGCTCCAAATGCTAGGCCAGCGATGACATATATACCGGGTAGGAATCTATTTCTTACAACAGTTGCTTTGATTGCTGCATCCATATAGGAACCAGATTCAACCCCTACTCTTTGCGCTTCGTAAGGTTGTGCATTGTATGCTTGTACTACTCCCATCCCAGAAATATTGTTGGCGAGTACAGAATTGATATCACCAAATGATTGTCTAGTTTCACGATAGCGGCGTTGAATACGAGTTGAGAAGAAGTAAACCAATGGCATGATGAAGGCAATTGGAACGAATAATACGATAGTTAGTTTCCAAGACATCCACATCAAGATGGCAAAGGCCGCAGAGAAAGTGACAAATATTCTAATAATAGAGGTAGAAGCATCAGAGAGAAAATTCTCCAATTGATTAACATCTGCTGAAAGTACCGACATGATATCGCCTGTTTGTCTATCTTCAAAATAGCGCATCTCCATTTTTATCAAGGAATCAAATGCTTTCATTCGGATATCATGCTGCAAATATTGAGCCAATGTTTCCCATGAATAATTTGAGATTCCTTGTGAAATTGCTAAGCCGGTAAAGGAGGCAAGAATTAGTGCTCCATACCATGCAAAATCCTTTATTTCACTTATTTCTCCTCTTAGAACTGCATCAGTTAGTAGACCCATGGCAACGAATGGAAGTAGGTCACAGGCTCTTGCAACAGCATTTGCTCCGACCCCAAGGAAGAACCTTTTCTTGTAGGGTTTTATGAAAGGAATAATTCTCCACAATTGCTTCCCAAGGACCTGCTTGTCTCCAGATTCATCTAGTCCATCATGGCGCTCTCGCGCCTTTTGAGCCTCAGCCATAGCGGCAGTCACAACTCAACTCCGGTGAAGTCCTGTTTTCAATGCTTGTCATCGATAGACTGTTGTTCGCTTTGGCCGAACCTTCATGTTGGTGTCGTGACCTGCGAAAAGCATGCGTAGTCATTACCGCAGCGTCCTTGCAGTTCTCAGTATTTTTTTGATTCAATCTTTTTCGCCTTTAACTGTACCAACTTTGGCTCAGGAAAACGATGTATTAAACACGCAAGCCGACATAGTAGGGTTAGAAAAAATCGGTGTAACTCCAGTCTTAGATGGTGAACATGGCTGGAATGGAGATGCGGAACAAGTTTGGCTAAGGTACCGAAATGCTGAGACAGTTTCAATTGAAAATTGGCCAAGTAATTCAGTCAATGGATGGCTGGTGTTGCAACATTCATATCCCGTTCCAACTACTTGGGTAGATGAACTCTCTGATGCAGGAATTGAATGTGCCTCATTCCTCCCACCAAACGCATTTCATTGTAAGGTCAATTCCATGAAGGTTGAAAAATTAGGGGATTTGGGTATTGAAGCAATGATGAAACTTGATCCAAGCGACAAATTACAATCAAATGTAGCCCCATTATTACTTGGAGAGATGAAACAAGCATTTGCCAGTAAAGGCCTGCTCACTGTCAATATTGCCCTTTCTGGAACTCAATGGCCCGACCTTCCATACAAACAAGATTCTCTAGTCTTATTACACAGCCATGATGGGCGCTTTGCTACCGCCACTGCAAATAACATTGGAATATCTCTACTGGCAAACTCTGAGGAAATTGAATGGATAGAACCTCGGCCTGTTTTCAGTATCCTCAATGATGTCGCTCAGCACTGGATGGCGGTAGACCAAGTAAATAATCAGAACAATATCAGTACTATCAATTCTGCTTACAATAGCCTTGATGGAACGGGAATTATTGTCACTGTCGCAGATACTGGAATTGATAGCGGCGTAAATGATTCAACTATGCACG
>JAOMAZ010000001.1 GCA_028344335.1 Deltaproteobacteria bacterium | reverse complement strand
AGGAGTTGATTGCATTGAAATCAACCGGAGAGGAAATAATTGTCTGGACAAGAGGCGGGGGGTGGGCAGTGTTGGATTCTGAAGATGGAGAATTAAAATCACAGGGAGCCATTGAGGTGCCAGCAGCACTTTCTGGAATTTATCACTCTCCAAAGGGAGGATGGTTATTGTGTTCTACTAATGGGCACATTATTCGCTTTGATGAATTGGGTGATGAGACCATTGTTATCGATGTGGGAGGTCCCGTTAATTTCGCTACTTGGGATGAGTCTGATGACGCTTGGAGGCTTTGTGGTTGGCGTGAAGATCTATTGTGGAGTTCATCAGGATTACAGAGAAGCGACAGAGCAGAACTCGGTATCCATACCATGCTTCATAATGAAAAATGGGTAGTTTTAGACAATACTGGAAAGTGGTCAAACTTCAAAACCTAAATTCAACGCCTCTTCTTTTCGCCGCCTCTTTCATTAGGTGGTTTAACCGGATTTGGATTGTGACCAAGTCGCCCTTCTTGCCATGCTCGCCGCCTTTCTTGTTCGGTGCGCGGCTCAAATTCTACTTCTGAAGGTGGCTCGTGCAGGTACATCCGTTTGATTTCCCTTGCCATCATCTTTCCAGATAGTGTTCTACCTGTGCCTGAATGAAGGGCACGTATGCGCCACTTTTCCCCTTCGTGTTTGATAATTCCTCCAGCAACAAACTCCTTGTCTCCAGGTACTAACATGAGACTTGCTTCTGAATCCTCACCAATTGTCATGGTTATCTTAACCCTGACTAAATCGCTTCGAATAGCTATTATCCTATTGATCCTATCAACTCCGCGCTTGCGGCGTGGCTTGTCTTCTAAGTCTTCGATACGAGTAACCATCCATTGCATTTCATCATGTTCAAAGACATCACCCTCGGTAATGATTTCATCAAGATCTAATTCGAGTTTCACAACAAAACTTTCTGGACCGTCAGTCAGCATGAAAGGAATAATCTTTGGAGGTGGAGTGCGGAATTCAATGGTGTGCACTTTGTCGCACTCTTCACACTTCAAGAGGAAATCAACACCCGTTCCACGCTGCCGTTCTCGTAGAACTTCATGACCGGTCATTCCTCCACAACCAGGGCACTTGGTGGCATTTTCCATAATGCCTTCCTCTACCTCTTCGTCATTCATGGCCTACAACCTCAGCACTGGGGCCTGAACGGTCCTTTTTCAAGGCGATGGATGCAGGCAATCCAAACAATGAGTTGAAAGCGAGTAGACTTAGGGTCAAGGCATGGGCGACGGCAAGGTTCTCCAACTCGATGAGGCTCTCGCTTCTCTATTGGCTAAAGATCCAAGTCAACCTCGCAAAGAACCCGAAATAGCTGCCAATATTAGTACCCAACTAAAGCACATGGAATTATCTGCTCTACCACTTTCAATGATACGAAGAATTCGTGATATAGTCCACCGAATAAAACCTAAAGTCGTGATTGAAATAGGAGCTGGAATTGGTAATCTTTCTGCTTGGCTATTCGACTTATGGCAAAGAGAGAGTGAACAACCTGAGGCCTATGAATTAGTTGAAGCAGGTCCAAAGTTTGGCATCATTATCAATCGTTTAATCAAGCGCTATGACGCTGATGATTGGGCCAGGACTAGGGTTGCTAAATTTGGCACTATTTGTGCAGAAGCAAAGGCCTGGAAATTAGCAGCAGCCAGTAGTGCCAATGCTGCGGCACAGGGAAGTATGGGGGATTGCCCACTCAATTACCCAGCGGACCTCATTATTGTCGACGTGGGAGAGGAGAAAAGCGAGTGTATCCGACAAGCCTTGCCATTACTATCGGGGGGAGGAATAATTCTTACTGCAGAACCTGAAGTACCAACCGATGACCCTGCAGAAGATGATGAATTTGGCCAAGCAAGAATTTCCGCCTTCCAAGGGTGGATGGATTTAATCAAAGAATTATCAACCACTCATCATTTAGCATTCCAACCAATAACTGGTGGCACATTAGTAGCGATAATAAAGAAGTGAATCAATTATTTGCAGCATCCAAAAGAGCAAGGATTTGCAGCATCCCATAGCCATAATGGTCATCATGGTCAGTTTGCCCAGATTTAGGATGAACGCTATCCATCAGCCATTGTTTGATATTTTCAACAGTCTCTCCTCCACCTGCCGAGCCATCATGTTGCAAGTCTGGCCTATCTTCTAGCAACAGAGACAAAGCACCCGAAACAAAAGCCGTAGAAGCACTTGTTCCACTGCTATACCCATAGCGGTTGTCTGGGAGTATGACTGGGATATCCATCCCAGGGGCTACCAATTCGGGTTTTTTATCGGGATCATTTCTAGGTAGCAGAACCGGCCAAATATTGCCGTTATTATCTCCCTTAGATGATTTAGCCCATAAGTTTCCATGTCTGTCAACTGCTCCAACACAAATGACATCTTCTTCTCCACCAGGGGAATCTACATTGTCGTCGGATGGCTCATCCCCATCATTCCCAGCAGCCGCAACTACCAATATTCCAGCATCGATAGCATCTCTAGCAGCCGATGAAGATGAACTTCCTTCAAAGGCAGAGGGGATTATCCCAGGCGCTCCGCCCAATGATAAAGAAATGATATCAGCACCTTGGTCAACACACCAATCTATTGCATCGCTAACTCCAGCATCGCTACCTGAACCATTTTTGGCCAGTGCCTTTGCAACATATAATTCGACATTTGGAGCAACGCTTTTCATACCATCACCTGCAACAATAATTCCAGCCATCATTGTTCCGTGTCCTTGGTCATCATAGGCTTCAGTCTCATTGCCAATGAAATCTTTCCAGCCTGCCAGATTGACATTCTTCAATGCCTCGTGACTCATGTCAATTCCAGAATCTACAATACACATAGTAACTCCTTGACCAGTCAAGCCATCTACTTCATCAAGTTGGATTAACTGATTGAATGCTGCTTGATTAGCTAATAGTTCCGCAGGCGGTCCAGAGACCATACTATCTTGAAGCCAATTCTTAATGACAACATAGCCGATACCAGCAGCTACAATGATGGTTATTCCTATCAACCAAGTGAATAACATTCGCAGGCTATCCAGATCATCTTCTAATTGTCGTGAGTCAACAACAGGAGGGAGAGATTCATCAACTAGATCATTAGTATCCATAACTTCACCCTATCCGAATAATGCGGTGTGGATTTCACCGAATATGTCAACGAAATTACGAACTTCTTCTTCAGTATTATAGAAGTAAAAAGAAGCCCTTAGACTGCCGTTGTCATAGCCACGACTCCTAAACCAAGAATGCACACAATGCATGCCGCTGCGGACCATTATACCGGCAGTTTCATCGAGTAGAACCGCTAATTCATGGGCATCGAAACCTTCAATCATCATCGAACAGATACCACCTCTTTCAGATGCAGATTGGGGACCGATAATTGAAATTCCATGCAAGTCTTTTACGCCTTCAGTTAGGATTGAATTCAACTTAATTTCATGCTCATAAATAGCATTCATTTTCATTCCAGAGAGGTATTCAATGGCAGCACCCGTTCCTAAAATACCTGCATAATTATCCAAACCACCTTCAAAGCGATGAGGGCTATTAGCCCACTTCATGCCATCGTAATCAGATGAAATCACCGTCTCGCCTCCAGCAGAAAGGGTGCGAAGTCCATCTAGTAACTCAGCTTTACCCCACATAGCACCCATCCCTGAGGGACCCAGCATTTTATGTAGGCTAAAAGCAATAAAATCAGCATCCAAATCTTGTACATCAATTGGCATGTGTGGTGCTGATTGAGCAGCATCTACTACCATCAGTCCGCCATGATCATGTGCTATTTTTGCAGCAGCCTTGACTGGAAACTCAACTCCATCCAAGTTTCCTACTTGAGGCAATGAAACTACCTTCAATTTAGAACCGGCATCAGCACACATCAGTTCAAATGTTTCCATGTCAAAGGAATTGTCTTCTAGGCTTGGGATTATGCGGTGGTCAACCCTCTGCTCTTGCTCTAATTGCAGCCACGGAACCAAATTGCTATTGTGTTCACGGTCAGAGGTCAAAACAATGTCTCCCTCTTGCCAAGACAAACCCTTAGCAATTTGGTTAAGGGAATTGGTTGCATTTTTAGTAAACACAACTTGTTCAGTATTGGGAGAATTGATGAATGATGAAAGGCGACGTCGAGAAATAACCATTTTTTGACTAACTTGATTTGCATATCGGTGCACACTACGTCCACCACAACTAGGGTGTGATGTGTAATAATTTTGAATCTCATCAATAACTGATTGAGGTTTCAAAGTCATACAGGCATTATCAAAGTAAAGAGGAGCATCATTCCCACGTAAAGTGGGAAAATCATCACGTCTAGCTATGAAATCTGACACTACCATGCCTCCGAATCACTCAAGAAATCCATAACTGGAGCATTAATTCCACAGGCAGAACAAGTAAACCGTGAAGGAATCTTAGTCTTACAAATATCACAATCAGAATTAACAACAGCACTACCAGTGCAACCAACTTTAGGACAATTAGCAACGGCATCACCTTCCGGAGAGCGATTGATTCCAACTCCCTCCCCACATTCAGGGCAGGTGCCATCATTGTGGATAACCACTGATTCAATCCCGTCAGAAACCTGCGCCTCTAAGTCAGCAATAGCCTCGCGAGCACGTCGAGAAAGGACCTTGGTTGTGCCAACGCCTAACATCAATTGCGGGAACCATAAAAGATGCATTAAGCCATAGACACCAACAACACCTGTGGTAATATGCAAGACCAAAAGGAATGGCATTGACAATTGCCGGTCAGCCACGTAATGAACTCCTGCCCAAGAGCAGATGAACACTGTAAGTGACCAGAGGGCTAGAATGAAAGTCCATCCTCCAAGACTATGCTCCTTCATTGCCTCTTCCACTTTCCGGGGGTCGGGGTCGTAGTGCACTTCTTGCACATGTTGGTCTCGAGTTTCTTGAACAGCCTTCCAAAAGATGTAGACAATAAAGACCATGACAAAGATAGTGACTACTCCACCTAGCATATTTCCATCATCAATTTCGAAGGGGAAGTTTGGAGATGATGTATGAAACAGAACCATACTCATCATAATGGATATCCAAGCAAAAATCAAACTGACAGAATGCCCTTTCATAATTGGAAACAAATTCCATATTTCGAACAAAAACCAAAGCCACAAACCAACTGAAGAAACCAATAAGAAAAAGCCTGAACCATCGATTTCTTTTATCCCCTGCAATCCTCCAATCATGGTGTTTCCACCACCCCATGTTTCTGGCGATATGGAGCCTAGGAAAAAAGCGGCTAGGCCAATTACCAAAGCACGTAGGTGAGCGATGCTCCAAGTCATTCGAGCTAGGCGGAAATGGAAAATCAATTCCTGTTGTAAATTATCTACTGCATTCATACTTGGGTGTAGATCGCTGGTGCGAAAACGTGGTTCAACATCAGAAAGGCGAATCAATCCAAGGCGATTTACAACCTCATCAACAAGTGGAGGCGCTTCCTCACTGGGGGTGGAGACCTCGCTCATCGGGGCTTCGCTGGGATAAGTTAGACATGAAGAGTTCGCAAACAAGCGCAGGACAACTATGCTTTTTCAACAAACTAAACCTCAGGAAGGACTTCAATCAATTGTATTAATTCAATTAAAATCCATCTCCATATACAACAACAGCCTAAACAATCGTAGTATCTAGAGAGCCACTGGTGAGAATTGAACTCACGACCTACGCATTACCAATGCGTCGCTATACCTCTAAGCCACAGTGGCAGTATTTGCGCCGACCTGCCTTTCAATCATAACCGCTTCGCCCGCGACCTCACTGGATTGAGGTCCGATATGGCTAAACCGAGCGAGCAGGTGGACGGCTCGCTGCCGAGATCGCATAGCCTGGTATCGCGCGTGACTGGAAATCACGTGGGTCCGTCCCGCGGGAGTTCAAATCTCCCTCTCGGCGCTCAACAACGCCTGCTCAAGAAAGCACGGAGAAACTTGCTCATGCACAAACACCTATGGTGTACCATAGTAGAATAATACTAAATCTTCTTCAAACTTCGCACCAATATGGGTAAGATTACTTCTGCTGCATTTGTTTTCCTACTAATCGCCCATCTTGCCCCTGTATCTGCTGAATCTGGTGGTAGAGGGGATACAGATCCGATTGAATTTCCGCAAGTAAATGGTATGGTTTTGGATCAATTGAACCTTAATACTCAGGATTTAGATTTCAGCCCAGAATTGACGGCACCAACACCGGATGGCGGAATAGTTGCTCTGTTGGGAGTGGGGGGACATGACGGCCTCGAAAGTTATACTTTTGGAGATTTAGAAATACAATCATCGTCTCTTGAGGGAACCAACTTTCCAGAAGGTGAACTATGTAGCACATATGGTTGGGGGGGCGGATTCTGGGAAGGCGGAACAGGATCTTTAATTCTATTATGGATGAATAATAATGGAGAAGCATACCAAATGAGGGAATTGAATTTGTCTAATTTGCCAACGCCGGGTTTTGAATGGTCCATGCATAGTGCACCTTGTCGCGACACCCCAGAACCTATTGCGATGAACGTAAGGTCTGATGGATTAATAGGAATTTCATTTATCGATACATTTGATTGGTATGATGGACTAAATGATGGATATCAATTGGTTTCAGGATATTATGATGAACTATCAGGGTCATTTGACATGGGCACCGTATACATGCCTGGACTCCCAAATGAAAAATGTTACAATCCAGTATTACAAGAATATGCAACAAATATTTCTGAGCCTGAGTGTGGATTTGAGTTTATTGATTATGGTAATGGCAGTACTGACTGCCATGACTACTATTACGAGAATATTTATTATGACATATCTGAATTTGAATGTCAGTCATTTCTTTGGGTCCCATCTGGTGAAAGTTATAAAATCTGGGGGGTAGATGGAATGGAGGATAACCATGATGCCAACGATGTAGGAGATCCCTATTTTGTTCACTACGCCTATTGGGGTGATGAGGAGGTGTCCTCGCATTTGAGTTTCTTTGGTGATGATCGAATCATCCTCACTTATGGTAATAAGATTCGATGGATGGAAATTGACGAACAACCAGAATATGGATGGGGCAATGGCCTCGGACAGGAGATTCTGCCGATGGCTGAGAAGAATATTAGTGATATTAATTCTCTGGATTGCAGGGGTACAAGTTGTGTATTTACTTCGGTTATGGAAGGAGATACGGTTTGGGGCGAAGGGTGGGATGAAACTAGCATTTTTTCAATTTCAAACTCGATGATTATAGAGTCGGTTTGGTCCTTCGGGAATTACATGACCAATTTCAATATCTCTGAAATAACAAGCGATACTAACTACAATTATTACATAAGTGGAACGATGGAGGAAACAACACATACAAGTGAAAACTATGCTGCTGAAACTGAACTTAGATGTTCACATATGTCGGGAACCGGTATCGATGGCAATAAAATGGGATTTGTAGTTTCTTTTGATTCAAATTTCAATGTCAATTGGGGAAGTTGCTCCGCATCAGGAACAGTTTATCCATTCCGATTAGCTTCCAACGGTTATGGCGATATTGCGATGATTGGCAGATATACAAACTCTGTTAATTGGGGTAATCAAGAAGTTGAAGGAGTAGGAGAAGGTTTCATACTATTGCTAAATGATTCAAATGGCGAAATCAACCACTTGTGGGAAGTCGGTGACAGAGTACTCGACCAGCAGGCACGCCATGGCGCCAGCGCGATTCATGCCGCAGGCAGTGGCGAGTTTTGGTGGCCTTTCGTCGATGTAGGGTCAGGAGATACTGGTGGAATTGCTAAAATCGGAATTGATGATGATGATGATACAATCAGCAAATATCTGGACAATTGTCCCGAAATAGTGAACCCAAGCCAATTGGATTCAGATAGTGACGGATTTGGTGATGATTGTGATGCCTTTGTATCCGATATCACGCAATGGTCCGATATGGATGGAGATGGCTTCGGAGATAGTGCGCAAGGAAATCAACCTGATAATTGCCCCTCTGTAAGTGGTACTTCTGATGAAGATAGGAATGGTTGTCCTGATAGGGACGACGATGGATGGTCTGATCCGGATGAGGATTGGACATCCGAGGATGGCGCTGATCAGGAGCCTGATGACCCCCAATCGCATGTTGATACAACGCCTCCTACTGTTGGTTTCAACTGGCAAGTTTCAGATGAAGATGACCAAGGTGGAAATATATCAGTCCAAATTACATGGAGCAATTCTGATTGGTCCGGACTTACAGAAGCTAATACACCAGATACTCTACAGATATTTGCCTCTGCTGAAAGATGGGATGATTGCAGTATACTCCAAATGGTACTTGAAATAAAATTAGATTCACAATCAGAGCCTCCAACTTCCTTGCTCATAGGTAATTTGACCAACGATGCTGAGCATACAGTATGTATTACAATTTCAGATATCAACAACAACAAGTTTGTGAAAGGTCCAGAATATGTAACTCCAACGATAAATCAGCCCCCAGAGTATAACGGCGGACTAACTGCTCAGAATATCGATTATGGGGATAGTTGGAAGATTGACCTATGTGTTTACTTTACTGATGAGGAGACAGACTGTGGAAACATGACTTTCACTCCATCCACGAATAAAATCAGTATCAACACACAAGAACTGACTGCAGAATGGGTGCCTACTGCTTCTGATAACATACTTGAGAACATAACAATATCCGCCACAGACGGAAAGGGAAGTACAGTGGAATCTAATATCTTCACTATTGAAGTCAAAGTCCAACCATCAAGCGGAGATGTATTGTTCACTCTTGATGTTCCTGTAATGGGGGAAGTTGCGGTATCTTCTGAACAATTACTTGGAACATTAGGTTCGATACTGGCCTTTGGTGGAACAATAGGAATTGCTGTAGTTAAGTTACGTTCAAGGCGTAGCAAAGAGAAACTGGTCAAGAGATTAAGTGATGAAATAACCAATTCTGACTATGAAGAAGACTTAGATGAAATGATGGAAGAAGTTGAAGATGCATTGAATAAACGTAAGATATCAGATGACCAATACAGTACATTGAGTATTAAGATAAATTCGGCAAGAAACAGATTGGCCCCCTCTTCAAGTCAGCATCATGATTACAATATGCCAATGAATAACGCTCCTGTAATGACTCAACATCCACCAAATAATGCCGCCCGTCCTCCTCCACAATATCCACCTATGCAAGCACCCAGTGTAGCAACGCCAAATGCCAATATACGTGGTGAATTCAATGGCGAGGGGTTTGAGACTTTAGAGTATCCAGCAGGCAGTAATAACTGGTTTTACCGTGATCAAAATACTGGGCAATGGATGACTTGGCAATAAATCTCGATATGAGCGTCTCGGGCCATGGTTCAGTCTGCCTGAAAATTCAAGGCAATGATTTGTACAATTGACAAATTGTTAGAGATTTAATTGGACGTTCGCATTCATATTTTTCAATATTCATCCTCATTACCGAACATATCACCTAGTAAAGCGTATATATATTGAACGATTGATATGATTTAACAGTAAAAAAGTGAACACATTGTTCATATACCGTCTTCTATGGCAGTCCCCCCGATAAGCATGGTAGTAAAGGCAGAATACATTTGGATCGACGGCGCAAAGCCAACGCAAAAACTTCGTTGTAAAACAAAAGTTCTTCCCAACTTGGAGGAAGTAGTGGAACTTTCAGAACTTCCAGTTTGGGGTTTCGATGGTTCGTCCACAGAGCAAGCAGAAGGACACGCTTCAGATTGTGCACTAAAGCCAGTAAATTACTTTGTTGACCCAATTCGTGGCTACCCACATGTACTGGTAATGACCGAAGTATGTGATCCACTAACGATGGAACCCCACGCCTCCAACACTCGTGCCTCCTGTGTTGACATGGCAGACAAGCATGCCTCTGAGGAGTGCTGGTTCGGAATTGAACAAGAATATACTTTCTTCGATGGAATCAAACCCTTGGGATGGCCAGATAATGGATTCCCTGCTCCGCAAGGTGGCTACTATTGTGGAGTAGGAGCAGACGAAGTTTATGGACGTGAAATTGTCGAGGACCATATGGATGCCTGCCTCGAAGCAGGTCTAACTTTCTCGGGAATAAATGCTGAAGTCATGCCAGGACAATGGGAGTTCCAAATTGGTCCTGTCGGTGCACCAGCTGCTGGTGATGAATTATGGATTGCTCGCTGGCTATTATACCGAATCGCTGAGGACTATGGAGTTAGTGCAACACTCGATGCAAAGCCAATCAAGGGTGATTGGAATGGCGCAGGGGCTCACACTAATTTCTCAACAAAAGCAATGCGCGAAGATGGAGGCCTAGCGGTTATCGAAGAAGCCTGTGAAAAACTAGGAAAGCGTGCTTTAATCCACGTCAAAAACTACGGTGCTGATATTGAATCTCGCTTAACAGGGGCTCACGAAACTCAACGCTGGGACGAGTATTCTTGGGGAGTTAGCGACCGTGGCGCATCTATTCGAATTCCATGGAATGTGGCAGTCGATAAAAAAGGATACCTTGAGGATAGACGCCCTAATGCAAATGCTGATCCATACGTAATTTGTAAACTGATGATAGAGTCAATTTGCGACCTTTGAGTTAGAACATTAGGGTGTTCGTTCATCATAGCATTGATATCCCGCCGTGATGCCCTTCGGGCATAGGTGGCCACGTGACTTACACTGACTCTCCCCGCGGCAAACTTCTACTGCCGTTGTTTCTTGTGCTGTTGATGTTGACATCGACTGCCTCAGCAGGCCTCTCTGTTTGGGTTGGGCCAACAACTCTTAGTGGCCAAAATCAAAATATTTCGACTATTTGGGAGATTCCTGGAAATGCAACAGTTCTCGATGCTTGGTTGAATATCAACGAGGATGGGATGACCGGATATGGCAATGGCAGTGGTTGGCATGGCATGGATATGCCTGGAAATTTCACATCCGGCCAATCAACTGGAACAACAATGGACCACTTTAGCAATTATCTATCTCTTGAGCCTAACCAAAGCGTTAGCCAAATCGAGCAATTCGGTGGTGCTTCATTCCAACTTCCATTTGGCTGGACTGATAATACTGGAGTTTGGGGAATTGATCCATTAACCAACATCACAGGTTCAGTTAGTGGACCTACGCGAACTGTACCTTATGGTCAAATTCCTGCCCAACCATATTCCGGTAGTCTTTCTGCTGCTACAATGGCTGGTTCTGGTCTGCCTGCAAATACTGATTCCTCCCTTGAAACACCTGGAAGCACATTACCCGCCCCGATTTCAAATTTCAGTTTCAGTTTCCAACATTGGTATCACCTCAATACCTCTTCAAACACTAATGGCGACGGTGATGGTGCGTGGATGGAATATAAATTAGACAATGGTAATTGGACTTGGATTGAGCCCCAAGGTGGTTATCCAAACACTATTTCCAGTTCGGCTCCAGTACCAACAGGGGCTGTTCAAAATGGCAGTCATGGATTCCCCGTCTATGCCTCGCTTAATGCAAGTGGTTGGGATTTTGCTAATTTTACATTAGACAATATTTCCGGAATTTCTTCAGCCAATCAGATTTATTTCCGTTTTAGAGTATGGACGCAAGCATCTGGCATTCAGCGTCCCGGCTGGTTTATTGACGATATTGATTTTACAAACATTGGAAATTCCACTGGCGTTTGGCATAATGGCTGCTACAATTCAAACGGCCAAACTTGTGGCTACTCAAATGATGCAAATGGGATTCTTGAATTTCCAGTCATAGACCTTTCTTCTGCAAGTAATACACTAACTGTTAGTTTTAGAGCCGATTGGGATATTGAAGGAGCATCATATGACAATTGGTGGCTGGAGGCCAGTACTGATAACAGCACTTGGATAGATGTAACCACCTCAAACCTCCAATACGTCACGACAGGTTGGAATACACCCGATGGAGTGCCAACAGATGGCGTCATTATTGGCGGCACAACTTACAATGATGATTCAGGAGGTTGGGTCAACATGAATCTTGACTTGCCAGCAAGTTTCATCGGCGATGCAACAACGTGGATTAGATATCGGGTCGAAACTGATTTCACCGTAACCTATGGAAATAGTCCAGATTCACGTGAAGGATTAACCTTAGATGACATACGAATACATGAATCAAATTCGACATTTTACTTTTGGGAATCATTCAATTCTTCATTCACTGTAACTCATAGCGGTTTGAATAACCTTGCAGATGATTGGCAATATTTGTTGCTTGGAATGGGAGGAATTACTTTCCAATATGGCTTTGAAGATGCACCAGCATTACCCCCTGGCGGTTGGCAAGTTGTCAATACGCAGGGCCAAACAGGTTGGGAATTCGGAGCATTAAGCGGCACAGGTCCATCATCATGGCCCTCCCCAAATACCGGTTTTGGAACAGTACTCAATGGTGCTTATGACCCAGGTTCTTGGAATCATTTCTACACACCAACTTATACTATTCCAGCAGGAGCAAGTTCAAGATTTGTCTTTGACCAATGGATTTGTTCAGAATACGGCTGGGATGGCGGTGGGATCTACATCTCGGTCAACAATGGTTCATGGAATCATTTCGACCCCTCAACAACTAACAATAATTGGTATGATACTACGATTCAATTCAACAGTAATAGCCCGCTAAATGGCCTTGGGGTCTTTGATGGAAATACTGGTTCTAGTACCAGTTGCACTCAAACTAGCCTTGGTTGGAGGACTACAAAGGGAGACTTGTCAAATTATTCTGGTAATAACGTAGCATTCCGGTTTTCATTCACCGCTGATACAGCGGTGCAATATGATGGCTGGTATGTTGATGACGTTGGCTTAGAAGTCGATTGGTTTGATACCAGTGGAGAATGGCTTAGCCCACTAATGCCTCCAGGTGAACTAGGACTGGGTTTTATTGACGTTGATGCTAAAATGCCAAATGGCACTTGGATTTCAGGAAGTTTAGTCGATGCGATGGGTAATGTAATTGCAGGTTTTGAAAACAATACCTTCCCAATGAGTTTGTCAGAACTCGATATTGATGCCCATGCTGCGGGGGTTAGTTTCAGGCTCAATATGGGGACTAATAATCCAATCCTAACTCCTTTAGTTTCCTCAGTTCACATTGGTTCAAAGCGAATGATGAATGGGATAGGGGCACAAGAAAATGGTTGGACAATTCCCTCTGGAATGACCGTTAACGGTACTGGTGTATTGGTTAACACAGGTGGGGGGACACAGACAATAACCTCAGACTTCGTAATCAGCAGTCAACCATTAGATGGATATGCTCTTACAGCTGAGGCTAGTGGAATTACGGTTTCAGTGATTGATATTGACGGTGTTGGATATGGAATGATGAGTGCACCGACTGCTACTGCGGCAATGAACGACGCACATCCTGGGTTTGGGGTGAAAATTCTAGTTTCTCCAGGTGGTTGGATTAACTCTCTTTCTCTGACAGGACAAATGGTAACACCCGCTCTTGACCCTGCAATTGATATTGCAATGGATGGAACCATCGATTGGAAATTCCCTTCTTCTCCATTCTATGGGAGCATGGGTTGGCAGAATAGAATTGCAGGTTCCGGCTTGAATAATGCGATGGCAGTCCATGCAGAAAGCATCACAGTAGCAACAGGAAGCAGCACGAGTATCGCCTTACCTGCTGATGCAATCATCACTACAGGTCTAATTTCAGTCGCACCTGATGGCTCAACAGGAGATAGTGTATCGATTGAGGTTGCAGGCTCACTTTTGCAGTCATTGAGCAGTGGTTGGCAGGCTCAATCACTTGTCTTTGATTCGGCAATAAGAAATGCAATTCATTCACTCACATCTTCTCATACTGATTCAAATGGCCGAGATTGGGTTGAGGTAGAAATCGACTTTAGCGGTACTTCTCAAGATTTAACAATCCCATCGGTCATTATCGGATATCGTTTATTCGAAAATATATCCGGTCTTGCTCCTGCAGTCAAGACTTATCATGAAGCAAATAATGATGGTGGTTCAAAGGATATCGTTGAAGTCCCCTTGGTTTTCACCTCTGGAGCAGGAGGGATTACAATCGATGGTGGAGTTTATCATGAATTGATGATAACAAATGAGCCATTTAGTGTTCCAAGTACCTTCCATCCAGATGGTATTTTGCAGGGCTTCACAAGCGGCCATCATCACCTCTATGACCAAACTCAAATCGCTGAAGTCAAGTTAATTGGAACTACTTCTGCTGGCGATCAAATCTCTTGTACTGCCAATAGTCTTGGAAATGGAGGGATATTTACTCAAACATCGGGCTCAGATATGATGCAACTCAACACTACTGCATCCTCAGTCTCCTTGATATCAGGAAGTTGGCAAGTTGATTGGCAATTTGATATTTTATGGGATTGGGACGATGAGGCTAAAGTCGAATGGTCTGCCCAAGCTTTTAATCACACAGGAGAAGGATTGGCACCTGCTATTGCAATAAGTGGTGGCAGTGGTTCTCAAGCAAGTGAAAATGATTTAGAAATCGACACATGGTCGATTTTAGACCAATTTGGCAATGAACTATCCAATGCATTTGACCCTTCATATCCATTCCCTGCGATGGCAACTTCGATGTTGAACGTCAGTGGAACAGTTAGATTCCAAAATACCATTGAAACAAGGCCTCAAGTCGATGACTTCATCGTTAGTGTCAATGTTTCAGGAAATGACATCGTCATGAATAGCACGGCTACTGGAATATGGTCAGGACAAATCCAAGTGCCCTCTTTGGGAGAAATGGCTAACATCATTCCTCAAATTGTCAGGGTTGGGCCAATTGTAGGAGCAGCAGGAGCCCAAGATGCATCCTTAGTTTCGCCATATTCAGTAATCATTGATTCACAGGCTCCTATATTGACCAGCCTCAAAGTCGACACAGACAATGGTCTGAAAATCGCTGACGGTTTCACTTGGGACCCATCTCAACAACTCAAAGTCTGGGCAGCATTTAACGAAAGCATCGCTTATTCGGATTCGATGACCTTGCACTACTGGAGAGAAGGAATGGATTTACCAGGTGTCTACCAAAGCATCGATGCCTCAATGCCAGGCTTATCAAAAGGTGAGTGGGCAGTTTCTTTCGACAATATAGACCTCTCTCAAGTACCAACAAATGGGAATGTTTCACTCTATTTGAGTGGCCATGATTGGGCCGGAAACCCACTTGCAGGAGCAGGGGACACTGGAATGGAAAGAGATGCAGCAACACTTGTCGTGGCAACAAATGTCGACCCACAATTAGACACAACTTTGCTAACCCTAGACCGATTTGATGAATATTTACTTCCAGGTAGAGAACACACCTTCTCAATGCAAATTAACGAGCCAAATGGCCTTCACACCCTAGACCTCATCGAATTAAGATTAGCAGGTTCTGAGGAAGAAACATTGGCAGTAGTTAGAATCGACCCACGCTCAAATATTCTTTCAACACCTGCTGATTCTTTGCTAGAAGTTGGAAATATCACTACCACAGATGTTGGAGAAGGAGTTTATCTTATCCAAGTATCCTTCATATTATCGTGGGAACTATCTCCTGATTATCTCCCTGATTGGTCATTGCCTTCTGTTATGGTATTCGATGATGATTTAGTAAATCCTGTAATTACCGTTCCAAACTTGGGCCAATTACGTTGGCAATTAGATTCAGGTTTGATGGCTGAAACCACCCTTATGGAAGACTTGACTCCTCCGATTAGTCCTTCTTCAGAAGATGAACTCTACGTCGGCCTTGGCGATGAGGTCAAACTGAGTGGAAATGTTGTTCACGTAAAGAGTGGAGAGGTTGCGAGTAAATTACCTCAGGATGTCTCCTTGACCATAGAATATGAACACGGCCTTCAACCACGAGTGGTTACAACTGAAGTTTCAACAGAAGGACTTTGGTCAACTGCATTTGTACTCGATAATCGGCGTGTAGATGATCCACGGCTGTCAATGGCATTAGCACTTCATGGCTTACCTGGACAATCCTTTGACCTAACCGATGAAATAGTTCATGTCATTATCGATAGTACTGCGCCAAGCCTACTTTTCGAAGGCCTTCCAACAACTCTTGACAGCACTTATCTGCTGGACCAATCATTCATTGTATCTGTCAATGATGATGGAGGGATGTCGGGAGAAGATTTGACATTGTGGTGGGAGTTTAGAAGACCAAGTATCGGTGGAGACTCTAGTTCACTCCTACCAGTGCCTTTCCATTCACCATTAATATTGAGTGAATCCTCAGGTGATTTCTGGAAGTATAGTGCAAACGTTGATCTGACGAACGGAAGTATTCTCGGCCTTCTGCCTGGTGATTTAATCTTCATTTGGGTAGAAGCTTATGATCAAGCAGGAAATCAGGCTTTAGGTGTAGGAACTGAAGATGACAAAGTATCTCCTCACCTTAATGTGAGGCAATTCGTATTCTCCTTGCCTTCATTGAACATCGCACTGGCAGATGGCACAACTCCGAGGGGAGGAGAGGTATTGGAAGGGGATGAATTGGGTATTTCAGTTTCAATTCGAAACCTTGGGGCCAAGACCGGCCATCTGAGAGTTGAATTATTCCAAGAGATAGGTCAAGGGAATGCATGGCTCTCTCAAGGATTCAGGACCGTCGACATCATGGAAGGTCAATTGAGAACACTCGAACCCTTCATCTTTGAGACTCATACAAGTGGTGGTCAATCCCTCCATATCAACATCACAGGAGATTTCGATGATTGGGATGCAAGTTCATCTCCACCGGGTTGCATCATGAGGCAACGAGTGATTACTTGCGATTTGAGCCTTGAGCAAGATATGCCAGCAGTTCTTTCAAGAGATTTATCGGACGGTGAGGGATTAGATATGCTGACAATAACAGCACTGTTCGTACTCATTTTTGTTATTGTATTACTCGTTGTTGTGGTTATGAAGAAACAAGGCACTTCAATTTATGATGATGAAGAATGGGAAGATGTATCAGATTATGTCGCAGAGACCATAACCTATGATGCTCCTCATGCAGCAGAAGAAGCAAAAGTATTGGCACAACTACCTAAAGACAACGAAGTGACTCCAATTAACGCAGGGCCTCCACTTCCAGAAAGTGGTTTGCCGGAAGGTTGGTCGGATGAACAATGGGTTCACTACGGTGAGCAATGGTTAGAGAAAAACCAGTGATGCGGCAGAAATAGAAAGGTCCCAAAAAGCCCTTGAACTATGTTTGTCAATCGTTACATATAAGAGTCGATTTGGTTGATTTGCCAAATAGAAGAGACCTAGTTTCTTCTGGATGGGATGGAAATGACACAAACAAGCGTAGCAAGGGAAGACTTGCCAAGCGTTGAAGCATTGAAAGAGCAAGTTGACGAGTTACGCAAATTAGTTCATACTCTATTGAACGTTATCTGCGAAGAACCAGATGGTGTTCATTCAGGTGCTGCCCCTGTGCCTCCAGGGGCCTCTAAGATTGGACTTTGTATGTGATGCGTTTACGCACACAAAAGCATCAAACAACGATGCGTGAAACGCATCATCTAGCGTGCGCTGAACACCGATAAGCAATACAGCCGCGCAGGCGGTGGTTTGGAAATAACGTCTCAACAGCATAAAGCGTTATTTTCAATATGTCACACGTATCATCCTTTAATCACTGCCACCGGCCGCAACCTTGCAACAGCCCTTGCCAATTCAGCACCTTCTGTCAAAGCAATGACCTCATCTACATCTTTGTAAGCAGCAGGTGCTTCTTCACTCAGTATGTTCCCTGTCTTAGCATGAATAATAATACCTCGCGCTTCTAAATCCTCAGCCAAAGCATCAGAATCAATCAACTTCCTTGCAGCAGTACGGGATAGGGCTCTGCCAGCCCCATGACATGAACTTCCAAAGGCTCGATTGTTTCCGACCTTAGGCCCAGATAAAATCCACGAGGCTGTGCCCATATCCCCTGGAACTAGTACGGGCTGACCGACTTCTAAGAACCTCGAAGAGATATCATCTGAATCCCCTGAGAAAGCCCTAGTAGCGCCTTTTCTATGAACGCAACAAGAGCAATTCCTGCCGTCAATACTATGATTCTCAATCTTTGCAATATTGTGTGAAACATCGTACAGTAATGTGGCTTCTCCATTTACGCCTAAGTGTTTATTCAAAACTTTACGAGCACGTTGAGCCAAGGCTGAGCGATTAGCAAAAGCAAAGTTACCAGCAGCATTCATCGCTTCGAGATATGATTGTCCTTGTTTTGAGTAAATAGGTGCTGCAGCCAGTTGACGGTCAGGTAAACTCCAATCCCATTCTTCACTATACCATTCGTCACCTTTTGGGGAATATTTTCTCTCAATTATATCTACATGTTCTGAGCAAACTTGGTGACCAAGCCCACGTGAGCCCGAATGAATCATCAAACAGATTTGGCCTGGTCTAAGGCCATAGAGAGCTGCTGCTTCTTCATCCACAGTTTTGTCAACACATTGTAATTCTAAGAAATGGTTGCCACTACCAAGGGTGCCGAGTGCTTTCAAGCCGCGTTGCATTGCTCTTGAACTGAGGGCATTGCCGTCGTGTTCTAATTGCCCCTCACTTTCGATGCAGGCTAGATCCTCATCATGACCCCAGCCCAATTCCACTGCTGCCTTAGCTCCTTCATTCAGAATGCCGTCCAATTCTGACTCTGTGAGTGGGACTCCTCCTTTGCCACTTGCTCCTGCGGGGATGACCCCAGCAAGGTTGCTTGCTAGTTTCTTGATATTTGGAATGTCATCTATTCCGATATCCAAGGTCAATAATCGTACTCCGCAATTGATATCGAAACCAACTCCACCAGGGGAAATAGCTCCTCCTTGTTGACCGTATTCAACATCAGTACCAACAACTCCACCGATTGGAAAGCCATAGCCGAAATGCCAATCCGCCATTCCCCATGCTTCTCCTACTGCTCCTGGCAAGCAGGCCGAATTGACAAGTTGGGCTGGACTTCTATCATCAGATTGTCTATTCCAATGATTTTCATCACAAACAAGCATCGCATCAACATTCATTTTTCCATGTTTTTCTATTTTCAAGGTGTGTTGATCAACCCTTGTCAGGTGTTCCATCCACGTTGCAGAACCCTTCATCACGGCTAACCTGCCAACATCGAGATATAAGCACATGCGTGGCTCAACAGCCGTTTCATTGAAGGCATTGACTCAACCGCCCCGTCTTGGAGGAGTAGCATGAGCCTTGGTGCAGTCGACTTACCATACTTTTCAGAGAATGGTTTCAGGCGTGCTCAATGTAGTGCTACAGGACTTTGGTTTTGGTCCCGCGACGTAGCAAGGAAAACTTGTGGAGATAGTCAAGAAGATGAATATACCTTTATCGGTAATCCATTGATTTCTGGTTTTCCAGAAACAGGTTCTGCATTAAAAGATAAGATGCGCGAAACTTTCCTGAATTTCTTTGAACAACAAGACCATACACGAGTAGAACCTTACTCCATATTAGCAAGGTGGAGGGATGATATTCACCTAACTATTGCCTCTATCGCAGTATTTCAACCTCATGTGACTAGTGGGACTGTACCTCCACCAGCCAACCCTCTAACTATTTCTCAACCATGTATTAGGCTCACCGATGTTGATGCTGTTGGTGCATCTGGACGCCATTTAACCACTTTTGAAATGATGGCACACCATGTATTCAATCGACCAAAAGATGGCGAGGTTTACTATTGGATGAATGAATGTGTAGAGTTTTGCGACCACCTCTTTGTTGATGCCTTGGGAATTGATGCAAACGAGATAACCTATGTTGAGAATCCATGGTCAGGGGGTGGAAATGCTGGTGCTGCAGTCGAGGTTATCGTTGGAGGATTGGAATTAGCAACTTTAGTTTTCATGAATCTACAAGAGGATGAAGATGGAGGTGTCGAAATAAAGGGCATCAAATATTCAGAGATGGATTTGCAAATAATCGATACTGGCTATGGTCTAGAACGCTTTTGCTGGGCAGCGGCAGGAACACCAACGATTTACGAAGCCATCTATCCTGAAAGTGTATCATGGCTGAAAGAATTAACAGGATTCTCGCAGATTCTTGAGAGTACTAACATTAACTTAGATGAATTATTGGGGCAAATGTCTCGTCTCCTTGGTATAATGAATATTGAAATCGGTTCTGATGAATCATCACTTCGCAAGGTTTTGATTGCACGTTTAGCAGAAAGAGGTGTTGAAATCGATGAGCAAACCTTGCTTTCAGTTTCACAGCCACTTTCTCGAATATATGCAATTCCGGACCATATGCACGCTCTATGCAATATGTTGGGTGATGGTTTAGTGCCATCAAATGCAAAGGCTGGTTACTTAGCAAGAATGTTGATTCGCAGAGTGTTACGGATGCGGGATGAACTGGGTTTACAGGTCAGTATATGCGAATTGGCAGAACACCATCTTGAGTTCAACTATGATGAATCAAGAATGAAACAAACCCGTGCGGGTTTCCTGCAAATTCTGCAACTCGAGGAAGAGCGTTATTCAGTTATGCTGCGTAAGGGTGAGAATGTAGTAAAAGGCATGCTCAAATCCTTACCCATCGATGCAGTTGAAATTCCCGATGAAATACTTTTCACCCTCAATGACACTCATGGCATGGCTCCTGCTTTGGTGATTGGAATTGCCAAGTCAAGCGGTTGGTCAGAGGTTTCCCTACGCGGTGGATTTACCGCAGAGTTAGCACAGCGTCACGCCAGCCAAGCAAAGCAAGCAGCAAAATCAACTGCAAAGGGGCGTGTTCTTCCCCAACTCCCTACAACAAAGAAACTCTACTATGATGATGTTTGGATGACCAATCACAATGCTGAAGTTTTGCATTGCAGTCAAGAAGGAGATGACTGGATAGTTGTTCTCAACCAAACTTGCCTCTATCCTGAAGGCGGGGGTCAAGCCTTTGATTTAGGGACAATTGATGGCATTGAAGTCAAGGATGTTCAAATTGAAAATGACATCATCATTCACACTATCACATCCAAAGTGTCAGGTAATGTTGAAGTGGAATTGGATATTTCAAGAAGAAGACAACTGATGGACCACCACACCGCCGTTCATATCGTTGGAGGTGCAGCTAGAACCTTGCTTGGTCCTCACGTCTATCAAGCAGGTGCTAACAAGAATACAGATTCAGCAAGACTGGATATTACCCATCACAGTCGCTTGAGTAGAGATGACCTTAATGAAATTGAGAAGTTATCCAATCAAGTATTACAACAAACTCAGACAACCGAAAAAATGGAATTACCTCGCGCCCAAGCCGACAAGGAATTCGGCTTCGACCTCTACCAAGGTGGGGCGCCAAAAGGTGGAGATGTTAGAATTCTCAAGATTGGCGAACATGATGTGCAGGCTTGCGGTGGCACACACCATGATGAGCCGGCAAAGATTGGCTCAATTAGAATCATCCGATCGAGTGCTGTACAAGATGGAGTTGAGAGATTAACTATCGTTGCTGGTGCAGCGGCATTAGAACACTCACGTCGTCAAGCAGAGTTATTGAGCGAAGCAAGCGAAGTATTTGGCATCGATGAGAATGATTTACCCCGCACCGCCTCAAGATTCTTTGAGGAGTGGAAAACACAGCGCAAGCGAATCGAGTCTTTGGAGGCTGAAGTCACTCGCTTGAAGACCGAAGGAGGCAGTGATTCTGCTACTGAAGTAGATGGAATTCGTTATGTTTTCTTAGAAGTTGATGGTGATAATAAGCAAATGGTGGCAATGGTTGGTGAATTGACCAGAGATAGCGACAAGCCGACGGTTGCAGTTATTGGAAGCAGAGAAGGAGGAGGAAAACTCCTAGTTGCAATAACCGAGAATTCCATTGCCTCCCAAAAGCATGATGCAAATGCCATCCTCAAGGCGATTTCACACCATATTCAGGGCGGCGGCGGAGGTAGGCCAACCTTTGCCCAAGGTGGAGGTAGTAAGCCTGATGGCATTGAGGCAGCATTAGAGCAGGCTCGTCAAGATTTACTCAATTGAGGCTTTTCAAGGCTTGAATATCAAACCAAGAAACAGCTCTATTCAAGGCTTCTTCTTTCGCTAACCAAGTAACATCTGCTATCTCATCGGCTTTTGGTTTGAATTCTATATCCGCTGCATCAACAAGTGCACGATATGTGAATGAAACAAAGTTGATTCCTTCATTACTGAATATATTCTCACTGATAATTGGAGATTCATTTAGCAAATCGATAGAAATCCCTAATTCCTCCATAGTTTCTCGAACCGCTCCTACTTCTGGGTGTTCTGAATAATCCAAATATCCGCCAGGAAGTGTCCATGCGCCAACGAAATGCCCTCTCTTGACCTTGGCCATGACTACTCGACCTTCGCAATCCTGAATGATGACTTTAGAGACTAGTCGATGAATAGTCCGATAGACCGATTCTCTGGCTGCTGGGTGAACTGCTGAATCGCCGATAACATTGTCCTTCCACGCCCAATGCTCTGGCCAATCGATGTGAGGAAATGCATGGATGATGGTAGCGCTATTTTGTCCCCAGTCTAACTTATTACGCCTTTTTTCAGTCCATTCAAATGATACTTCTGCAGCAGTGGGTAAGCGCATCAACCAAGCATTGGATTTTTCTCGCCCAGGTATTGGGATTTGGGGTCCTTCGCCATTTGCATCTACTAGCAATAATTTGCCATCATGCTCCAAGTGTAGGTACTCCATCATTCCGCCGAGGTGGTTTTACTCAATCAATCCCACCGTCATTCTTCTTGCAATAGAGCCGATTCAATGATGGTTGCAGAACCATCGATCAACTTCATTTCTTCAACCTTCTTGGCTAAGCCATCAGAGACCTTAAATCCTTCAAGTCTTCTTCCTGATGGCATCAATCTGGTTGCAAATGACGTGGCTGCGTCATTATAGGCATTCAATGCTGTGTTTAATCCTCTTCCCATTTTGGCTAAGTCTCCTGAAAATTTCGCTGAGCGTTGGTAGAATTCTTGGGCATGTTGTAAGATCTCTTGGGCATTTTCAGCGATGCTTTGTTGTTGCCAATAAACTCCAACAGTTCTCAATAGCGCGATCAGGGTTACTGGAGTTACAATCAAAATCCGCTCTTTAAATGCGTACTCTTGTAAATCCGGTTGATGCTCGTATGCAGCTGCTAGAATCGGTTCTGCTGGAATATACATAACCGTGAAATCTGCACCATTTGACCCTAAGATTCCGCTATAATCTCTATCTGCCAAATCATCAATATGTTTTTTCACATCCTTGCAATGTTTGAGCATTAGTTCTCCTTTACGTTCTTGGTCATCTGTTTCAAGTGCATCCCAATAATTTGCCAATGGAACTTTTGCATCTATTGGAATTCCTTCACCACCAGGTATTTTGGCCAGCATGTCAACTCGCGCTCCACCTTTCCCGCTTTTCAAGGTATATTCAATATCAAAATCACAGTGTTCAAGCATTCCTGCCGCCTCTGCGACGTTTTTGAGAGAAACCTGCCCCCAATTCCCACGGTCCTTGATTGAACCTCTGAGTGCTGTAGATAGTTGTACAGAACTATCTCTAAGCCCTGTCGTCGCTTTTTGTAATTCCTCGACTTGCCTTTTCATCCCTTGGTAAGCACCTTCTCGCTTTTCTTCCATTGCATGGGAATTCACTTCTAATTTAGCAAGGGATTCTCTAATTGGTACAACAAGGTTTTCCATGGCCACTTTTTGTTCCCCAAGTACCTTTTCACCTTCTTTAGTGTGTACTTTCAATTTTTCCTCTGCAACTTGTAGGAACTGTTCGCTGTTTCCTTGAAGAGCATCTGAGGCAATAGCCTTGAATTCATTTTGCATTGCTTCAGTTGCCTGATTCAGTGCATTTTTTTGGGCTTCCACGCGGGCTTCGGAAGTTGCTAATATAACTCTGGTTTTATTGCTTGATATCACCCAACCAAGTGCAAAAGCCATACCGAGGCCAACGAGGGCCATTCCAATTTCAAGTGGTTCAAGCATCATCCTCACTCCTATCAAATACCAAACTCATGCCGACCCCATATCAACTATACGGGGAAAAGAACACAAACGGCGACCTCATGGGATAGCCATGCTGGTTGAACAAATCAATTCTGAAGGCTGGGCTCGCACTTATTTGGTCACCTGCACTCATAATTCTCTGGCGGCCTTAATTGATCCAATTCATGCAAATATTGAGCGTGATTTGGCTTTGATTGAAGAAAGAGCTTTGACTCTAAAATACGTCATCGGCACCCATACTCATGCTGACCATATAAGTGGTGGATGGGAGTTAGCAGAGAAGGCTGGTTGTGATTTCTTAATGCTTGAAGGTGCATTGACTCATGGAGTGTCAAGAACAGTTGCCAGTGGTTCTTCCTTGTGGATGGGTGAAGTTGAATTCAACTTTTATGCTAGCCCAGGACATACACCTGATAGTATGTGCATTGATATTCCAGGTTTCTTGTTCACCGGAGATTTTCTGTTCAATGGTAATGGAGGCACTGGTCGAGATGATTTACCCGGAGGGAGTCTTGAGGTACATTGGAAAGCCTTGGCGGTTTTACAGTCAATAAAAGAAAATACAGTGGTAATGTCTGGTCATGAAGCACCAGGTACAGAACCTCAGACTCTTTTGTGGAATAGAGAACATAATCCGGTGCTTCAAATGTCCTCATTTGAGGAATACAAGTCTTGGCAGGAATCAGAATGGGAACGCCTTGGCTCTGTTTCAGCGATTGGAGTTGCCTTACCAGCAAACCTTTCGGGTGAAGTTCCTTAGTAGCCGAGTAATTCTTTCAATTGTTGTTTGTAGAAATTAGCAGAGCCTTGAAGGCTCTCAAGTTCTCCATCTGTTAATTCTAATTCCATAATCCGTTCGACACCATTCGCACCAAGGATAATTGGTACGCCGATGTAAACATCGTCAAGGCCATATTCGCCCTTCAGGTGAGCACTTGCCGGAATTAGCCGCTTTCTATCCATAACGATGGCTTCTGCCATGATTGCTGCTGCTGAGCCTGGTGCATAGAAGGCGCTTCCTTTCTCAAGGAGTTTGACGATTTCTCCACCACCCTTGGCAGTCCTTTCACAGATGGCTGCAATTGTTTCATCATCGAGTAATTGGTCGACTGAAATCCCACCAACAGTTGTGTATCGAGGGAGAGGAACCATTGTGTCTCCATGACCACCAAGTACCATTGCTTGAACATCTTCTTCGCTGCATCCTACTGCCTTGGCGATGAAGTGAGTCATTCGGGCACTATCAAGGATTCCAGCTTGGCCGACGACGCGGTGGGAGGGAAATCCGGTGACCTCTCTCATATGGTAAGTCATCAAGTCAAGTGGATTTGTTACCATGACGATGATTGAATCTGGAGCATGTTCTTTGATTCCTGCACCAACTTGGGAAATGATATCGGCGTTCTTGCCAATTAGGTCCTCTCTGCTCATGCCTGGTTGGCGTGGAAATCCACTTGTTACTACTACAACGTCAGAACCAGCGATATCTTCGTAATTCGCTGTGCCTGTTATATTTCCATCATAATTGAGGACTTGACCATCTTGGCTCATATCCAATGCCTTTCCTTTTGCGAAGCCCTCAAAGATGTCTAGTAGAACGATATCTCCGAGTTTTTTCTGTGCTAAAACAAAGGCACAAGTTGCCCCTACATTTCCTGCTCCAATAACTGCTATCTTGTTGCGTTGCTTGACCATGCTGTTCACGCTCATACCGGCGACCTGAATAGAGCCCATAAGGGCAGTGGTTGGCAAACCATTTCTTTCCAAGCGAGCATTGAAGAGTCGAATACGGGTCGCCCGCTTCGTCGACAACCTTCTCGTTGTCGAAGATGAAGGAGATGAGAAGATGCGCTTGGGCGTTATATGCGAGACTGAAGGAGAAAACCGCGTAGCGATTGTCCCTAACTCTATTAAAAAATTAGCTAAAAATGGCTTTGAAGTGGTAGTTGAATCAGGAGCTGGATTGAGGTCAAATCACAATGATTCAGAATATTCAGATTTGGGTGCAAATGTAGGAAGTAGAGAAGATGCAATGGCTTGTGACATCGTAGTCTGCATCAATATGCCCGATGTTTCTTTAATCAAAGAAGGAAAAATGTTGGCCTGTGTATCTGACCCATTTCGCAACCCTGAAAATGTGAAGAAGGCCATGGATGCAAAGATCACACTATTCAGTATGGACATGATTCCTCGCAGACTCTCTCGTGCTCAAGCGATGGATGTAAACTCGAGTCAAGATAACTTGGCTGGCTACAAAGCAGTGCTCATGGGCGCTGCTCATGTGCCAAAGGGGATTCCAATGATGACCACTAGCGCTGGTACCATTCGTCCAGCCAAGTTTGTCATTATGGGTAGTGGGGTTGCTGGCTTACAAGCCATTGCCACTGCCAAGCGCCTTGGTGCCATCGTCTATGCATCTGATGTGCGACGTTCAGCAGCCGAACAAATAGAATCGGTTGGCGGACGCTTCATCGAGGTTGAAGGAATGGATGACTTTGAAGATGAATCAGGTTATGCCAAACCATTGACTATGGAATTCATCCAAAAGGTCAATAATACAGTTTGTGAAGTAGCAAAGGATGCAGATGTCATCATAACAACTGCCCGAATATTTGGTCGCCCTGCTCCAATAACCGTACCTGCTTCTGCGATTGAATCCTTCAAAAACGGCGCAGTTGTTGTAGATATGAACGCTGACGTCGGCGGAAATTGCGAATTGACCGAATGTGGAGAGATAATCGAAAAGCATGGAGTCACAATCATTGGAGTCCCAAACCTACCTGGGACAGTTGCAAACTCTGCAAGTATGTTATTCTCAAACAATATGACTACCTTTGTCTCCAGTTTAGTCAAAGAAGGAGAATTAGTATTGGACCTTGAAGATGATATTTTGGTCGGCTCTCCGGAAGGAAGCGATTTCCACGTCGCTGGAATGGGAGGGGTTCTAATTTGCACAGATGGAGAAATCCATCCTAAACAATCTCGCTTGGCGGGGGTGGTTGAATGAGCCTAACTATTGCAGCATTAATCGGTAGCATAACCATTTTCGTCTTGGCAATTTATCTTGGTTTTGAATTGATTTCCAAGGTTCCCGCGACCTTGCACACTCCTTTGATGTCTGGAGCAAATGCGATTTCAGGAATCACCGTAGTCGGTGCTTTATTGGCCAGTAATGTGGCCTTTAACAGCGGCTCACCAGGTATTGCTGCATGGCTTGGATTCACCGCTCTAGTTCTTGCAACCATAAATTGTGTTGGTGGTTTCATGGTCACTAATAGGATGCTCGAAATGATTGCTGGCAAGAGGCGCAAGAAGGAGGTGTCCTAAATGGTAGACCCAATTATTTTTGATATTGGATACCTGCTCTCAGCAGCATTATTCATTACAGGTATTAAGAAATTAGGTTCTCCAAGAACCGCTCCTTATGGCAATCAACTTGGTTCTGCTGGAATGCTCTTAGCAGTCATAACAACCCTCGTTAAAATGCAAGTCGGAAACGGCATTATCGGCTGGGAGTTATTGGTCGGTGGTCTAGTTCTTGGCTCTGTAATTGGAGCTTGGTTGGCTGTTAAGGTTGAGATGACAGGTATGCCGGAATTAGTTGCTCTGTTCAATGGTTTTGGTGGAGCAGCCAGTGCATTGGTAGCACTATCTGAAGTCTTAGCCAGAATCAAGACTGGCGAAGTACCGACCGATATGCTCAACCTGTGGGCTATTTGGATTGCCATCGGACTTTCTGGTTTAGTGGGATGGATTACCCTCACAGGTTCTTTAGTTGCTATGTTCAAGTTGAAGGGTGGTTTCACAATTCCTCTAACCAAGAAATGGGTCCGTTTCCCGACTTGGGGTCCTCCATGGCTAAACTTCGTCAAGGTGGGTCTGTTAATTGCCTCATTCGCTTTCGTTGTAATGACTGTTAGAGAACCAGAAAACGCACTTTGGGTCTGGGCACTGGTTGGCTCAAGTTGCTTACTGGGAGTCCTCTTCGTGCTGCCAATCGGCGGCGCAGATATGCCAGTAGTAGTCAGCCTACTAAACTCACTTTCTGGAGTAGCAGCAGCCTTTACAGGATTCGTCATCAACAACAATGTTTTGATTATTGCTGGTTCGATGGTTGGAGCAGCAGGATTAGTTCTTACCTTCATCATGTGTAAGGCGATGAACCGTCAGTTGATCGATGTCCTGTTCAAGTCATTTGGTGGCTCAGACAAGGAAACTGTTACCCGCACAAAGGTTGGCAGTGACCCAGAGGAAGTTGCAATGATGTGCGATGGAATCAGCACATGCATTATCATCCCTGGATATGGAATGGCGGTTTCTCAATGCCAGCATGCGGTGAAGGAATTCGCCGATTTAATGGAAGAAAGAGATGTTGAAGTGAAGTATGCAATTCACCCAGTTGCAGGGCGCATGCCTGGTCACATGAATGTGCTACTCGCTGAGGCCAATGTACCATACGAGCAGTTAATCGAGATGGATGAAATAAACTCCGAGTTTGCAGAGTGTGACTTAGCAGTTGTCATCGGTGCTAACGATACCACCAATCCTGCAGCCCGCAGCGGCGAAGGACCATTGGGTGGAATGCCAATCTTGGATGTCGACAAAGCACGCTCAATAGTTATCATCAAGCGCAGTTTATCCGTAGGTTATGCTGGTGTCGATAATGACTTATTCTTCATGGATAAGACGATGATGCTGTTTGGAGACGGAAAAGCAATGATGTCGGCCCTCAATACTGCAATCAAGGAGTACTGAGGTTGGAAACCATTGAATAGTGACGTTTTCAGGGTCAAAAGGTTGTGTTAGTTTATGTCTGATTCCGATAGAAGATTGGTAATTGAAGGCGGCGAATCAATCGTTGATTTTAATTCTAAGGCTTTCAAAGCGGTTCCTGAATCTGGAATTGAAGATGCTGTAGCCACGATGCGTGCAGGGATGATGTATCGTTATCAACCCAAAAAGGCAGAAGATTCGCATGTGTCTTTGTTTGAAAAGGAATTCGCTACCCACCTCGGCAGTAACTTTGCATTAGGAGTAAATTCTTGTGGGGCTGCTATGTTCATCGCCCTAAATATTGCAGGAGTCAAGCCCGGCGACAAGGTGTTATCCAATGGTTTCACCTTTACCGCTGTACCTTCGGCGATTCATCATGCAAGAGCCGAACCAGTTTTTGTTGAATCTAATTTGGAATGGGGATTGGATGCAGAGGACCTTGAAAATAAGGTCAAGGAATCAGGGGCTAAGGTTTTGCTTCTCTCTTACATGCGAGGGCATGTACCAAACATGGATGCGATAATGGCAGTGGTTAAGCGTCATGACCTATATCTCATTGAAGATTGTGCGCATGCATATATGACCTTCTGGAATGGGGTAAAACTTGGTAATTTCGGCCGTATTGCTTGTTTTTCAACACAATCTAGCAAGGGTCTTTCATCTGGAGAGGGAGGTATTCTTACAACCGATGATATTGAAATTGCAGGTAAGGCATTACTCTATGCTGGCTCATATGAGGAACGATGGAACCGGCATTTTGGAATTGATGAGGATTTGATGGATACTCTACAAAACCATATTCCGGGATATTCGATGCGGATGACTGAAGTGTGTGCCGCTTTGTTGCGCCCTCAAATACCAAGGCTGATAGAAATTAATAAAATCCACAGGCAAAACTATCACTATCTAGAAGGACTTTTAGAAAATCATCCAAATATTGAGATTCCAAAACCCTTCCCTGAAGTAGAGATGTTTTGTGATACCATGCAATTCCACTTGCGAGGACTAACAAGAAAACAAGCCGATTACTTCATCGAAGTAATGTCCTTGGAAGGAATTGATATGCAGATATTTGGGGTTCAGCGCAATGCTCGTGATTTCAGAGAATGGCAATTCCTCAAAGATATTGAGGCAGTGGAATTGCCAGCAACAGTTGAAGCGATTGAATTTGCTTGCGATTTATCTTTACAACCGCATTTGAACACTTCTCACATGGATATTATTGCACAGGTGATATACGAGGTTCTGGCTTTTATTATCAAGGATTGACACTGAATTGATTATTTTCTTAGGCTTTCAGAGAAACTTTTCTAAAAAAGCAAGCACTTCACTTCTCATCTCTGAAGTTTCAATATGCCCGATGTCAGCATAGCGGAGCATCTTCCAGCACTCTGATTTTCCATGTGCCGCATAAACCTCTTTGAGATGCTTATCTATTCTCTCAAGTCCAACTGTAGGAGTCAAAGGGTCAAGGTCTCCCGCCAATGCCAGACGCGCTCGCGGGGCAATCATTGCATTGATTCGTGAAGTACTCCAACCTTCCTTCAAAAGATTTGGAATGTAATAATAAACTCCATGACCATTCAGTCCATCTGTCTCCTGCAGGTCGTGGAAATCTGTTAGGCAACATAGGTCAATGCAGACTTTGATTCTATCATCAAGTGCTGCACACCACCAAGCCATGGTACTACCCATCGATAAACCCAATGTGGCGATTCTATCATGGTCTAGAAGAGGGTGTTCATCGATAAAATCCAGCGCCCTTAAGTTATCAAAAAGCATCATTCCCCACATGACTTGACCATTCCATAACATGCGTTTGAAAGTAGCAGCCTCATTATCATGATTCCTTTCACCAAATACGAAAGTATCGATTGCTACAGCCGCGATTCCTAAATCGGCCAGAACTTGTCCGTACGGAGGGTTGAGAATCGCCGCCCTCCCCGTTAGTAGTTCTTCCTTTCCATGTGCATAATTACCTCCATGTGCATGGTTGTATAGTACCACTGGAAAGGGCCCATCACCTTCTGGTAAGGTCACTAATATCGGCACCGCTTCAATACCTTCAAATTCAATTTGCCAACGTTGGCATCTCAAGCCTGCATGACTTTCTTCACTTTGAAGCTTAGATTTTATGGGCACTGAAAAATCTGGCAAATCTCCTAGTAAAGAGAACAGTTCTTGGCGTTCTAGTAATCTGTCTTCCAAAGTCTCCCCCCCAGTTCTTCCCATTCATCCGATTGTGGATGGGCTGCATTATGGTAGCAAGTATACTCTCCAAAATATAATTCCCCATCGATATCAAATAGATCTAAACGAGTATAATCTATATCTTCACATAGTTTCTCTGCAACCCGCACCATCTCTTCCACATATTGTGGTGAAAACCTTTCATGGAGGTGCTTTAATTCCTCAATACCAGGGAATTTAGGATTAGATTGCTCAATCCTACTACCGTCGACATTGTATATCGATTGGCGATGTTCGGTGAACCTTCCAACATCGATTTGTATCCATCCGACTTTGCCATGGAATACATGAAACTTCACATCATCAGGTAAGGCACCATCAACCATCAGCATTTTTTCTATCATTACCCCTGCGGGTTTGATTTCTTGGGTTCCCCATTCAAGCGCTTTTGCGTATTTTTTCTTTAGAAGGCGAGTTAACTTTTTCTCCATCCAAGCATGACTGACTTTCTTTCCTCTGTGGTCTATACCGTTTTCAATAACTCGGTATAATTCACCAATCGTCATGTCAACAGCAATTTGCTTCAATTTTTCATTTGAGTTATTGATGAAATAGATGCCATCTCCAGACCAATGGTTGGTTTTGATCACAAATCTATCAGGTAATTCATCCCATGGTATTTTCACTGGTGTTTGGCAAGACCACCAAAGAAGTTCGGGAAGTTTGCAAACTCCTTTTGAGGCGACTAATTCCCGTGCTTTGTATTTGTCTTCCATGGTTATCAAAATTGGTTCTCTATCATACAGCATACGGCGATATAATTTTTGAGAATATTGGTCCTTGCGGCTATCGTCGAGCCTTAACCACTCCATTTTTTCCTTTTTTGGAAACGGCCACATGCTACTTCCTCAGTTAATGGTCAACGTTATCCTGTTTCAATAATTCCCTAACCAATGCTTCCTCGCTTAGGTGCCCTCCCACTTAATGCCAAGTGGTAACCTTCAAGGGCGGCCCATCGGTGCACAGGAAATGAGGTTGAGTTGATGCGCCTAACAGTTCCTCGTATCATCATGGCATTGGCTTGTGTTGCCCTCTTGGCAATCCCTGCATTTGGCTCTAGCGGTGGCCCACCTGTCAGCAATGGTGCTGATCCTACGGTGGAGTTTGGCTGTACTTGCCATGGTGGTGGAACGCCCTCTGTTGCAGTTATTGTCTCCATTAGCGGAGTTCCCCAGGCCTATACTGTTGGAGATACTTACAATTTCACAATTTCATTACAGCACCAATCAAACTCCGAGGGCGGTTTCTTGATGACTGATTTTGGAGTTGGTTCATTCACTCCATTGGACGAACAAGGTACAAGGGAAGCAGAGGATAATCCCGATGGGATTTCTCAATCAAAACCAGGAAATGATTGGCTAGTTCCATGGACTGCGCCATCTTCAGATGTAGGTGCAATCTACTTTTCATTAGTAGGAAATGCGGTTAACGGGGATGGTACTTTTGACGAGGGCGACCACTGGAATATCTTGACATTCAGCATCGCAGCCCCTGATGGTGCAATGGTTTCGGAGGGCGAGGAGTTATCTCTGCGCACAATTTCAGTTGGAGATTATGATGAATTATTCAAGCAAGAAGTTGACCCTGAGGCAGTTAAGGCTGCAGAGCAAAAAGAACTAGCTGACAATTTCTTTGCTCAAGGAAATCTCTACTATTGGACAACCCTCTCTATCTTGTTGATTGCCGCAGTATTCCAGGGGGAATTCTACCAAAAAAAGTTTGCTGGAGGACCAGATAACCTAGATATGCGTTTGGCAGTTCCTCAAGCAATTCGCCGCGGCATACTCTTTGCAGCTCTTTCCTACTTCTTCTTCTGGACATTGGAAACGTCCAAACCTTGGGGTTGGAACTTACTGGTTGGAATGTTAGCACTTTGGGCAGGTTATGGATTGTATCGCACCTATGCACAAGCCAAGGCTCCACTAAAGGTTGAACAAATGCTCTAACCGCAGTGGTCATGAGCAAAGCACCTTTGGCACTATGTGATGGCTGACGGTTTATCCTTAGCGGGAGATTTAGTTCGTCCAATTAGCAGCCACTTAGATGAATTATTGAACAGACTTGGTTTGTTACTATTTGCCTTGACTGTGTCGTCGGTCATCTGGATGTTTTTCATCGACTCAGTTCTTGCATGGTACTTAATCCGGATATCGCCTTGCCAAGTATCAGAATGCCTCTCCGTATTTGCTCCCGCAGAATGGGTTTCTCTACGTTGGATGTCAGCATTGCTTCTTGGTTTGATAACCATCATCCCATTAGTTTGTTGGCAAGCGATAAATTTCACACGTCCAGGAATGCTGCCTCAAGAGAGGCATTGGTTGGGTAGCACTATCCTAATAGGAGGTATTGTTAGCATTAGCATTCTTTTATTGACAATGCTATACCTAATTCCAACGGTTATGCTTTGGGCTCACCGAGGGAGTAGTGAATCAGGAGTTGTTGCAACATATGATGCGGTGGAAATCTTGAGGATTTCCTTTGCGGTATTATCAATTGAATTAATTGTATTATTGGCGATGATGTCTGCACTGATGGCTGGTGTGGTTGGATTATTGGATGCCAATTCTCTAACATGGTTCCGCATTCGCATACATGGTTTTTCATTGGCTTTGGTGTGGTTGTCCATTCCATCTCACTTAACAGGAATCCGCCTTCTCTCGATAATGTCTTGCTGGCTTCTCGTTGAGAGTTGTATATCTCCATTTAAAGATCGAAATATGTCATCAAAAAACATTCCACATGGTGAGGGTATAATGGATTCTGAAGGCTCCCTGAGAAGAATCGCAGTAGTATCCTGTGCTTGTGCCGGTGCTTGCGCCAAAGATTTCTCCTCAAGTACACCAAATTTGATGGCTACTAGTAGTGCAAATGCTCTTTGTCTAAACCCCCATGAAAGAAATGACCTTTTAGCATCAGCGAAAATACAACGCTTGACAGATCTAATTATTACGGGATGTGATGGTAGTCCACTACCTGAACATATGAAGCAAAGTTTAGATTCCTTGAGCATCGAATTACGTGGATTATCTCTTTTGAATATAGCAGCTGCAAGGCCTGATGGTGAATTGAGGGAGATTGATTTTCAGTTGGCTTTGGCATCAATGGTAGACCCATGGCCCAAATCAGGACAAAAAGAACGTATTATGGAGGTTGGATTCGATGGAAACCTGACCCTTTCAGATAAATTTCCATGGGGCTTGGTTTTACATCCCAACGATGCATTTGCTTACATAAACCAACAATAAAGCAGAACCCTTCTATTGGTTGGCCCTTCAGCCGATAATATCATGAAGGCAAAAATCGCCCTCCCAATCGCCTTGGGTTTCATCATCCTAGGTCTTGTCGGATGGTCGAACCCAGAAGTCGTTCAAACTTGGTTTGAGGAAGTTCGGGAAAATGCTAATTCAGAATTAGAACCTCCTATCGTTGGAATTCAAGAACAAGAAAATTGGCTTGTTGTAGTCGTTGACTTTAGCGATGAGGCGAGTGGAAATGGCCGTGATATTATTCAGGCTAAGGGCCTTCTTGACGGTAATAATGGCGCTGTAGGATATATCGAAGCGATGAGTGGGGGGGAAAGCACACTCAACTTAACCTACCATTCTGAAATAATTCGTGCTTCTCTTCCTTCTAGTTCATATGGCTACGATACTGAAAACACCCGTGATGTAGGTAGTGTCGAAGGAGGACCTGCCGCCTTAGCAGCAGAAGTAATTACTCAATTAGCCTCAAATATAGATTGGTCTGCATTTGATTTGGATAAGGACGGTAATGTTGACCGGTTGCTAATCTTACACACCGCAAGGCCACAAGAAGATGGTTCAGGTGCTACTTCCAGAATTTGGAGCCACTTTGGGCCACTTCAAGAGGCGATAGATCTGAAGGATGGACTTGTGGCTCACCACTATACCATGGCATCTTTGCGCTCTTCAAACTATAGGGGTACAATTATTCACGAAATGCTTCATCAGATTGGTGCCTTAGACCTTTATGCTGTGCATGATGAAACGGTTTCAAAAAACTGGTATGGAGTAGGAGACTGGGATATCATGGCTAGTGGTAATTGGAATGGAAATGGAGCAATACCTGCTCTGCCAATGGCTGCGACAATGGAATTGCTAGGTCTTGAAAGAAACCACGAAATTTCTTCTTGGAATTCACAAGGTGGCGAATGTAAAGCAGCGATGAAATCTTTGGCACCGATGTCAAATTCAGGTTCAGCACTCCGTATTCCGTTAGCAGAAAACGAATGGCTTTGGATAGAACACCGTACTAAAGATAATTTCGATGCTAGACTCCCAGGCTCAGGCCTCTTAGTTAGCGCCCAAAATTTAGCAACCGGCGACATCGAAAACAATGTAGTCAATCATGACCCAGATTCTCCTTGGCTGCGAATCATAGAGGCCGATGGTGGAGATGAATTGATGCGAGCAGCAGACAAAGGTAGCGAAGGTGACACTTTCCAATTAGGTGATACATTTGGCGCAAGTGGCATTCAAGTTAGGGATTCACATGGTCGCTTAGTCCAATGGACCGCAGTGGTTTTCCAAATGCAAGGTGAATTATGGGGGCTTAACTTGACAATGCCTACCTGTGAAGAAGAATTTGAGGTATTGCCACCTTCTGGTGGATTAACTACCCTACCAGGGGAATCTTTTTTCTTTGCCATGAAATCAACTCAAGAATGCCAACCTCAAGTTTCCATGAACAGTAATGACGGTCGAAGTATAGCTATCATTGACTCGACCACGGTAGTCAAGGAGGAGTCGTGGAAGCAAGTTGAATTATCATTCGATAGTCAAGTCTCTGCAGGTAACTATGGTCTACTAACTGGCTTCATTAGTTGCGGAAATACAACTTGGGATATTGCAATCCCTTGGTCAACTCATTTCAATAGAGTATTGCCAAGCCTGACACAAGCTGACGTTTCAACCAGTATATCTACCGAGATTTTTATAGAATTAGAGATCGAAGGTGATGGTAGTAGAACTGTGGACTTATTTGTCGAAGGCCCTCTCTCAAGAGTGGCGACTATTCAAGAAAGCGTAGTCATACAAGAAGGCTCATCAATCACCCTAACGGTGGAACCAAATGGTCTTCTAACACCTGGAATGCTGGCAAGGGGAGAAGTCATCATTGTTGATGACTTGGGTAAGGTAGAGAGAGTTGAAGTTGAAGTTACTGGAGAAGCGATTGCTGGAACAGCAGATGTAATCAGAACTTTCCGTGACCCAGCCAGTTTAACTCTAATCGTTTGTTTATTAGCGGCTCTTTGGGTGGTTCTTGGAATCGAGAAGAAACAGAAAATCATCCCTCCACAGCCTGTGGCAGTTTCGAGTGTTGATGATTTTCTAAACCCAACAAATGCCTTATTCTCAGCGCCCCAAGAAGACCCTTTCAATAGACAGGAATGAAGCACCATCAGAGCTTTGTTGAATGCAAACCCACTTTTTGTTGACGCCTGCTGATAAGCGAGCCCGTAAGCAGGCTTCTTCCCAAGAGCGAGGCATTTCGGATTCAGTTGACATCAACCAAGGTGCATGGACTTTTGAGATATCATCATCATATACTCTCCATTTGCAACCATATTTGAAACCAGGTCTTGCAATAAGTCCACGCTCTAATAATTCATTTAGGAGATATGCATCACCAATATGTTCGGTTCCTTGGAGGTAATTCTCCAACCATTCTTTCTCGGTATTATCCAGACTAATCCCTCCGGCTTGAGGTACTCCAATATTTGGTAATGGCCAATTTACATATTGGATGAAGCCGCTCTGCTCTCCGCCCAAGTCAGGTATTTGTATTTCAGAAGGAGGCCTTAATTTGCCGCGAGGGTCTGGTGATGATAGGCGATAGATTGTAGAACCATATTCAGAATCGACAACAACAACTTCTGGTGTTTGGCCCACTTTTTCTACTTTCATAACCCATAATTGTAGGTCAGCCAAATCCAAATCGTCAGAGGAGATGAACCATCGTACTTGCGAAACAGGTGGATCTTTTGAGGGGTGGGAGGTTCTCTCCCATCTCATACCCCATGTGTTTTCACATCGAAGGTTCCCATGGTGTAAATTTTCAGTACAAATTGACAATATTTCTCCACCAGAACGAACCGCCTCAATAGCCACCGCCTCATGTAAGAATCTTGGGTTTGAAGCAAGCATTTCTGTCATGAAGTTCTTTGGAAGTGCCAAGTTTCTGTGCCAATGGCAAAACAGGGCTTCAGCAGGTGAAAGCAGCACAGATCCTCCTTTGATGGTTTTTCCAAGGGCTGATTTTTGCCAAAGGCGGCTTGAGATTGGAGGCTCGACCCTCCAACCACTCCCTTCTGCAATTAGGACATCTCGTAATTCTTCATTTTCTAAAATAGGCCGATTTCCACGTTGGCGTGGTTTCAGGTCGCGGCCCTTTTCTGTTGCCATTAATTGGGTGCGAAAGGTAACTCACCATCAATCCCACGCAACCGCATCTCTGAAGTGCTCGATGCTTTGTGGCCATAATGGTGGAAGCATGGTTAGTGGCCAACTCGGTGTCTTGACAGTTGAAGAGAGGGTCTTGATTCACCTTTCCGATAAGCTCCTGAAAGTCGGAGGGTGGGAGGCTCCACCAGAAAATACTCAAGCCGGTATATCGAGTGCTGTATTCATCCAAAGAAAGCACTTACCAAGGACTTTGAAGAGGATGATTGAATCAGAAGACATAGAACAGGAGAATCGCCACGTCGATGGTGCGAAGCAACGTCGTCGAGTCTACATGCTGACTGCTAAGGGTAAAGAGCGAAGTCAGGAAATACGCAGGAGAGTTCTCAATCTAGAGGTCATCACAGATGGCAATCCTTCACCTCTCAGTGAGTTTGAGGATAACGAAGATTTACTCACCTTATTATCACATGTTGATGAGAATTTAAATTGGCATCAAGAACCACTAGTTGTGCCAATTTCTGAAGCAAAAGGCAGTCTTGGAATGGAAGGTAAAATCAGTGAGGCTTTGGTAAAGGCAGTTTTCGAGAGGGCTTGGAGAGATGGAAGTCTTTCAGAAGCAGAAAGAGGGATTGTTGAAGAAATTGTAACCTTCATTGGAATGAGTCCTGAAAGAGTTACAAGAATTGAACAAGAAGCCCTCAATACCCTCACTGAAAGCAAAGGTCCTGACCGAGAAAATATCTACCGAGACTTATTGGAACAGGCACTTGAGGATGGAGAAATAATAGAAGAAGAACAAGTGATGTTAGAAACCCTACGCAAAACTCTAGATATTAGTTTAGAAGTGCATGGAAGGCTAGTTGGACAAGTTATTGCACATGCTGAATTACTTGATGGCTTAGAATCTAACATACATCCTTACGTTGATGCGGTTCGAACTGCTTTGGAGGATGGAGTTATCAGTTTGGATGAAGATGCAATTCTATCAAGCCTGCGCCGCAGCCTGTCCATCCCAACCGAGGTTCATGTTGCAATCGCCACCAGTATTCGGGACAACATGAAATGACTCCTCCTTTTCGATAGGGTGAGGGAAGCATATGGACGAGGGCGATTGGGGCATCCATGACGGCTTACAGAATACTCGACGACGTGTCGAGAATATGGCTCCAAGTTTGGTCGTCCTTGTTGGAGACGTTATGCTAGACCGCTTCATTTATGGCTATGCAAATAACCTCAACCCAAGAGCACCGGTGCCAGTTCTCAAGGAAACTCAGCGTGAACAAGGAGCAGGAGCAGCAGCCCATGTGGCTAGGGGGCTAACATCTCTGCAACACAAAGTTTCCATTTTTGGTGTAGTTGGTGATGATGAAGCAGGGTCTGATGTTATCGATGCACTCGAAAAAGCAGGAATCAAGTCTGACGGTGTTGCAGTTCTTGAGAGTTGGAGAACCACGGTAAAGACCCGATTTATTGCCAGTAGAGAAAGCCTGATTGCCAATAAGCAAATGATGCTACGAGTCGATGAAGAAGCACTCGATGACGTGTCAAGCGAAGTTGCAGAATTATTGGCCAATCAAGCATCGGAATTAATACCAAAAGCCGGTGCCTTAGTTATCTCCGATTACGGAAAAGGAGTTGTTAATGACGAAACTGCAGAATCTCTCATTCGACATGCAAAGACAGCCGGAGTCCCAGTTATTTGCGACCCTAAATTGACAGGTTTGCACCGCACCAAAGGTGCAGACGTGGTTATCTTCGAATCAAGAGGATTAGAATTAATGCGCAGACGTCTCTCAAAATCAACTGAGGAAGAGGCTGCTTGGGAATTAGTAGAAGAACATGGTTGGGATTCCCTCTTGGTACTAGGTGGCCAAAATGGAGTCGATCTTTACAAATCTGATCAAGAACACATTCATGTGTCCTGCACATTACCTGAGCCTCGCCAACAAATCGGGTTGATTGATGCAGCAGTAGTTGCAGTCGTAGCAGCCCGTGCGCTTTCGCTTTCTGACCTTGACATGGCTCACTTGGCTAATGCTGCCTGTGAATGTATTCTACAAGCAGAAGATGCGGCACACTTTGCAATCGACCGCAAGACCCTATGTACAAGATTGGATGAAGTCGCCTGGTCGATGCAAATATCCCAAAGGTGAAATCATGAGTTCATGGCCATTCGGCACTACCGCCGATATTGGATTGCGGGCCTTCTCAAGTTCTCCAGAAGGAGTACTAAAAGAGGCAGTTCTTGGGATGCAAAGCATCTTACTCTCTGCCACCGAGTTTAACCTCCCGTGGCATCATTCTCAGTGGAATATAGGGAAAGATGATTGGGATAGAATGCTGGTTAAAGTATTGGAAGAAACCCTTTATCGAGCAGAAATTCACAATGAATGGGTGGTTGATATCTCATTCATGCTAGGTCAGCAATTGCATTGCCAAGTTGCTTGGGTAGATGCAAGCGAAGTTGAGAGAGAAGTTGAAATCAAGGCGATTACAAGGCATGATTTACAGGTCCGAGAATTAGGTGCTGCGGAACAGGTTTCATCACCTTATCCAGAAGTTCCAGATATTATTGGGCCTGGCTGGATTGGTGATGTTGTTTTCGATATTTGAATTACAAAGTGTGAATTATTTTGAAATGAGTGGGAGGGCCCTCGGTGGACGCTCGCCTCTCAGAGCCAGACCCTCGCACTTCCTCCGCCCCGCATCCCTGAGGCACCCATGGCCCTGAGTAGGGCTGCTCCGTTCCCGGCCTGACCTGATTCCCCAGTTATGCGATTCCCGTCCCCTTCCGGGTACAGTTCACGACAACCCGAGTCACTCAAGGGCGAGACATCGACGTCCATGCGAGGGAAACTCCGAGCTCGATTGCGCCGCCCAAAGGCGTTCGGACCGCCAGTCACGATTTGCGGTACAGGGCACGTCAACACCCCTCCTATCCCAGCCATTGGGGGATGGAGCCCCCATTTCAAGTCTACGACAATTATTCTTCGTACTTACTCGGGCAGCCGACTGTGAGTAACTCTGCTTCAAGCACCCACAATCCTCCTTTCTTTACCAATGTGCCATCTACGAGAATGGTAAGACCTTCCCCAAAGGCTTGAGGAATTGCAGCCTTGTTTGCATCAATACTCAGGTTGTAATCCGCTCCTTCAAGTGAGAAAAGAAGGTTTTGCGAATCATAAGAACCGTTGACAACAACTCCTCGAATACTTAGTTCGTCGCCTTCATATTTGCTTGGCGATTTCATCAATTCATCTACAGCCATTGATGGAATTGGCTCTGATAGGAATAAAGTGGCAGATAAAGCCAACAAAGCGATACAGCCAGCCCCCAGTAATCTACCTCTTCTACCCAGATTCATTTTCATTACCTCGGTGAGATAGACCTACAGCTTCACTCAAGGATGAAAGGCCATGTTGCTTCAACTTGCCCCCTAATCCTTTTTGGATTTCCTTCAAAATACTTGGGCCTTTGAATACCAAAGCCGAATAGATTTGAATTGCACTTGCACCATTGATTATTTTTTGCCAAGCATCCTCAGTGCTAGATATCCCACCTACTCCAATAATTGGCCATTCACCCTTGGTTTTTGCATAGATGTAGTGGATGACTTCTGTGGAACGTTGATTGAGTGGTTTGCCCGAAAGTCCACCTTCTTGCTTAACGAAGGCCTCTGATTTTGCATTGATGGCTTGGGGCCTTTCAAGAGTTGTATTTGTGGCAACTATTCCAGCACATCCACATTGACGAGATACATCGATAATGTGATCCAACCCTTCATTACTTAGGTCTGGGGCTATTTTCACAAATATTGGTTTGCCACCCCCGCATTTTTCTTCCATCGAGATGCATGCCTCGAGTAGTGATTTCAAAGCATCGCCCTTTTGTAAATCTCTTAACCCAGGGGTATTTGGTGAAGATACATTGACAACAAAACCCTCAACGACTGGCCATAGGGATGCAAGGCTAGTGGAATAATCTTCAGGTGCATCTTCATTTGAGGTAATTTTGGAGCGACCTAGATTGGCAAAAACTGGCATTCCTTGTCTTACTTTTGCTGGAACCTTTGCCAAGGTTTGCGCCCCCTTTTCTGCGCCTGGATTATTGAATCCCATTCGATTGATTAGTGCCCTATGCGTGCCGCTACGAAACATTCGAGGTTTTGGATTTCCTTCTTGGGGATGAGCAGTGAAACCGCCTACCTCGATGAACCCAAACCCCATATTATGCCAAGCAGCAACATTTTCTGCTTTCTTATCCATCCCTGCTGCTAATCCAATTGGTCCACGTAGATCCCAATCTAGCAATTTTGTTTTTAGGGTACGGGGATGCAAAGAAACTTTCATCAGCATGCGAATTGGGGGGATTTTGTTGCAAATCCGCATCCACCTCAATGATCTGCTATGCGCCTTTTCGGAATCTTGGATGGCCACAAGCGGCCTACCAAACAAGGTCCAAAGCAACGCCATCATCATACTCGCTCAGCCGACACCCTTCAAGCGTTGCGGCGCTTCGCCATGGTGAGCGCATGGATGTAAATAGGTCTAGTCTTGGTGAATTCACCCGCCGACTTCTTCGAGAAGAAGGCATTGAACTACTACTACCTTCATCAATTGTTGAAATTGCCGAACCGATAGTTGGAATGGTTTCTCAACATATTCCTGCAAGGTTATTACTCCCTGATATCAACTCTCATCCTTTTGATTATGTTAGTCTAGTACATGGAAAAAAAGAAATCGGCCGTTTAGGGGGAATGGAACCACCTTTGGAAATAGTTTGGATTGAGGGTGAAATAAAACACCTTGTTCACAGAGTGATGGAGTTAGTAGAAGAATTCCTTAGCGCAGGATATCCAGGATGTCGAGATTGTCTTGGTCCGGCAGCAACTGAACCATGGGATGAAAGTCGTTTTCGCTGAGATATAAAAACCAACCAAATTTTATTCGCATATCCAGCAGGTACTATACTAGTACCTGTAAGAAATCCATCTAAAGTGAGGCATTAAGTATCGTGGCTGTGGCGACTCAATTCTATGGTGGCCGTCATCCTCGCTGAGAAACCAAGTGTAGCCAGCGACCTTGCCAGAGTTTTAGGTGCTTCATCCAAGAAGGACTCACATTATGAGGGCAGTGGACTTTTGATTACTTGGGCAGTGGGGCATCTTCTTGAGTTGAAATCTCCAGAGTCATATGATAAAAAATACAAAACTTGGAAAATGGATAATTTGCCAATTATTCCGGAACAATTCAAAACAAAAGCCAGAGGAAGCCGAAATGAAGCGGCCCAATTAAGAGCAATTGTCGCTTTATTCAAGCGTGATGATGTAGATGAATTAGTCAATGCTTGCGATGCTGCTAGAGAAGGAGAACTAATTTTCCGCCGAATTCAAGAGCATTCCAAGGTAAAAGTAAAAGTTAGCCGAATGTGGATGCGTTCAATGACTGATTCTGCCTTACAATCTGCTTGGGATGATAGAAAGCCTGATGCGGAATATGAACCACTTGGTGATGCGGCTCGTAGTAGAGCCGAAGCAGATTGGTTGATCGGCATGAATGGCTCACGTGCTGCCACTTTGCGTCTACGTAGTCGCGGTCAAAAGGGTTCAATCAGCCTAGGTCGTGTTCAAACTCCTACCTTGGCTATGCTCGTCGACAAGGAACTAGAGGTTCTATCCCACGTTCCTTCTCCATTTTGGGAACTTGATGCAGAATTATCCCAAGATGATGCAATGTGGAATGCCAAATGGCGACGTTCAAATAAACAAGGTGAAATGCCAGTATCTCACATCATAGAACAAAGTGAATTGGATTCATTAAAGGCTGAATTAACAGCTGGTAAATTAGATGTTGCCATGAGTCAAAAGGAACGAACCGAGCGTTCCCCAATGAATTTCGACCTAACGACTTTACAGAAGGTGGCAAACCAATTATGGAATATGTCAGCCAAAGAAACTGGGGGTCATGCTCAACAACTCTATGAGCGCTTCAAGGTCACTACTTATCCAAGAACCGAATCAAAATATTTGCCTGAAGACTCGGTTTCTGAAACCAAGGATATTATTGGAAAATTAGAATCACAATCGGCTTGGGCAGAACATGCAAAGCGTCTTCTCAAAGATGGCCTGCAACACGAAAAGAGGAATTTCAACGATGCAAAAGTTAGTGATCACCATGCCATTATCCCTACAGGCAAAGTCCCACCTTCAGAACTTGAAGGAAGGACCCGTTTGGTATATGATTTGATAGTTGGAAGATTCTTGGCATCCTTCCATCCAAATGCCCTTTGGGAAGATGAAAAGCGCAAGGCAACCTTGGGCGCAGGAGCATTATTTGCAGATGCAAATATCTTGAAGACCGAGGGTTGGAGAAAGGTTGTTCCTAAGTCTGCTAAGATGCCATCGGGTTGGGGGGAAATTAAACCCCAAGGAAGTGCAAATGTTGATACATACAAGGTTCAAGAAGGAGTGACCAAACCAAAATCACGTTTCAAGGATGCAGGCATATTATCGCGCATGGAAAATGCAGGTCGTGATATAGAGGATGATGAATTCAAGGATGCCCTAAAAGGCAAAGGCCTTGGGACTCCAGCCACCCGCGCAGAAACCATCGAGAAACTGATTACAAAGGGCCTTGCTCAGCGATTGAAAAATGGTTCATTACGCGCAACTCCAGATGGGATTCGCCTAATCGATGTAGTCAGACATATACCTGTGGAATGGATTACTTCACCTGAATTAACCGGAGAAATGGAAAGTCGCTTATCAGAAGTGGAAAAGGGTGATGCAAAGAGTTCTGATTATATGGGGGAAATCACCTCTAAAGTTGGAGAACTAGTGGAGAGTTTCTCTAATTTCAAGAAAGAGGATTTGTTCAAAAACGAGGATTCAGTAGGAAGTTGCAAAAATTGTGGTTCTGTAATAGAAGAATTAGATCAACGCTACTCATGTAGTTCTGAGAACTGTGATGTAGTCTATTGGAAGCGTTCCATGGGCCGTTATTTCGACCGTCCTACTATGCAGAGATTGCTTGCAGAAGGTTCTATTGATGAATTGCATGGTTTTGTTCGCCGAACAGACTCTGAGACCTATTCTACTGGCATCTCCATCGGTGAAAAAGGAGAAGTAAATTTCCAAGAAAAGCCTGCAAAGGAACTTAACGCCGATAACTCTGAGGAATTATGTGAATGTGCAATATGCAATTCAGGAAGTATTTTTGCTGACGATGAAAATTTTGGCTGTAGCAATCTAGATTGCATCTTACTACAAGGTCGAAAGATGATGGGGCGAAGAAAGTTGTCTAATGAAGAAGTAATTATTTTGATAAAAGAAGGAAGAACTCCCATATTCTCTGATTTCATTTCAAAGCGCGGAAATCCATTCAGTGCTTGTTTATTCCTCGAGAAAAAGAGTCGTTCAAAAAGGGAAGTCCTAGCAGTTAGCTTTGAGTTTGCACAAGAGGAATTGCCGGAGTATGAGGTTGACCCAACCCCCTTGTTAGATGATGGTAAAGGTAAATCTGTAATAGAAACCAAAACTCATTTCCAGGTGCAGCAAGATGGTGTCAAGGAGTATGAAATCGCGAGGACTGTCAAAGATAGACAGATTAGCAGAGAGGAATGCATTAGCCTTGTGGAGAAAAACCAAGTCGGCCCACTTGAAGAATTCATTTCCGCAAAAGGTAAACCATTTACTGCAACTCTATACCTCGATGGCCGCAAGAATATCAAATTCAAATTCGCTCCCCGTAAGCGTAAAAGCAAGAAAAAGTGATACTCAATCACCTTTCAAATACACAAGGTCTATGCCTTCTCGATAATCGAGCCTTATTCGTGAGTCGCCAGCAATCGCATTGGGACGTGGTCATCGTCGGCGCTGGGCCTGTTGGTGGTTATGCTGCTCTTCGTTTAGCAAAGAGTGGTATTTCCGTATTATTATTAGAGGAACATTCTGAAATTGGCAAACCATTTCAATGCGCAGGTTTAGTTAATCCAGGGTCGATGAAGAAAGTTGAGTTGGAACATACTATTCTCAGTCAGGTAAATGGAGCAAGGATGTACAGTCCTTCCGGAATTGAAGTTAAAATCGGTCGTGCCGATACCATTCGTACTCATGTTGTGTGCCGGAAGTTATTCGATGAAGGAGTGGTTCGCAAAGGCTTGGAGGCTGGTGCCGAATTATGGTTGAAATCCAAACCTCTAGATGTTTCAATCAATACGGAAAGAGTTTCACTTACAATCCAAAAACAAAATGAAAAAATAAGCATAACTGCCTCGCTATTGATTGGATGTGATGGCGCCCATAGTTGGGTGCGGCGTCAATTGAAAATGGGCAAACCAAAGGAATTCATGATCGGATATCAAGTTGAGGTGACTGGTTATATAGGAGTCGATGGATATCTTGATATGTTCACTGGAAATGATGTTGCTCCTGGTCTTTTTGCTTGGGCAATTCCTAATGGAAAGACTCACCGCATTGGTGTCTGGTCAAGAGCAGAGGACCTAGATGGCAGGAGTTGTGAGCAATTAATTAATTATTTAATGAAACAATCACTGTGGAGTGAGAGATTTGAAAATTGTAGAGAAACAGCCCGTTTTTGCGGACCAATTCCCTGTGGATTTGTCCCAAAACCATGGACACACCGCTCTATTCTTTTAGGTGATGCAGGTGGTATGTCAAAGCCGACAACTGGGGGAGGAATTGGCCCTGGATTTGAAGCAGTAGATTCTGTTATTGATGGCTTGGTCAGTGGTATAAATCGCAATAAATTAACTGAAAAAGATATGAAAAAAATTGCCAAACCATTAATGAGTATGCGGAAAAGACAAGAGAAAGCAAGAGCACTGAGAGACTTATTCGTTACTTCATGCAGTGATGATGAATTGGACACTCATTTTGAAATCTTTTCAAGACCTGAGGTTATCAAATTAATTAATGAAGAAGGAGATATAGAAAAACCGGTTCCATTGGGAATGACTTTATTGAGAAAAGTACCGAAATTCCGCCCATTAGCACTTAAAGCAGGGTTTGCAATACTAAAGAGTAGGTGATATTTTGAGTTATCGAATCATTGCTGAATCTTCAATACGCTACCCTCCTTTTGAATCTTCTTTGATGATTCCAGAAAGGTTGCCAAGTATTCATGACGAAGAGGTTATTGCCGAAGTATCCCATGAAGAGGAGGCCATTGAGTGTGCCGAACAATTACTGCCACCTTTTAGAGTGGGCCGCAAAGATGAATGGTTTGTAGAGCGAAAAATAATCATCGAAGGGCCAGATGGAAAACAGGTATCGTTCAAACCCAAACCAAAACTCAAAATCGACTCAGAAGAACCTCCGCTTGCAGTCGAAAAACAGCGTACTGGTTGGTACCTTAGGCCAAATCCTATCCATCGCCATGCTCGTAAAGTTGTTACCTTTGCTGTTGCTCTATTGTTGATTGGATTATTGTTTCAAACTATTGAGCCATTGCTTGTTGCATTAGGACTACTTCCCGAGACAATATTTGGAGGAGTGCGATTTGGTTTATTGGATTACCCATTCCTTGTCGTATATGTTGGGCCATTGATGATGGTACCATACCTCCTTCGTTTGGTTGCAAATGTTAGAGACCTCAAGCACCAACGAGAGTTTCTTTCCGACCCACCTGCTCAGCCTGATATTCTTTTTCTGAGCCCTGTTGTTGCTGATTCTAAATTACATTGCAAAATCAATTTTAGTGAACCTAGAGATGATTGGCTTTCGGCAAAGGTCTGGTGGCAAGTGGGCGCCCTCCCTCCAACTAGAGAGAAGGTTATGGAGATCTTATACAAGGGAATTAATTCTCAACCTCCACCTGGTTTTTCAACACCCTTACCCCATTATTGGGAACAAGGATTGTCAGATGGTGGAGGTTTTGGAGAAGAGACACCGTTGATGCAATTTGATGCCCCAGGTGGTTTATTCTTGCGCCCATTGAGGATGATGGCATGGGGTGGTAGAGGTAGTTTGCCAATTAGTGGAGGTGAATTGGAATTATCTCCACCTACGCCACACTGGCCGGGGAGTAATCATGGTGGCTTAGCCGCTATTCATTGGGAGATGGTAATACGAATAGACCGAGAAAAACAAGGTCCTTTGTTTTGGGTCCACCCAATTAGGGTTGCTCATTCATCTAAGCTGTCAATGATTGAAGAGTTTCACATCAATGATGGGCGTATCGAGGATTCTATTAGGATTGAAGACGATAGTCATCCAATTGCTGCGTGAACTTCTTGTTCTATGTCGTTGTCGGCAAACCATGGAGTGCCGATTTGCTATCTCGGTATTGATATTAATGACATTAGTTCCACTATCGGGCTGTATCTCAAACGATGTGGAAATCATAAGCACCAAAGAGCCTGAGGAGAAGATAGAACGTAGTTTAGAAGTTCTAACACCAATTTTATTTTCAACGATAGAAACACCTGTTATAATTAAAGGACAAATTGGAGGCTGGAAAATAGGTGATGAGGTAACAATGAACCTTAGTTCCCAACATGAAAAAATCATTGATGCTGAACCCGAGGGTTCTTTCTTCAGTGTAACAGATGAAGGGAGTTTTCAATTAATTATTGGTTTTCTAACTCCAGGTATATGGACTGTTGATTTTGAATTAACTTTCACAGATGGAGAAATATTGCAGTATAGTGATATTCTTGTTGAAATTTTAACTCCAATTGAATCCCCACCAATCCTACTCTTATCAGCAATCTATGAATTAGATGAAATTGCAGAATTCACCTTACGAGGTAGCATTGAACACGAAGCAATGGAGACCTGTTCCATATCAGCACAATTCTTTAGTCAAAATTATACCGGTATCTTTAACGAAATGACAGGTTCTTTTGCTATTGAACTCGGCATTATCAATGAAAGTGGTTCAGGACTTGCCCAAGCAACCTGTGGGACATGGAGCGTAGTTTCAACGAACCGTAGTTTCACGCTATTGTTTGGTAGTGGAATTAACGATATGGATGGAGATGGAATCGATGATGAATTTGATTCATGCCCAGAGGGATGGGGAGACGAAGATGGTTGGTCAAGTAGTCCTGATACAGACCTTGATGGAGATGGCTGCCATGACGGTTGGGAAGATTTAGATGATGATAATGATGGTATAGCAGATAGTATTGATAATTGTCCACAGCAGTATGGTTGGAATAGTAGTCTTGATATTGATCACGACCAAGATGGCTGTCGAGATAGTGATGAGGATGAAGATGATGACAATGATGGTGTGATCGATATTTTGGATTTTTGTCCCATCGGTGAAACATCATGGTTGAGTGGGTTTTCATCTGATTGGGATTCGGATGGATGTAGAGATGTTGACGAAGATTATGATGATGATAATGATGGTTTGAACGATACCGAAGATTCTTGTCAAACAGGAGCAATCGCATGGCTCCGTGATAGTTATTCAGATTGGGACCAAGATGGTTGTCGAGATAACGATGAAGACTACGATGATGATAATGATGGAGTCGCCGATTTTAATGAAACTGGATACCAACTGGACTTATGCCCCTTTACTGAATTAAATAGAATAGATGTCGATGAATTCGGTTGTGCAGGCAACCAACGAGATAGTGATAATGACGGTATTCTAGACGATGAGGACCAATGTCCTGGTACTCCAGAAGGTGTTGCAGTGAGTAACGTTGGTTGTGCTGACCTTGATGGCGATGGTGTATTCTCTAATGTTGACCAATGCCCTGATACGCCTACAAAGTGGACTGTCAATCAATTAGGATGTACAGTTAACCAACTTCCAGTTACATGGAATAGTGGCCCCTATGGCAATGGAAGGATGGATATAGTCTCTACTTTTTCATTTCCAACACTCGCTGGAACAACGTGGAATTTCCAAAATAAATGGACTGGAAATGACACCTATCTATTTTTGTTCAAATATACCGATGGAAGCGGAAATAGTAACTCGGGGACTTGGACTTATAATCCCGCCACAATTATCCGTGCTCTACCAGATAATGTGCATCTATTCTACGGTTCTTTTGATTCCTCATACCATAGTGATGTGGTAAATCGCAAAGCTGATGTCGAATCCAAGTTAACGTCCTCTGAAGAAGAAAAGTGGATGCCAAGAATTCATTTCATAGACCAGCAAGGAGGCTCAATTAACGGTGGTCTTGGCTCATTAATTCAAAACTGGGGAACTTTTTACTACGGCATAGACCGCTTCCAACAAGCTAGAGAAACAGGCAGCCTACATGATTGGTCCCAAGGAAGTAGTTGTTGTACTAACCCTTCGCAATTCGCCAATGAACCTCATAGTTGGAATAGTGAATACACCTATCGCATCCGCACCACTGACCCAGGAATAACAACTGTGCCTATCTTTTCTGAGCAGTGGCATTCAGGTGGTTGGACTAGTAGCTATTCATCATATTCTAATGCTACATTCCCAGATGCAGCAACTATGTCTGGATTCGACACAATGGAAGTTTATGCCTATCATTCATGTGAAGATAATAGAAATCGCTATTCTGGAGGAGGTTGCCATGAATGGGATTACCTACACTATTTGAAAATCTGTGATGCTGATAATTCCTCTGTATGTGGAACCGAATTCGTGCGCTACATCACTACCTATGGCAGAGAAGGTCAGTGGTTGACTGATATCACACCATATCTTTGGATGGTACAGGACGGTGGAGAACGCAGATTCAAATTCTCGGGAGCTAATAAAATGGGGATGGAAATGACCGTCTTACTTTCAAACTGGGCCGAAGATGATACTTCCTTTGCCGCAGAATATGCATTTTCAGGTGGTCAATTCAAAGGAGAGTATAACAATCAAAGTCAGCATAAGCGTCAACATCTATTCACTCCTCCTGAAGGAGCAGATAGGGCGGAAATCGTAGCCACCATAACAGGTCATGGCTTTGGTTCGGATGCCGCAAATTGTTCGGAGTTTTGCAATCACGAACATCATTATTCGATGAATGGTCATTCAACTATGGAGCATCACCTTATTGTAGGCCAAAGCAAAGGTTGTCAGAATCTGATAGATGAAGGGGTAGTTGCTAACCAAATGGGTTCATGGCCATATGGTAGAGCTGGTTGGTGTGCAGGTCAAGACGTCAAACAATGGAGATATGATATCACTAACTGGATCAATTTTGGGGCGGAAAACAATCTTTCTTATCGTGGCCTTCTCCAAGGGCAAGAATATGTTCCGCAATCCGATACTGGTGGAACTAGGAACATCGAAGCACACATCTGGCTGGTCTACTATAATTCCACAGGTTCTACAATCGGTTCTTTTTCAATGCAGGGGCCTTCTATTCCAGATCCTTTGATGATGGAATGCACACCTTTCAACATGAGAGATGCTTGTCTACAACATATTGTTAGCACTCCACAGCAAGGAATGATGACATCATTACTATTGTGAGGGTGGCGGAGTCGATAAACTCCCAATTTTTTCAGAAGAAGCAGGAGTCTCTAATAATTGATACAGGCTATTTCTACGCCTTGGTTTGAATCCTGCTCGAATTATTGCCCATTGTAATTCTGCTTCACTAGCTTCTAACTTATCTGTGCCTGATGCTGATACCACATTCTCTTCCATCATAGTTGAGCCAGCATCATCTGCACCACCCAATAAGGCCATTTGTGCAACCCCCATTCCCATGGTTGGCCAAGATGCCTGAATATGTTCCACATTGTCAAGTAGTAGCCTTGAGATAGCGATATGGCGAAGGTATTCGCTTGGTCCAGCACCCAATTCGTATTTATTCCGGCCCTTATTTCTACGGCCATAGGAATTATTCTCTAATTGAACAGGCCATGCAATGAAGGAAGTGAAACCATTTCCCCATTGGGCTAGGGAATGTTCTTGAGATTCCCTGACAAAAAGCAGGTGGTCAATTCTATCTTCAAATGTTTCTCCAAAGCCAAATACATTAGTGGCGCTAGTAGTTAGTCCAAGTGATTGAGCTTCTTGCATAACTCGCATCCATTCGCCGGCAGCATGCTTCTTTGGGGATACATCCTTACGTATTGAATCAACTAGCATTTCTGCGCCTCCTCCTGGCAAACCATCTAAACCAGCCTCTTTCAATCGCCCTAATACTGCAAGTGTTGACAAATTACATACTTCAGCAATACCATCAATTTCAATAGGTGAAAAGCAATCTAGGAGAATGGTTGGATGTTTTTCTTTAAGTGCAGATAACAAGTCGCAGTACCATTGTAAATCAAGTTCGGGATTTACTCCTCCTTGCATCAATATTCTCGTCCCTCCTTGAGCCTCTAGTTCTAAGATTCTCTGACTAATTTCTTCAAATGTTTGAGTATAAGTTTCCTCATGACCTGGGGGTCTGTAAAAAGAACAAAATTGACAATTAATTGTACAAATATTTGTGTAATTGATATTTCTATCGATTAAGTAAGTAGTTTCTTTCGAAGGATGCATTTGAAGACGGCGCTGGTGAGCTACAGAACGCAATGCATGCAAATCTGCATCTCTGTAAAGAGTTATTGCACTTTCTCTATCGAGCCTATATTTTCCGTTTGATTCCCTTGACCAGTACTTGAGTTGATTTAGAATTTCTCTCCAATTAGACATATTAAGACCTCAACAATTTGAGCCTATAATCGCTTCTAGTTCATCGATTTCTTTAGGGCAATCCTTTGAAAGAACATCTGGGTTATTGGCGGTAATTAGTACATCATCTTCAATTCTGACCCCAATATTTGCATATTTTGAAGGAACATTAACATCGTCCCTCCAAGCACCAAAATATAATCCTGGCTCAACTGTGATGACCATTCCTTCTTCGAATAACCGTGCTTCTCCATTCGGCCTGTATATCCCTACGTCGTGGACATCTAAACCAATCCAATGACCGGTATTATGCATATACCATTTCCCCAAATCTCCATCCTTAGCTAATGATTCTTCAAGGCTTTGTTCACTAATTCCAAGATTGATTAAACCCTCTGCCAAGACATTTCTAGCAGCTTCATGAGGTGCGTTAAACGGATTACCAACTCGGCATTGTTCAATGGCAGCCTTTTGGGCAGAGAGAACTAATTCGTAAATTTCCCTTTGTGCCTCAGTAAAGCAACCACTAGTTGGCCAAGAGCGAGTGATGTCTGCGGCATATCCATTGAATTCAGAACCGGCATCGATCAAAACAATCTCCTCTCCTATACAGCGGCAATCATTTTGATGGTAGTGAAGAATCGTGGCATTTTCACCAAATCCAACTATACTAGGATAGGCCCATGATTGGCAATTCCATCGGAAATACCCTTCAATAATAGCCTGCAATTGCCATTCTCCAATTCCTTCAGAGGAATTCTTCATCGCCTCGATATGAGCACCTGAACTAACTTTACAGGCATGTCGCATCAATTCAATTTCTGCCTCTGATTTTCGTAGTCTTAATTCTGCAATCATCATTGAGGGGTCCACTATTGCTGTTGGACCATTGCCTAATTGTTGTCGAGGACGGTCTCTTGCCTCCATTGCTTCTTTTACCATTGTATCGACTGTTGAATCAAGCCCTCCTCTAATGTAGACTCGTGATGATTGAGCCAAAACTTCACTCAGGATTTCCTTAAAATCCCCGATACTATGTGCTTCATCTATCGGCCAGTGATTTAGGGCCCCTTCAAGCCCTGGCCGTCTTCCATGCCAAATCTCCATTAGAATGTCCCGAGGTTGAACAAAAAGTTCAACCGACCAATCACCCTCTTTTTTGTGGGCGAAAAGAATACTTTGGGGTTCGGTCCAACCACAAAAATACAACATATCGCTGTTATTTCTGAATGGATACTCGACATCATTGCTACGAGTTGATGGTTTCCTAGCAGTTATTATCAGTATTTCATCATCTTCTAATTGTGATAATAATCTACGTTGACGCTGACGGAATTCACTTTCACTTATCGCATTGGGTGGTGATGCGATGTAGGCATCAGCATTGAACATATTAATCGCGAGGGGCAACTGGTTCTTCAATCGTCGCCATCTTTATCTTCGTAAAATGATTCTTTAGATTGTAATTTCCGACCCTTTTCTTTTTTCCATGACGGCATCTGATTTGAGTCTGTAGAATTTCCCTTGCTTTGGATTTGTATTTTTAGCAACCAAATTAGGGCTCCGGAACTTATCACAATGAAGGCAATGGCTCGCCATGAATCCGTTTCACCTTCAATAGTAGCTGAAGATGGGTCCATAGAAGCACCAGCGACGACAATTTGAATGGAAAGGTTGTCTGTTGCTCCATCATCATCTGTCAAGATTAAAATCAATTCATGCAAGCCATCTATTTGCTCAAATTTCAATTCCAAGATTGCGGTGTTTCCCACCAACTCTCCATCAAGATACCATTTTCGGTCAACACCACCTCTGGCTACTTCATCATCAGTTGATTGGCTACTGTCAAAAAACCAAGACTCTGATTTGGGCAATCTAAGCACTTCATCATCCTTAAGTTCAACACCTTCAAGAACAATTTTTGGGCGTGGGATTTGATTGATTATTTTCACATTGTGCGAGGTCGAGTTCATTTTTCCCCCGCAATCCACTACTGTCAATAATATCGTGAAATCTCCACTATTATTGGTATCGAGTGATAGAACTGCGCCGACTTCCCACTCCCACTGATGAGGGACTCTCATGTTGTCATCAGAGTCATGAATCATCCAAATGAATTGAAGTCCTTCCCAAGCCCACCCTGGGTCAAGAGATGCAGTTCCATCAATCAGCGCTACTTCTGTTTCATTGACTTGGTTTGGTCCAGAAAGATTGGCAACAGGATACAAGCGATTGACTGAAACCCTAAACCAAATTGGTTGGCCAACGTTCATGGCTGCATCAGTGGCAATAATGCACCCAAGCCACACTCCATCAACCAATGATGATAGTTGTGGGAAGCCCAAATCTAAAGTTGCTGAAAAACGGTCCTGGTCATTCCATTCATCTAAAACAAGTGGGAACTTTGTATTTTCAATCAACTGGGAACTGGTATTCCATGATTGCCAAAGCGGGCAATCACTTTCTCTACACAGCATCGCCTCAAACATTCCATCATTTCGGTTTGTAGAATCATCGGTGATAATCCCTTCAAATTTTATTTCTGTAGAAATAATAGTATGAATCGTTGGGCTGAACAGAATACCAAATGGTGCCTGTGAACCATTCACATCTCCAGTTATGAATGTGGTTCCAGTTCGAGCAACTCCGCCATCTTCAGCCAAACCCAACAATTCTAAAATGCACATACAAGATACAGAATTATTGATTCCAATTGTGATACTCCAATTCCATCTATTTTCTGCTACTTTACTGAACGCAATGTGATCCCCAGCACTTTCTTCAACTAGGGACTCAATTCTAGAATTATCTCCTTCATCCAGTCGGGAATCTCTTAAATCCCATTTCAATAATGTAGTCTCTACTTCTGTGAACCCACTGACGACTATTTCATCTTCAAAAGAAATACCTGCTGGAGTTTCAATTACCAGCCAATCTTCGATGATGGCATCGCTGAGGGTTATTTGATTGCTGGAATTGTAATGTTTTTCAGCAAAGGCTGAGCCAAGTGATACGCTACTAAGAAGTAGACATATCAAAGAAATCCAAACCTCTGACTTGGCCAATTCTCTCCCCCGCAGGCCTGCTTCAGAAGGGTGTGATATGAAGACTGCCTTCATTCGTATCATTAAAGGTCGTTACAACTTTGTCCTTGACCGGGGAAACTTGTTCTGTCGATTGGATTTGTATTCCAATAATATTCACAGTAATTGTGCTTTCCATCTCCATCGAAATCTGCTAATTTATCAGCAGGGTCCATCGGGTCAAACTCGAAATAATATTCCCATCCAGTGGCCATACCATCATCGTCATGGTCTTGGTGGTAGACTTCAGGGCCATCATTCCATGAATCGCCATCAGTGTCATTTGAAATTGGATTTGTTCCATTTTCGAATTCTTCTAAGTTGGTATAATTTTCGAGGTTATCATAGAATTTTGAACCATCTGGTGTGTATGGATCTATGTGGCAGTTTGAGCCTGCTGGGTCATCCCAATCTGGGCAATAACGGTTGTACAGACCGGTTCTATTCAACCCATCATCATCGGGGTCTTCTTCTCCATCGTTAATTCCATTAAGGTCGCTATCGGGCATCGATGGGTCCATTGGTCCACGGGCACCATTTGCAGACAAGGTTGCATTATCTACTAATCCTGCTTCCAATGCTTTCTGGGAATATTCTACTTCCCAGCCATCTGGCAGACTGTCACCATCAGTATCATCATCGACTGGATTTGTATTCCATCTATCCGGTGCTTCTGCAGAATTTGAAAGGGTATCGTTGTCGATATCAAATGTATCGTCTTTCAAACTACCAAGAGATGGGTCCAGTGCCCATCTACCTTTACAGCTGCATTTGTCATTATCAGGTATTGCAAAACCTGAAAGGTTCATTTCAGAAATGCTATATTTCTTTTCAAGAATAAAACCTTGGTTCATATTTTGGAACATAAATCCACCAGGGCCTTGTCCACATTGAGACATTGAGTTACAACTTGGTGGGAGCCAAGGTTCTGCTACAACCCAAAGGCTATGGGAATTGGTATTGTCTTCAATAGACTGAACTTGCATTTCCCAGCCATCTAACATACCATCTGAGTCTGTGTCATTGACTAGTGGATTTGTAGGGTTTTGCCAATGCCTTGGAATGTGAAGGACTTCAGAACCGTCAACCAATCCATCATCATCAGTATCTGAATTGTTTGCGTGGGTTATGTAGAAGTCTTTTCCTTCAATTACTTCCTCACCATCTTCCAATCCATCATTATCAGTGTCGAACATACATGGACTTGTGGAATATGCCTCACCATCCCATTCGAAACCGTGAACTGCTTCGGTATAATCTCCAAGACCATCACCATCAGTATCAGGGTTTGAGGCATTTCCACCATTCTCACAAACCTCGGAAAATTCTCTGAAATCAGATAATCCATCTTCATCCGTATCCCATGTACCTGGGTCGCTTACTACCATAATTCTGTTAGTTCCTTTGTTGACAACGAGGATTTCCCAACCCATGACTTCAATCCCATCTTTTAGGCCGTCACCATCGGTATCTGCAACTAGAGGATCAGTTGAACGACCGTCAATAACTCCATCGCCATCTTTGTCCTTGGCAAGGTACTCCATTAAGTTAGTGAATTGCTCATTAGGTTCAACAATGACCATCATGCTAGTCAAGCGAGACTCGATTCTAGTTCCGACATCAACATTGATTTCGTAGATGTAGCCCTCTACAGGTGCTGGAATTGGAACGTATTGAATAGTACCTCCTGCCAAGATTACTCTCATGGTTATGACAGTATAATTTTCTTCAACGAAATCGTCCAATTCATAATTAATTGAATATACAGTTGCAGTATTTTCAAGAGAAGAGTAGTAGACTGAACCATCTCCGTCAGCATCCCAGCCATCTCTGTCTGGGTCCTCATTTGCATTGGCACCATTCCTAGGGTGTAGTCCATTTGTTGATTCCCAACCATCTGGCATGCCATCTGAGTCGGTATCCTCTTTCCAAGGGTTGGTGTAATTATCAGGACCAAACATATCTGCAACTTTGTATTCATCAACATTTGACAAACCGTCTTCATCCCAGTCTCCATATGAATCACTGCTATTAGCTGGACTTAGTACATGACTTGGGTCAGCACCTACACCTGCAGCTGGATGGTCTAGAATATCTCCGTAACAATGCTCGAAGCCATCTGGCATTCCATCGCCATCAGTATCCCAGTCGCTTGGACCATTCTTGAATCCATCACCATCCATGTCCTCAAGGAACCAAGACCATCCAGATGCACCACTGACATCATGGAATGGTGCTTTCTTCTCGATATTATCAAAGAGTGCGACTCCACAATGCATGTCAAGGCTAATTCGTCCTTGGGAATCAGCATTGAAGCCGATTTCAACGGGGTCACTTAATAGGTCTCCATCACTATCCTTAACGGTAGGATTAGTGCCATATAATTCCTCTTCAAAATTCAATAATCCATCATCATCAGTATCATCGACTGCATCACAACTAACATAGCCATTTACGTGCATCTCTTCGAATGAAGGCCGAATAGCAGAATTATCGAACTTTGGTTTGATAACTTGCAGTCTAGTAGCATCATCACTAATCATCGAGCAATTCCAATTTGCATTCAATGGATCGAACATGTTTATTTCTTCATTATTCCAAGTAATTGAGGTGGTGTATAAGGATTCCCAGCGGTCATTCAAACCGTCATCATCAGTATCAGGCTTTTTTGGGTCTGTACCAAGTGCTTCTTCCTCAGTGTTGGTGAGGCCATCCTTATCAGGGTCCCCATGAGGGCCATCTTCGGGGTTTGGCCATGTTTCCCCCTCGGTAGTTTGCCCATCACTATCGGGTGTTGTCTGGGCATTATCGGGTTCGTCTTCGTCGCCTTCACCATTATCTAGTGGATTAAGGCCATTGGCTATTTCCCAACCATCATTCAAACCATCACCATCGGTATCCCGTTTGGTTGGGTCGGTTCCATAAGTTGATAATTCCATGCTGTCGGCAAGGCCATCTCCATCGTTATCTTCGTATTTTGAGGTAGCACCTTCACCAGGGTCAAGTGAGTCCCCTGCACTCTCAAAACCACCGATGTCAGAATCGGTTTGCATATAGCCACTGGCGCCTACGAAAATAGCACCAAACATCATGGTTGAGAGAATGGCAGCATATGCCATTTGATTATGTGAAACCGCCATCTTTTGTCCCCCTTTCATGACATGGTCATGAGCAGTGCTTTCGGCGAGCCCTGTTTCATCAATAAACCCTATGGGTAGTTGGACACTTAGTTATGTCTCGCAGTACCCTTTTCAGACGTTGCATCAAGTTTCAAGCCAAGATATGTCGGCCACAGATAATGAATACATGATTATCCCCTTCGTTGACCCACTCTCCTCTACAATCTCTACCATATGCACGTTGCCAAAAACCCATTAGCATTCCAAGTACAAAAGCAGGATGATAGACCTGTTCAAAGGTAAATTTAACACCGCCATGTTGATCAAATCCATCCACCTCTTTTAGTTCCCCCATTCCAGTTGGTGTTAGTCTAAAATCTACAATTTCTTTCCAGCGTTCAACTTCATCAATCAAAACATGGTCGTCTCCTATTAGGTAGGATTGCATTTGACCGCGTGTAAATATGTTCCAAACCACTTCCCTTGATGAATCATCAAGTCCATTAAAAACAACTAATCCATCATCAAATTTTATCTCTATATGAGGGAGTATTTCATCCTCAAACCGAAGCAACAGGTCTCTTCCAAGTAAAAATGAGCGATTTCCTCTAAATTGCCAACCATTGGGATGAGTATCTACATCAACAAACTTCCCAATACTTTGTGAGTTTTTTTCCTTCCAAATAGGCATGACTTTCCTTGGAGGTTGAGAAATTCTAGGGTCATGGTCGAGAATAATATTGGTTTTGGATGCATCAACTTGTTCCCAGCGAAATCGATAACGCTTAGATGTCAAGAATTCCCATGCTCCTGCAGCCTGACCTCCTGCCATTGCAGATTGGACTTGTTCACTTACCTGAATATTCCCTTCAGAAAGTTCCCTTAGGCTTCCTATGCCTCTCTCTTGCCAATCTTCAAGAAGCCAATTCAAACGCTTTTTCTTGCTAAAAAACCCTCTTGGTGGAGGTACAGTACGGTTAATCAAGTGAAGAGTTTCGTGATCTGCAGCAGCATGTGCCAAACGGCGCCCTAGGGGTTTTTGAGCAAGTTCTTCGATTAGATTGAACCAATCAAGAAATCCATCGACGGATTGAATCAAATGAATTGAACCGGTTTGAGATATTTCATTATATAATCCTGATTGTAAGGAAAAACGCATTGCTAACCGTTGGCTCATCGCAGAATCATGGATTGAATCTGGGGCATCGATGATTGGCATGTAATGAGCCATCTCGTTGTAGTCCTTGACATCTTTGATTCTGAGTGTACTCGACCATTATGCTCATACACCGTCTGAAGAAGGCATGTTCATGGGTGATGTGCCATTTCCTGAACCACCAGCCTTTCCTCCTTCTAATGCTGAGCCTTCCGCCTCATTACATTGGCTACAAAACCAAGTGATGCAACATCATCGAAGGTTTGAGAAAAGTATTCCACTGATTGCCAGTGAGAATCTAGTAAGTCCAAGAGCAGCAGAAATGTTTTGTAGCGACCTTCACAATCGTTACGCAGAAGGTCTCCCTGGATCAAGGTATTATGAGGGTAATGCGGATTATGATCCGATTGAAACCCATGTTGAGGATTTAGCAAAGAGATTATTCAAGTCTCCCTTTGCCGATGTTCGACCCGTATCTGGTACTTCTGCTAATATTTCAGCATTATTCGCAATTTCAAAACCTGGGGACGTTTTCATGGCTCCAGAATTGGCAGCAGGCGCTCATATCTCGACTCAAAGATTCGGGGCTGCTGGTTTGCGCGGTCTTCAAACAATGACTTATCCATCAATTCCTGAGACCATGTCTATCGATACACAATTGGCAGTGGAAATGATAGGCAGGGAGAAACCAAATGTGTGTTATGTTGGCCAATCAGTATTTTTATTCCCCGTTGAACTTGATTCAATAATTGAAGCTGCTAGAGAAGTAAATGCAACTATCATGTACGATGCTGCTCACGTTCTAGGATTAATCGGAGGTGGTTGTTTTCAAGACCCAATTGGAGATGGTGTAGACCTACTATGTGCTTCTACTCACAAGACATTCGCTGGTCCTCAGCATGGGATTATTTTAGCAAATGAGGACCGAGAATTAAACAATGGAAAGCGTTTACATAGAGCCATTAGAAGTTCTGTTTTCCCCGGAGTTCATTCGAACCATCACCTTCATAATGTCGCTGCTTTAGGTGTGTCACTTGCAGAAGCCCAAGAATTCCAAGTCGACTATGCCAAGCAGATGATATCTAATGCCAAGGCACTCGGGGAATCATTATGGAATCGTGGAATGAAAGTTTTTGCCGCTGACCAAGGCTTTACTGAAAGTCACACTTTACTAGTTGATGTCTCTGGATTTGGAGGAGGTGCAGAAGTCAGTTTGCGGGCAGAATCTTGTGGTTTAGTTATGAATAAGAACATGCTACCTGGTGACACTTCTGCAATCAACCCATCTGGTATTAGAATAGGCAGTCCTGAAATGACACGTTTAGGAATGAAAGAGGATGAGATGGATGAAGTTGCAGAACTGATTCATTTATCCGCCGTGGGAGAGAGTGATAGTGAAGTTCGTCAAAGAGCACGGATATTAAAAGAACAATTCAACCGAATTCATTATTGCTGGCCTACTGAATCCTCAGCCTATGATGCTCCAAAATTCAGTCCATTCAACTGAAATCGAAACCATCATTACTGCTTTCTTGACCTCTCTGTGCGGGACGTCTTGCCGGTGTGCGTTCAGAGCGTCTAGTATTCTGAGGGACCCCTCGATTAGACATATCTCTGTTAGCAACCGATCTCCTGCCCGATGTCTTTTTCTTTAGAATATTTGAACCCTTCATTCCACCCTTTTTCATTGCAATATGTTGTGCCCTACCTCGGTATGCAGGGGGTCCAATTATTTCTTCAAGCACTGGTAAGTCTCTTCCTCGCTCTCGCTCATGCTTCAACCACCATCCCTTACCTAAGCGTTGAGTTCTAGGTTTGGTACCCTTGCGCATTTTCTTTGCTGCTCGGGAAATTCTGTTTTTCACCAATTTTTCTTTCTCAACCTCGAAGCGTAAGAACATCCATGCGGGGTATCCAACATCGTATACATTTCCATTTACCGTCATTAACAGACCATTAAGCAAAAGGTGATTTGCCACAGGAACATTATCAGACTCTAGTTTAACGCCATTCCGCTTAAGGCGGCGGGCATAACTAATCATACCCTTTTGGTCCCGGAATTTAATGTCCTTTCTAGCATTACTCGCGAATCTTATTCCAAATATATGGAGGGTAATGATGCTTATTCCAAGGGCCATTCCTGCGGTATTGCCTACTTTCTCAGCAGCAAATATTCCAATCATTGCCCATGTAGGCATCATCACCAACCAAGTGAATGCCACCCATAATTTGCTTGCTTTAAACCTCGGAGTGACTTTATTTTTTACTGCTTCTCCAGCCGCAATGAAGACATTGGCGTTGACGGCTTCGTCCCCCCCTCCCTTGACCAATAAGGCAGCAGTGGGATTGCAAGGTGCAGCATCAATCCATCTCCTTCCTTCCATCTGATCTCCTTCGATTAAACGCACTTCCATCTCGTCAATATCTTTGTTTTGCATACCCATTGCCAATGCTAAGCCTTGGACACGCGGGTCAAGGGTATCGCTTTCTAGTAATTCAGTAGTAATGTCTCGGGCCCCGTGCCAATCTCCAATATCTAGGAGGCAAAGGGCTACTGCAATTCTTGCTCGTGCTGATAATGGGTCTCGTTTTATCAATTCAACAGCTATATCAATTGCCTGTTCTGAACGGTTTTGGGCTCTTAGAATGGCAATAGTCCCAAGATCGCCAACAGAAGTTAGGCGGTCGCTATGAGCGCTCATTTCATCTTCGTCAGCCTTCCAAGTTCTAAAGCGCTGATTAAGGAATTTAACGTGATCCATGGTCGGATTATTTTCCCAATCCCAAATGTCATCTTCTGAAACATTGCCATTCCACGGGTCCAACCACTCGATCATGAAACTAATTAATTCTGGCTCATCATAACCATCTGCTTGTTCAAGGCCATGCAACGCTTCACGTGCAGCATCCAATCTTCTGCATGCAATATGACCTACTGCCATCAGCATCCTTGCTTCATCATCCTCACCACCCTGAACTGCCAATACCTTTCTTGCTTCTTCCAAAGCCAATGGCCATAAGCCCCGCAACGCTTTTTCAAGCATTGAGGCACGAAGCTTTTCCAACCTAACTATAGATTCATCAACCCCCTGAAATTTATCTCTTTGGAATCTCCTCAAGGCATCAACATCATCTCGCCCGGCTGCCTTGTCTACATATTCAGTCAGACCGGTTCCACCACCAGTCATGATGGCACCTTCACGCCTCTGTTCGGGGTTGAGGTCGAATTGAAGTCTTTTCAAGGAGCCAAACCTCACGATTGATAAAATCCAAGTTAACAAAAATATTGCTTGACCGACTGCTATGAACAGCCAAGTTCCAGTGAGAATTACTTCTTCACCGAATCCTTTGTTACTCATCCAGCCAGTAAAGGGCATGAAATGGCTGAATTCTTTGTAACAAATCATAATCAGCAACATCACAGTATAACCGCTAAAACCAGCGAATGCGAAGTAAAGAATCTTTGATTGTGATGGCTCTTCGGACCTTATTTCACGCGGTGAAGCCAGTAACACTCCGCCAATTCCTCCAAACGCTTGACCTCCAAGGAAAAGGTTGCCAGTTAATTCAAAAATGAAAGCAAGGCCAACAATTGCAACATTAAGTGAGAGATAAATCGCTAAGAACCCAGCCATATCTTTGACATCTACCCACTGGCGGAGTACTTCTTGCACAGCACCATCTTGAATCGCCCATGTATAGAGTGAATGCCCGATAATTCCTCCGAAGTTCAAGATATCCTCGGCATTCGCAGGTTCATCAAGCATCACATAAAGTACCGTAATTATTCCGTTTAATGCAGCAATTGGCATAGTTAGAAGGAAGAAAAGAAGGAGAATGGAGCTAACCTGTTTGCCAAAGGTAGGGGGGTCTGGGTCGATAGGAGTCTCTTTCTTCAATATCGTTCGCATTTTTGAAAGCATCAACATATTCCATGATGCGCCCATGATTCGACCATAAGCCAATATTGTAGGTCCCATGAAAACCAACAGTCCATAAATAAACCAAACAGGGGTAACCATTCCATTCAATTGTATACTATACCAAAACACGGCTCCTGTTGCTGCAAGAAGAATTGAAAGTGTGGCCAGCCTTTTCAAAAGTGCTTGAAGTGGTTTTTTCTTCTTTGTACCGCTACTTCCTAATTGCTGTAATTGTGCGTTCATCGTGATTAGTGGAGAGACAAGGACTGGTATGAGAATCAATACAAACATAATCCACACATTTAGTTCTAAGTAAACCACTGGATTGAAAATAAGTTCCGCAATAAGCAATAAAACCCCTGAAATCGCCATCATATAAGCTAAAATCCCAATTCCAACAGATGGAAGTTTCAACAAACTCCTTGCATCTTCTCGGCTACTCGTTAGCCTATGTACCTCCATCAGACCATCGTCTATTTCAAAGGCGACTTGGAGTGATGAAAGGGCACTTGGGACCATATATCGCCATACAATAAATGCTAAAACTAGCATCAAAATAAGGGGATAAAAATGCTCAAATTTGAGAGCGCCTTGGTCAATAACTTCAGCACCTTCATTTTCTTCTTCAACTTCATCTTGTGCACTTACTAAAGGCAAAGAAAGGAGTAAAGAAAGAACCAATAAAAGGGGGAAAATCACCTTCCTCGTGTGTGCGAAGCCTACGGCTTCGTATACGCCCATGCCCTTCCCAAGACCTAAGGGCACATCAAAGTCATGGTTACAAAGACTAATTCCTTACTATCTGTGGCGAGTTAAGAATGAGTCGATTCTATCGAATGCAATGTTAAGTGTATCAATGTTTGGAAGATAAACAATTCTGAAGTGCCCCTTGCCTAATTCACTTGAAAAACCACTTCCGTGTACGGCAAGCACATGTTCTTCATGTAGTAAATCAAGAACGAATTTTTTATCGTCATTTGCCCACTTTTCATCTGTCAACCTCACGAACATGTAAAATGCGCCACCAGGAGATTGTACTTCTAAGCCTTCAATTTCAGAAATTCTCTGAAGGCATAATTCTCTTTGTTTCATCACTTTAGAAGTGTGGTTATCCATCCACCTCCGATCTCCCTTTAGGCCCGCAATGTATCCCATTTGGGCAGGAGTAGAAGCGCAAAGACGGCTGCGAAGTATTCTTTCTATTCCATCCCTAACATCGTTCATTTTTGAGGTAGGATCATGTATGGCTAAATAGCCTATTCTCCATCCTGGTGCATAGTAGACTTTGCTGACTCCATTCAATACCAAAACTGGTACCTCAAAACTTCTGCTTGCAATACTGACTTGAGTGTCTGTAAAATCTAATCCATCATAGATTTCATCTGCAATAATCATGCAATTTGGCCACTTTTTTGCAATATCAAGAAGTCTGTCGATTTCATCTGCTGAAGCAACATTTCCGGTTGGATTATTTGGATTAATCATGACAAGTAATCGGACATTATCATCCATTTTCTTTTCGATATCATCAAAATCAACTTTCCAGCCATCATCGGCATCAAGTCGGTATTCAATTGTGGAAGCATCATACATTTGTGGATATGCCATGTATGGGGGGTAATGTGGGCCTGGTGCTAGAACTTTATTTCCACTTTCAAGAGTTGCTGCAAATATAATTTGTAGTGCCTCAGTAACACCATGGCAAACATAGACATCTTCGGGATTACATGCCCACCCCTTTGATATTTCATCTTCTGCGATTGCTGAGCGTAATGCTGGCAAACCATATGATGGAGAATAGCCATTTTCTCCTCTGCCGAGTGCAGCTTGAAATGCCTCGACCATATGACTTGGCGTGGGCAGGCCAGGATAGGCAATTGGATCACCGATATTGAGTTTTATTATTTCATGGCCTTCTGCTTCTAAAGCAGTTGCTGGAACAACAACATCACGAATTGCATATTCAATTTGAGATGCCCTCTTGGATACAGGAATTTGCTTTACCACAATAATTCCTCCAAACCACCAAGTTGGCAAACTCGTTGAAAGTGCTCAGGTGATACTGGCTGTACTGAAAGGCGTTGCCCTTTAGCCAATAATGGCATTCCTTCTAGAGATGGGTCTCCTTTCATTTGAGGCAAGTCAACAATAGTTTCCATAGATTGAATTGCTTCGATGTCAACCATCATCCAGCGAGGGTTTTCGGGCGAAGATTTTTCATCGAAGTAATGGGAATCAGGGTCCCAAGAAGTGTGGTCTGGGTATCCTTCTTTGCAGACCTTGGCAATGCCTGCTATGTGGGGTGGTTTGCAGTTGGAGTGATAAAATAGTACGAGATCACCTATTTTCATTAGGTCTCTCATGGTGTTTCTTGCCTGATAATTTCTGACTCCATCCCAGTGAGTGGTTTTGTCTTTTAGGAGTTGATTCCAATGGTAAGCATTGGGCTCGGATTTCATGAGCCAGTGTTTGGTCATGGAGAGTGGAGGGGCATTGGTGGTATGAGGGTTTTCAGTATGAGCAATCCACTTCAATTTTTGATTTTGTTAGCATGAATCATTCACCCGTAGTTTGGACGGCTGTGATGTTTTACGAGGTTCGAGTTTGAAATCAACGTTTTTATTGCTCTCAAGGAGATTTCTCACCAGGCATCCTCAACATCATCCATCACAACAACTGCATCTATTGAGCCATCGCGAGCTGCAACTTGTGAACCTGTCAATCCTAGTTTTCTCATCATCGCTTCGGCTCCACCAGTACTCCCCATACCTAATTTTTCGAGAGTGACGAAAATTGCAGGTAATAGTAATAATGCGCTGGCAGCGGCAATCCACAATAGCACTATGACTACAGTTACGAATGGCTGAATTTCAGGAATAGGGATTTGGTAAGCGGCTACTAATCCTAATGTAGTGACAGTTGCGGCTTCGAATAATGACATACCAGTAGAAACTGTTGCAGTCCGTATGGCTTCTATCCCTCCTCCCAATTCGCGTATGCGGTTAGCTATATGTATTGAGAAATCTACTCCAACACCGACTAAAATTGAGCCGATCATAACGGTAACTAATGACAATGAAACTTCGAGATATGCCATCACCATCCATTGCAGCGCAACTGTCGCTACTACGGGCAACGTTGTCCATAAGGCAAACCGCAAATCCTTGAACACAATTCCAAGGGTAATCAAAGTCAGGATGACCGCGAAAGCAAGAGATGACCATTGGGAATCAACGATGAGGTTATTGACTGCTATTGCAACAGCAGCAACACCAGTTAGTTCGCCACTTCGGACATTACCTTCTGCATAAGTCATCGATGCATGTTGGTTGATGTCAACAACTGATTTTTCGGTATCCTTTACCGGTAAAAATGGCATATCTATGTAAATTAATGACTTGGCATAGTTAGGTTCAGTGAATAGGTATCTCGTCTCATCGGTTAGACTATTGTAGAATACATTGAGTAGGAAAATTTGCTGCCTTTGTTTGGAGTTCTCGGTGAGAGCTGGGTTCTTATCGATATCTTCTAGTAGACGCCAGAATGTTAGGTCGTCATCAACTTCATTGCCAATAATCAATTCACACAATTCGTCGATTCCATCAGGAAGTAATTCACAAGGTATTTGCAGGTCTGTTCCAGATAAATTAACTGACACACCAACTGATTTCATTAGGAACACAATACTAACTGCAGTAGTATGGTCGACGAGATTTAATTTTGCCGATAGGTTCTCAATACCCTGCAAATTTTTGAATGGATCATCGTTTTCCGGAATACTATCGTCTGAATCTCCTTTGATATATCCCTCAATGAGGAGCATACCAATTTGACCTGCTTCGAATTCCGAGCTATATTGTTTCATCTTTTTAACCGCTGGCTCATCTTCGGGAGCCATTCCCAAAAGATCGATATTTTCCTCAACATTTTCCATTCCCCAAGTACCTGATAATCCGATAAGAAGTATGAAGACAGCAATGACGGGTACATTCCATTTCAATGGAATATCAACCGCTGCATCAAAAACCGGTAATGGTGGATGTTTAGCCTTCTTTAAATCTAATAAAATGGTCAGGTTGGGGACCATTATCATCGTCAGGAAGTAAACTACGATTATTCCGCCACTCAATGCCCATCCTACCGTGGCAATCGGAGCCATTGGTGTGAAGGTTAGTGAAATAAACCCAATAACAGTAGTTATCGCTGATAGGAAAACGGCTTTCCCCGTTGAAGCAAAGGCGATTCTCATCTTTTCTGAGGGGTCACCGCTTTCTTCAGCATAACGATTAGTAATGTGCAACCCATAAGATACTCCTAATGCCAATAAAATAGGTCCGACAATAATGACCGTCATCGTTACCTCATAGCCCATCCAACCGATTATCCCCAATGTCCAGAATACTGAACAAAGGGTAGGGAGTCCAGCGATAATGATGACCTTAATTCCTTGAACTGCGCGAATACTTCCAGTTTGAAGCAAATCAGAATGGAATACGAAAAGACCCAAAGCGACTAGAATAACTGCGATAGGGAAGATCTGCCAGAATAACTTGAAGGAGAATTCTGTGACTGCATTGGTGATTGGAACTGGGCCAGTTAATGACATATTCAATCCACGTTGCGCCCAGGTGCATGACTCTCCTCCGGGGTCTTCAGGGTCACAAGGTCTTGGAGTTTCTGCGAGGGCTGTGATGTTTTCTCGGTACCCTTTGATCAAAACATTGGTTGGAATACTCTCATTGACCGCGACAATGATGACGGCTCTGTCGAGGTTTCCATCGCCATCGGTATCTCTGGCAAGTTTGTCAAGTCCAGGAGTTGGTTCACATTTTTCAACTCCATCTTCTTCATAGCAATCATACATCTGATCGATTATTTGGCCAATTCTATCTTGGTTTGGAATGCTGTACTCACCAAGTAACCATTCCCAATCGTTCACTTGTTCAGATAGTTGGCCTGCCACATCTCTCGTCAAACAATCATCATTATTATTACAACCAAGTTCACCTGCTTCTTCTATGAAGGCCTTGGCAACTCTTGGTGCACTGGAATTAACTTCCTTTACTACAGTTGATAGAGAGAGAATGTAATCTACATCATCGGTTGGGTCAGATTGCAGGTAATTCAATTTCTTTTCGAGCCGGTCTATTTCGAGAAGGATCCCTCTGTCTGTTATATTACTAGATGAACCTTCTAATTCGACGTAGATAATCAAAACATTGGTCGACCAATCCTTTTGCACTTCTTTGATAGCATCTGCAACAGGGTCCCCTTCAGGCAAGTAGACATCAAGACTACCATTCACGTTGAGACTTGGTTCTCCTTTGATTTGCCAAGGCCGAGGATTTGCTTCATCAATATCCATGAACCCGCTATGGTAAACAAAGAATAATGTCCCGAATAGGAAGATGGCGATAGTTAAGGCTGGGAACTTGGTTATGACGCCTGAAGGGCCACCTCTTTTGTATTCCCTTTTCAAAGCATTTGGGGCATGTAGCACCGCTTGTGTGGCTGATTTAGGATCAAAGTTTTTCACTTTTTTAGCCATGTGTGAGCCAAGCATTCCAGCTTTCTGTTTGCCATGCCCAACTAAGTTTGAAAGCCTGTCTTTAGCCTTGGCAGCAGACTTTTGGTCACCCTTTGGTGAACTATCTTCTGCCTCTCCTGCCATGGTCAAGCCCATGCTGGCGTTGGCAAGACCGATTTAACACATGGTGAAGATAAGTTGCAAATCAACCGTATCTGATAACTCCTTGCATTGCGGCGGGTTCATAGGTAACTGGTTGGAGCCGGCCGTGGACGTAAGGCGTTGACTGTCTTATCGGCCATGGAGTGAGATGGATGGCAAAGCCCCGCCTGCCTGAGAAGAGATGGACCGTAGACCTTGAAAAGAGAATCCAAGAAGCGCATTATTCTGATTCAGGATATGACCTTCGATATGGATTCAATCCTGACTCAGGAAAAGAGATATTTGTCATTGATACCCCTCCTCCATACCCCTCTGGCACATGGCATATTGGCGCTGTTGCACAATATTCGATGATTGATGTTATTGCAAGGAGTCAAAGACTATTGGGCAAGGAAGTGTTCTTCCCATGGGGAGTGGATAGAAACGGTATCAACATTGAATTTACCGTTGAAAAGAAACATGGAAAGAAGATGAGAACCTATGATAGAGGTGATTTCATCCACCTTTGTAGAGAGACAATCGAGGAGTTTACTCAAGCAATGCGCGATACTGCAGCAAGAGTAGGACTTTCATGTGACTTTGCAAGGGAATATTTAACGGACTCAACGGAATACCGAGCAGTAACTCAATCAATTTTTTCTAAATTATTCAAGATGGGAGAAATCATCGAAGATTTACGTCCAAATATCTATGACCCAGTTGAAAAGACCACCATCGCAGATGCTGAAGTTGAGCGTATTAACCGTATAAGCAAATTGGTCGATATAAAATGGCAAACTGAAGATGGTGAGGAAGTCATTATTTCAACCACTAGACCTGAATTGATTTGTGCTTGCGGCATTGTGGCAGTTCATCCTGATGATGACCGTTATTCTCACCTTGTTGGCAAAAAAATTATCCTGCCAGTAGAAGTTGAAGGTAGAGATAATTTCGTAAACATAGTAACACACCCTTCGGTAAAATCCGAGTTTGGAAGTGGAGTCCTGATGGTTTGTTCTTTTGGCGACCAAAATGATGTGGCAGTTTTCCGTGAACTTGGATTGAAGCCATTTCAGGCAATCGACCTCGATGGATGCATGACTTCAATTTCTGGCCCTTTGACTGGAATGAAAGTAAAGGATGCTCGTGAATCGGTTATTGAAAGCCTAGAACAACAAGGGCGCATTCACCAAATCCAAGAAAAAGAACAGGAAGTCCCAGTCAGTGAGAGAGGTAAAAACCCAGTTGAAACAATCTTACTCAAGGAATGGTATGTGCGACAAACCCACATTCAGGAAAGGATGAAAGAGCATATCGAGGAAATCAATTTTGTACCTCCTAGAAACAAGCAATTCCTCCTAGATTGGATGCAAAATATCAGTATTGATTGGCCCATCAGCCGAAGACGCTGGTACCATACTGAAATCCCAATTTGGTATTCTGAAGATGAAAGTAAAGTCATAGTTGCTCCTTCTGGTACCTATGTTCAACCATGGAGAGAAGAACCTCCTTCTGGTTCGGATGTGCTTGACAGGGAGAGCAGAGAGATGCTTGGGAGTTGGGATGAGTTGAAAGATGATTTAGGTAAGGTAGTTGGTGAATCTAAGGTATTTGACACATGGATGGATTCATCTAATTCGAATCTTTTCGTCAGTGGTTATCTAAATCAACCAGATGTATTCGACAAAGCTTTTCCAACTAGTTTGAGGCCGCAAGGAAAAGAAATCGTTCGAACTTGGCTCTATTATACTCTGCTTAAGAGCACTTTATTACTCGATAAACCTGGTTTTTCTAATGTCTGGATTGATGGACTTGGAATGGACCCTTGGGGCCGTAAAATGAGTAAATCTCTTGGAAATGGAATTGATGCTGATACGGTTTTGGAATGCGGCGCTAGTGGGCGAACCGGAAGTTGGAAGATCAAGGGTACAGATGGAAAGCAAGTGCAATTAAAGGCCAATAAAATTGGTAGTGAATGTTTTCGCCTTTGGAAGGCGTGTGATGCCCAAGTTGGAGATGATTTTCATATCAATCCTGAGGAGATTGAAGCCAAGTATTTTGGAGTTTTGACCAAGTTATTCAATGTGGCACGTTTTGCGAGTCAGTTTGAAGTTCCTGATGATTTAGATAGCACTCCAAGCCACCTCAATATTGAGGATAGATGGATACTCTCAGAGTTTTCAATGTGCATGTCTCAGGTTCAAGAAAATTGGTCAGCATTAGATATTTACAGTGCTACTCAAGCATTGAAAAATTTTGGCACTGGAATCCTACCTAGCCATTGGTTGGAGATGGCCAAGACTCGTCTTTATGATGGTGACCAATCTGCTGCTTGGACAATTCACAGAATTGTTCGAGACTTCATGGCTGCCTTCTCCCCTGTGTGTCCCTTTTTCAGCCACCATATCACCTCAACTCTGTACGAGAGTAGTGCTGTAGATGTTCGCAAATTCCCTGAAACTCCAATCGTATGCGATTCGGACCTATGTGCATTAAGTAATTCAATTCAAGAGTTTAACAGTGCAACTTGGAAACAAAAAAAGGATGCAGGTCTATCATTGAATGCGCCGATTGAAGGAATATCAATACCTACAGATTTAGTTGACTTCACTGATGTATTGACTGCAATGCACAAACTTGAGTGACTTATTCTTCTTCGTTGAAAAGAATAGTTTGTTTGCTTGCTTGCATGTCCAATTGGCCAACTCTAAAGCCAACTAAACGAACCGCCCTTTGTTGTTCATAACTTTCTGCAAATAAGCGATTAGCAAGCCTGCGGAACACCGATATTTCATCCATGGCAACTGGAATTGAACGATGTACTGTATGGGTTTCAAAGCCTTTGTAGCGAATTTTAACTTCTACCAATCGGGCACAGATTTGCATTTTTTTCATTCGTTCAAAGACTCTCTCGATTAGCATCTCAAGTCTTTTTAAAATAAGTTCCACATCGGTAGTATCTTTGGAAAAGGTATGTTCTTTACCAATTGACTTTCGACTTCTAAGTGGGCTAACTTCATTGGAAGTTCTTCCTTCTACCACCCTGATCATCCATTTTGCACTTCTTTCTGAAATGGCTCTTCCAAGTGCTAATTCCCCCATCGAATAGGCCTCATCCATCGTTTCAATACCGCATTCAGCCAATCGAGTTGCAGATGCCGGACCAATTCCAGGCACGGCTCGACATGCTCTTTGTGTGAAAAACTCCATCACTTGTTCAGGCCTTGTTATGTGGATACCTGCGGGCTTGTTTTCTTCGCTTCCCATTTTTGCAACGATGCGGGTTGGGCCAATGCCAAAGCTTGAACCAAGTTGTAGCTTTTCTTTAATTTCCGATTGCAACTGCCTTGCCAATGCCAATGCTTTATCCCAATCATTTTTGACATAATCAGTCACATCCAAATATGCCTCATCAATACTTGCTTGCTCAAATTTATCGGCATATTTTGCTAATATTTCCATAACTTTACGACTCGCCCGCCGATATAATCCACGTGTACTGATCATGTACAATCCGGTCCCATGAGGTGCTCCAGGGCATCGTCTCCATGCTTCTGAAATTGGCATCGCTGAATGTATTCCATATTTACGAGCAGCATAATTGCAAGTTGAGACGATGCCCCGTCCCCGGCCACCTTGAGGATCTGATCCTAGAATCAACGGTATTTCAGGGTTAAGATCATGGTGCAAAGTTTCTACTGCAGCGAAAAAAGCATCCATGTCACAATGGATGATAATTCGCTCATCATTCACGGTTATCACCTAATTATTCAAACCAAATACTAATTTCATCAAGAGGTTTTCTTTGCAAGTCTGGTACTTGTGCATCTTCTGCCGGATATCCAACAGGCATCAATAATATCGCCGATTCGTGTTCTGGACGCTCGAGAATTTGACGCAAGAAGCCCATAGGTGAGGGGGTATGAGTCAATGTACACAAGCCCATTTTATGAATTGCTGAGATGAATATACCAGCCGCAATTCCAACTGATTCTGTAGCGTAATAGGTTGGCCCCCATTCTCCATTGTCGCGCAACCTTTTATTTTGTTTGAATAGAATAACCAACCATGGTGCGGTGGTAATATGTTCCTTGACATGGTCTGTGCCCAAGGGTTCCAGTAATTCTGCCCAGGCTTCGGGCATTCTGTCTTGGTAGGTTTTCAATTCTTCTTCTTCAGCTGCAACTCTAATTTTTTGCTTCAACTCTTGATTTGAGATTACTACGAAAGTCCATGGCTGTAAATGAGCGCCGCTTGGAGCAGTGCTAGCGCTTTTAATCGCTAATTCCAATAATCTCTTAGGTACCTCTTTATCACTGAATTGACGAGTAGTTCTACGCTCCCTCATTTCACAATATGTGGCCTCAGCTAATCGCAGCATTTCTTCCACTTCCCTTTCCTTGAATTGCAGGGGTATGAATCCGTCCATACAACCAACAGAGGCTTCGCACATAGAACACTTTCACTTTCAGGATTACCCATATGTGTTCTTTCCAGCCGAGGACTACCTTTGTTTCGCAGGGGGCGGCGCTGAAAGTGAAAGTATTCATCAACTCAGCCACGATGCCGAATCATGGTGGCCAAGAGAAGTCATTCAACAAAGGAACATTGGCAATCCGTATATTCATTAAAATCAGCCCAAGAAGTAGGATGGTTTCAGGCACAGCATGAGGTTAGTATAGAATTTATTAACAACTCAGGAATTATCAAAGATGCAAGAATCTTAGACGTGGGGAGTGGCGCCACTACTCTGCTCGATGACTTATTGGATGAAGGTTACAGCAATATTGTAGCTATGGATATTAGCGCTTCTGCTTTGGCAGTAAGTAGGAAAAGATTGGCGGACTTAATCACATGGGAAGTTGCAGACATCACCTACCCTTTAGATATTGAAGAAAACTCAATCGATTTATGGCATGATAGAGCAGTGCTACATTTCTTCACCTCAAACATAGAAAAACAAGGTTATCTAAAGAACCTAAAGAGGGTTGTGAAAAGGGGTGGTTTCGTCATCATTGAAACATTTTCACCAGAAGGTGCGCCACAATGTTCAGGCTTAGACTTACAACGATATGATGAGGAAATGTTAGAGCAATTTTTAGGTTCAGATTTTGAATTAATTCTGTTTAAGAGACATGTTCATTCAACTCCTTCAGGGGCTAAGAGACCTTATGTTTCGACTCTTTTCAAGCGACGCGAGTAGCGACATCCTCGCCTGTCAAGGCAGCATTGACGGCATCGGCAATATTCATCCCCACTCTGACTTGGGCTTCCAAAGTTGCTGCCCCGATATGAGGGGTTCCATGGAAGCCTGGATGTTGTAATAGTGGATTCTCAGGATCAACCGGTTCAACCTCAAAGACATCGAGAGCAAGCGTAGTCAATTCACCTGACTCCAAGGCAGCAAATGCCGCATCTTCATCGACAATACCTCCACGGGCACAATTTACCACATGGCTACCACACGCAACACCATCCTTGCCTAATTGAGGCATCAAAGCCAACCTTTGTGCATTAACTAAATGATATGTTTCTTCAGTCAGGTTGCAATGGATGGTGATATGAGTGCACATCCTGAATAAATCATTTACATGATCGTGCATACGGGCCTCAAGTCGTTCTGCAATTTGTTTTGGTAAATATGGGTCATAAGCATGAATTTCCATTCCAAAAGCCTTCGCCATCGTTGCAACTCCTTGAGCGATTCTTCCAAAACCCACGAACCCAAGTGCTTTCCCTGAAATCTCACTACCTTTCATCATATTCTTTTCCCATAAACCTGCTTTCAGACCCTGGTTGGAGATTGCTAGTTTTCTTGTTGAGGTCAATAGGTGAGCAATGGTTAATTCAATCACACTTGTAGTTGCTGCACGTGGCGCATTGACAACGGTAATTCCAGCCTCTATTGCTGCATCTAGGTCGATATTATCTACTCCAACTCCGGCTCTACCAATAACCTTCAAACCTTTACTCGCGCTGATAACTTCGGCGGTTAATTTGGTTGCAGACCTGACGATAATTGCATCAAATCCTTCTAAAGCACCATGTGATAGCATCTCCTTTTCGATAAATCCCTCAACTACTTCATTCCCCAATGATGCGAGATGGTTTACTGCCTGACTAGCCATTCCATCAACCACTGCAATGCGTGCCATAGTCCATTGGCTTTCGATAATGTCAATGAACCTTGGCATTGGCCAATAGCCTCATCAAATAACAGCACTACGCATTAACATGCAGGAACTTGATATCGAGGCTCTGCTTTGGTCAATTGCAATATTAGCTCTTCCATTATTAATGGCTATTCCAGCTCGATTAGTTTGGCATATGTATGTTGGCAAAACCCTTGACCAGCAAGAATACAGGGCTCACGTCAGAGCAATTCTTGATAGCGGTCAATCATTGGAAAGGCATCGTGAAAAGTTGGATGATGAGGCAAGACAACGTAATATTACTATTGAACGAGTTAGATTAATCGAAACAGATGTCCTTTTCCCCCTTGGTCTTCATCACTTTATTTTACTTCCAGCATTGATTATTTTACCGGTTGCAGTATTACTTGCTTCACCATTATTCTTGCTTGTATTGCCTTTGATGGCCTTTACTGAATGGGTATTAATTGACAGAAAATTGTTGGTATCTTCTTTGAAATATCTACAGGATTGGACAAAGTGGGGGATTATCCATATTCCACAAGTGCACAGAGACCATGATAAATTACGTCAGGATTTAGTCTCATTTCACCGCATGCCACGTTCGGTATTCTTAGGGCTATTTGCTTGGTTAATCGTTCACTGGAGTTTCAGAACTGATTTTTGGGTGGAATTTTTAATTTCGGGAGTTATTTATCTCGCGATGTTGTCAGTATTGGAAGTAATTTCCAATGCCATCGCCGCGGAATTAGTTTTTGCTGATGCTTCAAGAACCAGTCTAATGCAAGTTGAAGCATGGGCTGAATCATACATCAACCCACTCGTCGGAGTCGGACTGTTATTCCTTTTAGGAAGAGATTTGATGGCAGAAGCCAGAGGTGGAAATTCCATACTTTTCGCGCTAACAGTGCTATTGGTTTTATTTTCGGTTACAGTTGTAGGAATGGCGGTAGAAATTGGTTATGCTCAAAGGCGAGGTAAGAAAGTAAGGGATACTTTTGCTCAACAGGTCGTTGAAGTCCTTGACCCAGTATCATATTCATTCAATCGTCATGAAGACCGTTTATTATTGCATGTGGAATGTTCGATGCGAGATAGACTATTGGGCAAAGCGGTCATCAAAGAGCGTGATGCAGTAACATTTGGAATGATCGATAATTTACCAAGTCGCCTAGATAATGATGACTCTACAATGCCAATACGTCCAGATCTTTCATTCCTCAGCCAAGAGGAGTGATGACCGCCAAACCATGGTTATTTGCGGCACTAGTGACTCCATTTTTTCCAATTTGGAGATCCTCGCCTTTTACAAGAATCAACTGTTTCCCTTTCTTTCCTCGGCTCTGCATTCTGGCCAATACTTCTTGCCCAAGGTAGCATCCTTTTGTCTCACTAACAAGGTGCCCTAATCCAATATTGTAGGGTGTGAACTTTGCAGTCAATTCAGCAGGCCCAGGCCGCAATGCCTTGATTCTTTTTTCTTCTAAACAAGTTTCATTAAGTCCTTCTGTGAATTTAGAAGATGATTTCTGTTTCGATAATACCACTAATGTAAATGGACCGTCTGATACTAAAGTAGCGTCATTTCTAGTTGTCCACACTTCGCGATCATGGTTTTCATTTAGACGGATGAATTGGTTTAATGTGCTTGAATCTGTCATCTCTACTGCATCTAGATTTGAACGTTGTAAAAGATGAGTCAGCAGTCTTGAATGGTTAGCTTGGTGGCCAATAATGAAAGTCGCTTCTTCCATTTGGCCGATTATTGCTAAGTCAATTATTCGGGCATTGACATCTGTGAAAATAGTTTCAATAGTCTGTCCTACTTCCAAGAAATCAGCCTTGTTAGTAGATAGGTTATTGATGAATGATAATCGATTCTTACCTCGAATAATCAATAGGGTGCGTTCTTCAAAACTGAAGCCATTCATCCAAAACTCTCTCCGCAACCACAGGAGCGTTCTGCACCGGGATTCTCAATTTTGAATCCACCCCCCATTAAACGGTCGATATAATCGATACGAATCCCATCAAGCATATGGCTTGCATGATTTGGAATTAGTACTTTGAAGCCTTCAATCACATGCTCTTGGCAATCTACATCGGTTTCTTCTACGATTTGCAAATCATACATATAGCCCGAACATCCACCTGAAAGTACCCCAACTAAAAGTGCTGAAGTACGATCTTCACCGAAAGCATCGGCAAGCATTTTAACCGCAGATTCGCTCATCGAAACATTGCATTGAACCACTTTGGGGACTTCAATGGTGACCACTTCACTGGTCGGACAGGTACCGCAATCCATGATTATCAGCCTAAGGCAAGAAGGGGACCTTCTTCAATATGTGCGTTGATTATTCATTCAGTAGTTGAATTTCGAATTGGCAGGAGACGGAGCCATCAACCGGACAATTTCGTTTTACTGAAACACTTGAATAGCCATGTCTTGATTTCATTACTCCTTCAAGTATACCTTCATCTAAGTGGCAAAATAGCCTCCCCACTTCAGCCCCGCTTTGACATGCTTTAGAATCGATAACAGTGATTGAATTTGGGGGGTTTCCCTCTAAAATTAATTCACCCATCCCCAATTCATTCCAAATTTTCTGTAATTCATTATTGAAATTCTCTTCATTATCTATTAATGAGGCTGAAGTTGCAATCTCCTCTCCAATTCTATTGCCGATATCGCGCATTAAATCATCAAAAGAAATACCCATTAAATCTAAAGTAATATTCTGTGGATTTATTCCAATTATTTCCCCCTTATTTCGCAGCACAGCATTCGGCACAGAAGATAATTCTCGAATCCCAATTCTTAATCTTTGATAGAATGATCCTTCTCCTAAAACTACCTTAAGGGGTTCAATTAGATTTCCTTGGAGAATTTTACTTCTGGCGCTGTTTATGTCTATTGCATCGGCCCATAAGGAATCAACTAATTCACGCTGCGCCTTATTATAGCCTTGAGATTCTACAACTAGGGCACTATCATTTTTACCTCGCCCGACAGGATTTTCCTCAATTGAAATTAATTGAACAGCCGCATCATCATCAAATATTGAGATTCCAGCATTGGAATCATTGCAATGTCTGACTTCGATAGCATCATCCAATTTATCGAAGAACTTGGAGTTCTTTTCTTCAAGGACTGCAATTACCCTTACCTTCACTCCACGCATCGCAGCATTGTTTAGAGCATCGATACAACCACTCCTGACGAGATGTAGAATCCCCCAGCGACCAAGCATCATGATGACTTCTTCTTCTGAATCGTCGACCATTCTTTCTATTGCTGCTTGGATGTGGGTACTATCTTTGATTACCGTAAATGTGGCTTCCTTAACTTCAGGTGGTATGCTGATGAAAGCCTCCGCAGGGCCACTTTCTAATTCCTCTAAATGGCTTCGTAATCTACGCAATTCTGCTTCTTCTCGGTTGATTAGTTGATGGAATATTTCTGCGATAGTTAGGCCCGCAAAACGCATTGGTTTATCGACGGTGGATTTGATCATCCCTTTCTCTTGCAAGCGTTTTAGAGTGTTATATGCGTCCATTCTACTAACGCCTACAAGTTTACCGATTTGGCTTGCCTTCATCGGTGAACGGCCGGCCATGGAAACTGCAATATTTGCTTCTTTTTCATCCAACCCTGCATCTACTAATCTTTGGATGACTTCCTCAACAGGGTTTAACATAAGATACACCATTCAGTTTACTTTTTCTCTTGTTCTTTGAGAAGTAATTTACAGCGGCGGATTTGCTCTTTGGCCAATTTCTGCTGTTCCTTGGTTAATCCACGAGGAATTGCTTGCTCGAAGCACTTTATTGCATCGGGAAACCTTTCCATTTCTCCATAGGCAGTACCCATGTTGTAGAGGGTCGCTCCGGTTACCGAGGTTGGCTCGATTAGCATAGCTTTGTGGTGGTTTTCGATACATTTTGGATATTCTTCAAGATAGTAAAAACAGTTTCCTCTAGCGTTGAGGATTCTAATTACCATATTATCGTCGTGAGTAAACAGAGGTAGTGCCTTATCAAAACATGAAAGCGATTGTTGATACTTCTTTTCAGATAAAAGGGCTAATCCCTTGTTATACCATTCAACATCTTGATTTGCTATTGCGTTGGAAGCAACAGGCGCTATGATTGGGATTGATGCTGCTTTTTGGGAAGCATCGAGAGCCGCTTTAGCCAAATCCACTTTAGGGGATGGTTCTGGAGTTGGTGCAGGAGTTGGTTCAGGCATTGATAGGTCAACAGCTGGCACAACATTCTCTACTGGTGCTGGTTCAGGTTGAGGGACTTCCTCTACCATTGTTTGTGGCTGGGAAGACATGGTTTCGTTGGCCACTTCGACAGAAGGTGAAGCACCAGAAAGGGCCTCGTATTTTTGTCTGCATCGTGCTGCAGTAGCCTCATCTCCAGCTGCTGCCAATGCATTTGCTAATCCAAGCCACCAATCGGCATTTTCTTTATCAACTTTCAATAACTCTTTCCAGCAAAGAACTGAATCTGTATGCTTACCTGCAACACTGAGGGCTCTTGCCATCAAAGGTGTATCTTTATTGATGTAAGTGATTGCCTCTTCAGCAAGGGCTGGCCCCTCAGGCATAGTTGGAGGTAATCCACCTGCTAGTTCCAGTACTTTTGCTTCACCTTCACCAAGTTCAACCAATAATGTCCCGAAATCCTCTTTTGAATCATGATTTGGTTCGATTGTTAGTAATTTTCTCCAAGCATTTACTGCGGCTTCTACATCACCAATGTCTAAACAACCTGTTGCTAATGCATAGCAGGCTCTACTATAGTCAGGATTCAATGCAAGAGCCCTACTGAAACAGTCAACTGCGGAACTCATGTCTTCCTTCCGCTTGTGAATTGCACCCAAATTATACCAGCCTGAGGAATCGCTATCATCCAAAGTTAGAGCATGAGTAAAAGCATCTATTGCATTATCATTCAATTCCAAGCGCGCCATCGCTCCCGCAGCAACACGCCAACAGGAAGGGTGCTGTGCTGCATCCGAGTGCAGATGCTCCATCAGCATCGCCAAGGCTCCACGAGCATCTCCGGAGCGGAGTAATCCTGTAGCTTGTTCACAAAGGCTATCCAAATCAGGACCAGCAGGTGCTAGTTCGGTAGTCGGTGCGGTTTCTTCTCTAGCAGTTGCCCTGCTTTCTGCTTCAACAGTGGCAGCTTGTTTTGCAGCAACTAAACCTGCAGCCGAATGCAATTCCTCTTTGTCAAGGTATAAATTACCATCCACATCATGCAATCTTGCTTCTTCCAAGACTGCTTCACGATCTCTCAAGCCATGTGTATCCATTGCCGATGCGACATCATCTTCGGACCAAACTAAATCTGCGCGTTCTGGTGCTGCCTCTGAAGCTTGAGCTTGCCCCATCATCTTGACATCTGCATCCTTGGCACCTGAAACTACGCCATGACTTTGGCTGTTGTTATTACGAACCAAGCCGAGCAATAAGTGATGTCCAGGGAAACTTTCCAAAGCGACTTCAGCCCAGCGCTTAGCACCTTGAGAATCCCCCATTCTATCGAGGATGATAGCCAAGTTTGCAGCCGCAGGGCCATGTTCTGGATTCAAGTCCAATGTAATCCCAAAAGATTGGCGGGCCCCGCGAGTATCGCCTTGGGCTTCAAGAATGACGCCGCGATTGAACCACGCCATTTCTGCACCGGGGTCTGCAGCGATTGCCTTGTTGAACGATGCTAACGCTTCTTTATTGCTACCCTCACGAGTTAGAGCTTCACCTTCTGCAATCAATGCTTCGACTTCATTGTCATCATCTGGGGAGGTGATTTCTTCGATATCATCCCTGATATCTACGATTGCAACTTCTGGTATTTCTTCAAAATCGTCGGGACCCATTGCCCATGGGTCCTCTTCGGGCGATTCAGGTTCTGCACTTTCTGCAATCATACTACCTAAACCCGCACTTTCCAAGGCATTGCTTGAGATGCTGGGATCTTTAAGATTAGGCGCGGCGGCGGGGATATCATCTACAGTCACAGTGGGCACCAATTACTCAACCGCACTGAACTTGAGATAAGCATTACCGAATCAAGTTCATCTCAACTTCTTTGAAGGATGTATCTTTCCCAGTCTCTATGGGTAGCAAGATTCTCGGTTTATCAGGAAGTTATGGTTCAACCTCAAAAAACAGTATGTTGGTGTCATTAGCGTTGAAAGAAGCAGAAAAACTGGGTGCTGAAGCCATATTTTGGGACATTGCTGAAAAGCCTCTACCGCTGGTAGGAGAAGACGGTTGTTGGCAAAATGAAACCGTTAAGGAATTTCAGGCTTTGGCCAGTAGTTGCGACGGCTTTCTTCTTGCAAGTCCTGAATATCACGGTACTATGTCAGGAGTCATGAAAAACACCCTTGACTGGCTCTATATGGATCACGTGGGGGGCAAGGTTTTCGGCCTGATGTCGACATTAGGTGGAATTGCTAATTCCAATACTCTCAACCACTTGAGAATCTGTATCCGTTGGTTACATGGTTGGGTTGTGCCCGAACAATTAGCTATTGGCAATGTCAAGGAAGCATTTACTGAAGATGGAGACCTGTCAGATAAAAGTAATATTGAAAGGTTGGAAAAATTAGTTGCTTCAGTAGTAAAACATGCATCTTTATTGCGCGATGGTGAATGAAATGCAAACTAAGACCGACTCGCTCGGTCAGGATTTCATTTTCATCTCTAAAGGTTCTTTTTTGATGGGAAAAGAAGGAGGAGGCGCCTCTCCGAGCGAAGGGCCGGTTCAAAAAGTCAAGATAGAGAGAGATTATTGGTTTTCTACAAGACCTGTAACTCAAAGCGTTTGGTCTGCTGTAATGGGATTTAATCCAAGTAAATTTCAGCAGGGATTCGAAGCTGGATTAAGACCTGTAGAAAGAGTAAGTTGGCTTGAAGCAACACAGTTTGGAGAAAAATTACATGAGCATTTAGGTGAAGAAGGATGGCATGCAAGGGGCACTTTCCGATTACCTAGTGAGGCTGAGTGGGAATATGCGGCAAGGGCTGGAACTACTTCAGATTGGTATTGTGGTGATGCAGACCATGCAATTCACCAACATATTTGGAATGCAGGAAATTCAGGAGCGAAAACCAATATTGTAGGTCAAAAAGACCCTAATCCATGGGGTTTACATGATATTTGTGGAAATGTTGGTGAATGGTGCTTGGATAATTGGCACTCAAATCATCAAGCTGTACCATTGGACGGGAATCCAAGAGTTGTAGGAGGAGACGCAGGTAGACGAGTTCACAAAGGTGGTTCATGGTTCACTGAATCTGAAGCAACAAGATGTGGCGCTCGTGCCTCTGCCCCTGTAGACAAGTGTTCAGATGGAATTGGACTGAGGATTCTTTGGCAAGAGTTGTGAACTAGCTCCCCTTGGGTGGACCATGGGAACCCTCTACCACAATCCTCGCTGCTCAAAATCTAGACAGGCTTTTCAATTGCTAAACGAGAGTGCCATTGAATTTACTGTGGTCGAATATCTCAAACAACCATTAACTTTTGATGAAGTAAGAAGCCTTGCACTGCGTCTTCAAAGTGGGGTTCGGACCTTAATTAGAACAGGAGAAGCAGAATTTTCACAAAGTGGGGCTTCCACAGAAGACTTGGACAATGCAGATGTGGTTGCGAAATTAGTTGTGGAATACCCAATATTGATGCAAAGGCCAATTCATGATAATGGCAAATTAGCAGTTATTGGTAGGCCACCTGAAGATGTATTAGGACTCTAAAGGCCATTCCACAATTTCCCCATCTATGGGTTCTGAATCTATGCCATCAACCCTTTCAGTCATCGTTTGTGAAGGTGGGATAACCCCCGGTCCTGTCGGCCATCCTTGATCAAATTTGGTTTTCAGAATTGCCAGTACCCCGAGTCGTTGAAATTGGTTTAGGCCAAGTGCTGTACGGTCTTGTACTGGGGCGACCTTTTCGTGAAAGAGCGAGTCCATGATTGTACAAATTTCAGCAAAAGTTCTGCTACCATCAGATAATTCCCAAAGCATGCTGTTGAGGCTATCGAGGGAGCGTTTCATTTCCTTTGCTCCTCCAAGAAATTTGAAGACCAACTTTTCTAATTTGTTAAATTTTTTCTCGAACCTCAAGACTACTTTTCGGCCAGTGGTTCCTGCTTCATCAGGAGAAACTCCTGCTACTCCTTCCCTACCCCACCAAACCGGAAGGCGTGTGGGGTAGGTAGAGGCCAATTCATGCTCTTCTACACCAGGAAGTTCTGTCATAATTAAATCTCCATCTGCCATGTCCAAATAGCTAAACTAGCCATGCATGCTGAACCAAGTAGGGCGGAAAAGCGCATCAAATTGACCTTATTAGTGAAATTTTTCAGGTACCAAGTTGCTATCCCAAGAAAGGAGACGATGACAAAGAGAGCATACCACAAAGGAGGTAATACCATCGATTCACCCTGTTGCTGTTTATTGATGATGCTGTCGCCTCACCATGCTGCTCGACAACGTGGGCAATTCTCACAGCCTGCTTTTGCTGTCGCTTCTGCCCAGGCACCACATGAGGCACATTGGGCCCATTGGTCATTTGAGGTCAATTCTTGTCCAGTAATAACACAATTAACAGCAGGAAGAGCTGGCCCATCTCCCTGTTCCGGTTCTTGTGGCGCACTATCACCTCCAAGAGAATCGAAGGCAGTGGTCAATGAACTTGCACTTAATACTGCCAAATGTGGATAAGATGTAACTATCTGGTCATTAGTCCATCCAGATGCCAATAATTCCTCACGTGACCATTGTTTTGGCTCCTGAATAACAGGCTCTTGTACTACCGGCATGATTTGAGTGGTGGGTGGGCCCGAAGGGATTGTTTCAACGCGCGTTGCTGGTGGATAAGTTTGGTAGTTCTGCTCAACCTGAGCCAAAACTTTTGCCGAATAGTTATCCTCCCCATCGTCATATTCTTCTTCACCTTCATATTCTTCCTCCTCACTTCCCTTACGAGCTAATACGAGTAAAGTTATGACAACAAGAAGAAGCACTCCAGCACCTCCTGCGATATATTCTGTTTCACCTACTCCACCAAGGAACCCCTTGTTAGCAACTTGTTTTTGCTGCCAATCAGATGAAATTGTCCAACTTGTAATTTCGTTATTTTCAATTGAAATAGTGATTTGAATTTCACCACTATCACCGCTACCCCCCTGTGTTGCTTTACAAATCACTTTGTCAAAGGTAGAGGTGTGGCTTGGAGGTGGTTGTAAAGTCATAGTATAATTTCCAGAATCTATTGGATTACCATTACAAATAAGAGTCCTTGTGCCTGTAAAATTCAAGGTTATTATTTCAGGAATTGAGGAGTGGCTTTCTAATTCAACAGTGAAAACATGTTCTTCTCCAGATTTCAGGGCTTCGCCATCTGTGGGAGCCAGTAAATTAGCGGTGACCTCTCTACGAACATCTGCGAGAATAGTGAACTCGTATTCTAGCATTAGTGGTTGAGAAAATTCATCTAATCCACCAACTACGGTAATTTTCAAATTTAATCTGGTGTTTAAAGTTAGATCGGAATCAGCAATTACCGTTAGCATATATTCCACTTGTTGACCAGCCAAAACGCTACTAGTCAACCATTGTCCCGCAGCACTTGATTTGCTACCTCTCTCAAGGAGGGTAGTAATGTCGGCTGCGGCTGGAGTTGACGTATGATCAACCCTAACTTTCATTTCAGATTCGCGGGTATTTCCCAGATTTAAGACATTGAAATAAATGGTGATTGTACCATCTGTATTCATTCGATATTCACTTTCTTCGGGTGGATATAGTACTGGTTGACGAACTTGAGAAGTGATAACTTCGTGAATGATTTCATTATTTGTCAAATCAATATCCTCGCCTTCCCAAGGTTCAACGACAATGCTGAATTCAAGGCTTTCTCCAGCACTTTCATCAGCCGGCGCTAGAATAAACAACTCAACATAAGCAATATCCATTTGTTCATATGATGGACTGAGCCTAATTGGCCCTGTTATATTGACACCATCAACCACAGACCACCACTGCCATGTTGATGGCAAATCTGGCAAATCCAGAAGTGCATCTACTGGCCCATTACCATCGTTTTCAATTTCAATATTGAAGCCAGTGCCAATTCCGGGTGTGATATAGGGTGGCATATCACTGGCTCTCAATACCAAATCATGCAGGGTACTAACTCTTAATTCTGAAAACTGGAAAGTACTTGCACTCATGTTTGAACGAATGCTGTTGGCTTGAGGAGTCAAAACAGGACCAGGGTCTCCTGCTTGAGCAGTGCTTGGTGCAGTAATAGTTACAACGTATGTCGCACTGCTTCCTGGGTTGATAGGAAGGTCAGGATAGTCTTGCACATCCACATTCCAAGTTCGCCCACCTTGAACATCAAGGCTGAAAGAAAATGTGTCCTGGCGGCTGGCATTATTCCAAAGTGAGAATCTAATTACAATGCTTCCACTAGGTTCTACTTCCCATCCGTTACTCGGAATATTTTCAGATTCAATTGAGAATTCTGCTGCTGATACCATCGCTGCTGCTGCTGAAACTTGGATGCTATCGCTTCTTTCGGGGTCAGTTCTGCTGGTCGCTTGAAAATTAACACTACTGCTAACGTCGGGTGCTTCTCCTTCTGGAACACTCACCATCATTTTGACTAATTCTGGAGTTCCTGGTGCAACTACGATTGAAGTTGATTGGTCCCATGCAAGGCCAAGCGACCATCCTGTCTTTACATCAAATGGTGAAACTTCAAGATCGAAAGTATCACTACTATCTCCGATGTTCTCTACCGTGATAAAGAATTCACATGAATTTCCTGCGGCACACACAGGCGTTGTGGTTTGAGGTTGAATAGAAGGAATGAAGTCTGCCAAAACAGTGATACTTACATTTCTTGAATCAAAGACGCTACTTTGTTCCATACTCCTGATGTCCAATAAATAGGATTCAACTCCCAATGATGCATTTGGACCGGGCTTTATCTTGACATGTAGATTCTTACTTTCACCTGGCGCTACTCTGACTCCATTGGGGGCATCAATATTCGAGCCACCCTCATGAGTATAGATTACCTCCCAATCATCAGGTAGGCCACTCACACTAGGGATGAATTTGTCAGAAAGGTTGCCGTTATTTTGGATAATAATCGTTTGATCTGACCATTCTTCGCGTTGTGCTGCAGCAGAACTAACAGTACCGATATTCCAATCAAATTCCTCCACCTTTGCTTTTTGGTCGTATAGCAAAACGATATCATCAATCCAATAACCAATCGCATTACCAGATGAGTCTGATGAAAAGTGGAATCTCAATTGACTTGATGTATGAAAATGCCGAGGCTGCATTGGAATGACTGGAGTAGTTTGAGAACCTACAGTGTTGGAGAATGTTTGCCAATTTGTACTACCATCTTGAAAACTACCATCAATTGTTCCCGTCATGGTTCCTAGTTCTTCCCAAGATCCATCATTTTTTCTTGCCTGTAGAGATATTGAATCACCACTTAGAATCGACCCTGTGTAGAAAAACCCGTATCCAATAACTCTCGTTGGATTCGTAGCAATATCAGATAAGTCCCAAACTGGTGTGTCAAGTGAAGTAGACCAGCCATCACCATAGGTGCTGGATTCTCCATTACCTACATGGCATGCGGAGTTCATCGAAATAGTTGCATCACTACTAGCCTGCCAACCTGTTCCTGCAGACCATTGGGCTAAATCATCGCAATTATCGTAAAGCCAAGCGATTGTTAAATGACGAGTTCTCATATTATTTGCATAATTGTCATCATTTGTATTTGCTAAATCGATGACAAGACTATGATTCCCAGCATAGTTTGGAATCCAATCAAAAGAAACGGTTGAAGTGCCCTGCGCTGGGACGTTCGAGACTTGAACAGTGGTGTTAAGCAATTCAAATTCTATATATTCATCGTGCAGGATAACAACGTTTGCAGCGAACCCTGAAGAATCACTGGTGCCATCATTTGATATGGTAAAGGAAATACGTAAGTCAGCACCTAATACTCCATCAGTGATAAACAGTGTTTCGGGTTTATTGAATCCAGCGATGGGATAGTTGCTACTGAACATTTTGTAAGTATTTACATCAGCACTATTTACATAATCAAATGAATAATCGCTGATATATACATCAATTCCAGATCTACCTGATGCGGATTCTGCATTATCTACCATCACCAGTGATGAAGATGCAAGCATCAAAAAACACAAGAATAAGGCTTTACGCATCGTCGTCGTTCCGCCTTCTGACAACTATATAATTAACCCTAACCGTGCATTGTTATTGAAAATATTTACTCTTCAGCATCCGAAAGGGTAATTTCTACCTCTCCTTTTTCTCGCATTCTTGAGATTATGAAAATCGTCATCAATGGCACTAAGACGATGATAAAGCAACCAATAACTGCAGCCAACGACCACATCATTTCGGTTGCAGTATCGAGAGCAAATGGTTCCATTGAGGCGAATTGTTCATTGACATGCAGCAACTCAACCTGTGGCTCAATACTGTGGTTCCCCGGTGAAACTACTTGGATTTGCCAAACTCCTTCTGAGTAACTTTGATTGAGAATTTCAGCAATCAGTTCTAATGCTTCAGCCTCACTATCTGCATGAACGGTTCCTCCATCTCTGCGGGCTGGGTCGGTATGAATCAAACCGATGACCATTGCACTCCCGTCTTCGGCAGCCTTAGAGTGAGATGTTTTTTTCTCACATTCGACGGCGCAATTGAATGACAGGTCGGTCCTTTCTCCCAGTAATTCATGGCTATACCAACCAGCAGTATTGATTACTTTCAATATTGAATCACTTGGTGCACCTAGTAAACTCGAGTTAATCCAAGTTAAGTTGGTTCTGTTGACGTCAGCCTGCCAAAGCCAAGTTGTCCATTCATTACCATCATCATCTTGAGAGACGTCTTTATGGAGCAGAGTTAATTCTGCCGAAGACTCATTTCTTTCAGTAGAATAAACATAGTACTCCGTATCAATTGTTGCCCCATATACTGCATAAGACAATACGAATACGAGGGTGAAGGATAAACCAATTAAGGTGCGAAGCAGATTTGGATTCTGTGCCAACGCCTTCCTCATCGAAGTCATCCACAACAATACTTCTTTCAAAGATTTGTGTTTAAGCCTAACAAAAAAGAATAAGAACTCAACACTCAAAAGGCACTAGATACCTCGGTTGCTAAGCCTTTGACTCCCCGTTTCCTTCAAATAGGGGAGGTCAGTCGGCGAGACGCTCGGTGCCTGTCATGACCACGTTCCACGATGTTCCTGCTGATTTCTTGATTCCAGCACTCGCTTCTAAGCTTGGAGATATGGATGGATTTGAGATGCCTGAATGGGCATCTGTAGTGAAGACAGGAATCCACCGAGAGCGCCCCCCTAGTCAAGATGATTGGTGGATACAGCGCAGCGCCGCAGTATTACGAAAAGTAGGACGGGAAGGGCCTATCGGAACGAACCTTCTAGCACAGGCATTCGGAGGGAAACTTGAGCGCAATGTTGCACCAAATAGAGCCGCTCAAGGAAGCCGCAAGATCATCCGTACAGTTTTGATTCAACTTGAGGCCGCTGGTCTGCTACAAAAGGTGGCGGAGAAAACCATCAAGAATATCGATGATGAGGAACAAACTATCTACAAGGGTAGAATAATCACTCCAGCAGGCCATAAACTCCTCGATGAAATCGCCCGCCAAGTTCGTGCACAAGCAGATGAATCCTACCCTGGACTCGAGATTTATTGAGGATGTGAGAGGTTGAGCATTATGACGGCAGCACAAGACGATGAACTTACTCGTCTAAGGCAGCAGCGTCTTGTTGAAATGCGTGAACAAATGGAGAGAGATGCTCTTTCGCAAATGCAAAAAGAAGAACAATCTGCAGCAGAAGCAGAAAACAAATCAAATTTAGCAACGGCTATGAAAACCGTCCTTTCCTCAGAAGCAAGAGAAAGATTAGCTCGTTTAGAACTATCTCGCCCAGAATTGGCAGAGCAAGTCCGCCAGCAATTAGCGGATTTGGACAAAGAAGGTAGAATTTCCATACCTGTTAATGATTTATCCTTGAAGAAGATTCTAGCAGGCCTAGAAGAGAAAAAACACATTTCGTCGATTCGACGTATCTGAGGTGATGAAGATGGCAAGAAATAAGCCCGCAGCAAAGAAAATCCGTCTCAACAAGGTTACTAACCAGAACCGTAGAGTTCCAGTGTGGGTTATGATGAAGACCGCACGTAAGATGACCACCCATCCAAAGCGCCACCACTGGAGGCGCAGTAAACTTCAGAGGTGATTAAGAATGGCAAGAGCAGCAGTTAGTGAGTTGGTTGTTCCACTCCGCAAGGCATGGAATATCACCCGATTCAAGCGTAGCCCAAGGGCAATCAAAATCATTCGCAACGAAGTAATTCGCCACCTAAAGGTCAGGGAAGATGAGGAAATTTGGATAGATCAAGCCGTTAATGAGGCAATCTGGAAGAATGGAATCGAAAATCCACCACGTAAAATACGCTTGGAAATAACTCGCCACGACGAGCCAGATATTCCAATAGAAGTAAAATTAGTAGAGGAGTGAAAAACATGGGAAATATTCGTCCATCATTCATCAAGATTCGTGCGATCCGTTTGGTCAAGGACCACGGAGAACATTTCACCGAGAGTTTTGACCATAACAAGAAGATGGTCGAAAAACTAACTGACGTTCCAAACAAGCGATTGCGCAACTGGATAGCCGGATATGTCACCCGCTACCGACTGCGTCGCACAGACTGAATGGAGGTGGGCAATTGCCCAAGGTCCTCATTAATCTGGACCACCGCCCTGTTAGCATTAATCACCCTGATCAATCTGTCATAGATTCATGCTTGTTTTATCTGAGAAATCAACATCACGTTAGGAAGCGCTCTATTTCCATGCCCGATAGGCATAAAGGTGGATTTATTGCTTTCATTTACCAAGCATTTGACCCACGCTGGATAATAGCGTGGGATGAAAAGAGATTGAACCTCAAAGAGGAGGAATGAAATTGGGTAATCGACCAGATGCTCCCCTTCCTAATTTTGGTTTTCTTCCAATCATCGTACTGATGAGAACTTCCCACCCTGGGAATCTTGGAGCAGTTTGCCGAGCAATGCTAAATTTTGGTTTCACAGAACTAAGATTAGTCGAACCACATTGTGAGGTTGATGAAGAAGCAAGAAAACGTGCGAAATTTGCGGGTTCAATTTTGGATAATCTCGAAACCTTTGAAACTTGGGATTCCTGTATGCAAGATATTGGTCTAGTAATTGGTACAAGTGGAAAGAAAGAAGGCGGTTTAAAAACATCATTTCGGCATTTGATTTCCCCAGAAGAAGCTGCATCAAAAGCAGTCCAACATACAGGGAAAGTTGCCATTGTATTTGGTGAAGAAGGGGTCGGGCTGACAACTCCCGAGTTGGATTTATGCGATTTATTGATGACAATTAATACTTGGGAGGGTTATCCAATTTGCAATTTATCTCATGCTGTTGCTTTGATTCTGTATGATTTTTCTAGGGATAAAACAGAAAGAAAGGAAGAAGAATCCTTGACAGGAGGGATAAGAATCACTCTTAAGAAAGCGATTTCAGATTATACAACTGCACTGTCATATGAAGGCACAAAATCTAGAATGGTTGGAAAAACTCTAGATCGAATTATCATGAAAGGATTACCAAACGATCTTGAAGCACAACAATTGATTGGTGCGTTGGTTGAAGCAACCACGGCACTTCAGAAAGTATCTGGAGATGAAGAGTGGAAGCGTGGCCGAAGAAGGCGTTTAGAATAAAAACCCAATAAACTACTTTTGTTGATTACTTTCTCCAAGTTGCCCAAGACTTCGGAGTTTCTCTAACGTGAATCGCCACTAATCGCAAGCGGTTTCCATAGGCTGTTTTGAGATGGGGTTCAACTGCTTCAAATGCCCACTTGGCGAGATTTTCTGCGGTTGGAACAAACTCCATGATTACAGTCCTATGTTGGTCTCCTAAAACCTCTAATGCTGCTAATCCATCTTGGTCTCCTGAATAGACAAGGAATGCATGGTCAACAATATCGTGAATATACTCGTTCAAAATTGCTGAAACATCTGAAAAATCGATTAGCATTCCTTCTTCTGAAACTCCTGGCTCAGTGACAACATCACCTTCTATTTCTGCTTCCCAACGGTAGCGGTGCCCGTGCATATGTCGGCATTTCGATTTGTGGTTTGGCACCCTATGTCCCGTATCAGTCTCAACCCAGCGGCGAATTATAGTCGTCATGTTTTCATCTCCTCCTCTACTTTAATGGCATGTTCAAGAACTACTTGCCATTCATCTACATATTTGATTGGGTCTTTTCTATCAATTGCATGGAAGGCGAGAATTCTCTCAATATCTGCACCTGATTTTCCTGAAGAGCGCCCATCTGAATCTGGGTTATAGGAGGTATTTGTATTTCTAAAAATAGTATTGAAATCTAAGCCTAATTTATTTATTGCTTGTTCTGCATCCCTAAGAATCGTTATTTTATCACCATCGATGTAAGGTAGGTGAAACTCAACTTTTTCGCTATCCCAATTGCCAACTTTGAATGCATGTTCAAGGCTTTGATAAAATTCTGGCCTGCAGTCTGGATAAATCGCATGGTCCCCTGAATGAACACCTAAGGCTATCATGACACGGGTATTCTCCCTCAAAGCAATAGAAAGGGCATAGCCGTAAAGAATAGAGGAAAATATTGCATTACGGTTTGGTACTACTGTTGTTTTCATTTGTTCTTCTTCATAATGCCCTTCTGGTATATCTTCCCCACCCTTGATTAGGGCAGAATGAAAAACCCCCATTGCGCTTTCTAGGTTAACTATTCGGTGCTCAATTTGGTACCCATTTTGACAGAGGTAGAGGATGTTTTTCGTCGCTCTTTCTAATTCGATATTGTGTTTTTGACCGTATTCATAGGATAAACAACTAACCTTGTAGCCATCAGCAAGAAGTCGTATCAAAAGGGCAGTGGAATCCATACCGCCAGATAGCGCAATTACAGCTCGCATCAGTCTACACCCATCCATTTGTGAGTTTGAAGGCTTAAGCGCCATTGAGGGTTTTCTTTGACTAATTTTTCTGTTGCTTGGAAGTTACTTCCATTCCATTCTATACTCTGATTTTCAAAGTAGCATGGTTGAATGAAATGATGTTTAAAGCCTTGTTTAAGCTCATCATAAAGGGAGAGTTCTTGGCCGACATAGACTACTTTCAATTCGTCACCTTTTCGCTGTTTAATGGCCACCTGAGGATACATTTGGTCCTTAGGAGATATACAGATCCAGTCGATTAGACCTTCGGGAATTTCTATGCTCCCATTACTTTCAATAGCAATTTTTTTACCCCTTTTTCGCAAGCAATTAACGAGGGGCCAGAGGTCTTGTAGCATTGGCTCTCCACCTGTTAAAATAACATTCTCTGCAGGATACTTGGCAATAACTCCGAGAATATCAATAACAGTCATATCAACCCATTTGGAAAAATCTGTATCGCACCATTCACAAGCCAAATTACATCGTCCAAAGCGGATAAAAATACTCGAAATTCCGGCGTGATAACCCTCTCCTTGTACGGAATTAAAGATTTCAACGACAGGATAAACAGCAGCAAGGTGGGCTGGGTTATCTCCCTCAAAACCCCCTCCAGCCAACGTACAATTTTCCATTATCTCACCTTAATTAGAGAGTGGTGCACTACGGATTAATTGCATTAATTCCGTTCTCGCCTCAGCTTTTTCAAAGAACACACCGCGCATTGCACTAGTTGTCATGATAGCATTTTGTTTACGTACACCTCGGCAAGTCATGCAGCCATGGCGGGCTTCGATTATGACGGCAGTTCCTAGGGGCGAGAGGTGTTTCTCAAGGTCATCAGCAATTCCTTTGGTAATTCTTTCTTGGTTTTGAAGGCGGCGGCCATGCATTTCGACAATACGTGCTAACTTGCTTATACCGACTATTCGCTCTACCGGAATGTAGGCAACATGAGCCCGTCCACTGAATGGTTGAAGGTGATGTTCGCAGGTAGAGTTGAACTCGATATCTCGTAATAGAACGATTCCATCATAACCTTCGCTATTGAAAGTGGCCTCCAGTACATCTGCTGAATTTTGTTGATATCCTGCAAAGATTTCTCCCCATGAATCGATAACCCTTTTTGGAGTCTTTTCTAATCCTTCTCTTTCGCTATCCTTCTCAAGATATTGCAACAAAGTCTTGACTGCTGCTTCAGCCTCCTCTCTTGTACTCATATCATCCATCTCCCAGGCGGCCTGCTCTGCTGTCGATTTCGTCTAAATGATCTAACATTTTACGGCAAGCGGTGCGAATTGCATCGGCAACGCTAACGAATTTTTTATCCTCTCCCACATGTTTCTTGAGATCTTCAAGAAGTTCACCTGGCATGTCAAGACTGACTTTCCCCATGCTTATGGGTAAAGCATAGAACCTAAGAAGTATTCGCTGAGTAATACTGGGCGAATATTAAGAAATTGATTCAACCAAGTCTTCACGATTGAATTGCTTCGATGCATACCAAGCAGCAAGTAAGGCATAGACTAGACTACTTCCAAACCAGATTAACACATGTCCACTAATTACTCGATCAGTTAGCAATTCCCTCATCGCAAGTAAAATATTGACTACGGGAATTGCAAACCAGAATCCTTCAATACCCTCAAGATTGATAAATTGGGCAAATAGAGCAGGGAAAATGATGAGAATAATCATTGGCCCGAGTACACTCCCAGCTTCTTTCACACTTCTTGAACGAACTGCTAATGCCAATTCAAAGGCCACAACCATGACTGTGAATAATAATACGGCTGCTAATAACAATAGAAAGGCGCTGGTTGAAAGAGCAGGCATTTGCAGGAATGAATTACTGCTAGTGATAAATTGAACAGCAAATAGTAGACCAACAACTTGGAGAATAACTCCAGTTCCAGAAATCGTTGCAACTGCTAACCATTTCCCCGCCAATAAATCAAAACGTTTGACTGGCAAACAAAGAACCGCCTCCATTGTACCGCGTTCTCTTTCCCCTGCAGTCATATCAATCGAGGGTTGAATTGCACTAGAGGCGGTCCACATGGCGACAATCATCGGAATAAACAGTGAAAGTGCCCAACCCGCTTGTTCGGCATCAGAGGCCACATCTGCATTATCAGAGTCACCACTCCAACGGATTGGATTGAGCGTATCTTCGGGGTCAAGACCATTTGCAACTAGAGTCTCATTAGTCAAATTACTCTCCCATAATTTGAGATCTTCAAGGATTCTGCTGAATGCCTCACCTGATAATTCCTGAGTAGAATCTCTCAATATAGCATAATTCCACGTACCGTTAGTTTGGTTATGCTGAAGCCGCAAGATGGCAGAGACTTCCATATTTCTCAGGCGCTCGTCATCCCCCATAGGTTGAGATAAATCTCCATCAAGTCCATTTGGTAATGATTCACTACTATAATTGAGAAGAGATTCATCAAATAAGGTAAACAAATCTTGGTCTGGTGAATCACCTTGAATAATAATATCTAATACATTTGCTTGCCGTTCTTCAGCCTCCATTTGTAGAATCTTTGGTAAAGCGAAGAAAAGCAGAGGGAATATTAGCAATGGGATGACAATCACAGCAACTAAAGTACGCCAATCTCGGACAAAATCAACTAATTCCTTCCACGCAATGGTGCGAACCCTACGTAATCTAAGGGCGAAATTACTCATCTTCAGCAACCTCCTTATTGTGTCGTGAAGGAGTCAACAAAGTCCGCCAAATACGGGCCATCTTACCCTCTTTTTCTTCTATTGAATCAGTTCTTGCAACATCTGAAGTTAACGCAACATAGGCGTCTTCCAAATTTCCAGTATTAGTTTCTGCCATCAATTCATCCGGAGTGCCATCACAACGTATTTGTCCATTATGCATGATTATAATTCGGTCGCAAACCATTTGAGCCTCAGCCAAATGATGAGTGCTGTAAATGACGGTGCCACCTTCGTCTCTTAGTTTGCGGACTAATTCTCTTACCATTCTGGCGCTAGTAACATCTAGGCCGGCAGTTGGCTCATCTAATAGGAGAATTTCAGGACCATGAACTAATGCCCTCAGCAGAGCTGTCTTTTGGCGCATTCCTCGACTAAATCCACGTGTATGCCTGTGTAATTCATCAGAAATTGAAAGTGCATTTGCGAATCTCAAGGTTCTATTCCACGCAACATCATCATCTATTCCATGCAAGCGGGAGTGGTAGCGAATATTTTCCCATGCAGTCAAGCGGTGATAGAGGCCAGTAGATTCTGGCACCACTCCAAGTTTTTCCCTAATTTCATGGATTGGTCTATTTTCTCCAGACTTTGAATGAAAGGAAATCCCACCTTCAGTCGGTCTGTATAACCCGCATAAAAGCCTCAGCATCGTTGTTTTTCCTGCCCCATTACCACCAACAAGGCCAACTATATCCCCTCTTTTTAGACTTAGATTAACACCATCAACAGCTCTAATTTCCCCAAACTGCTTGACAACCCCACTTGAAGTCAGTAGGGTAGACAAGGTGTTCATCCCCTTAATGCTTCAATTGCGGCATTTAGTCCAGGGTGCTTTTCTTCGATAGAATCAGCACGGCTTAGTTGTGCACGTAGTAATTCTCCAACTTCTCTTTGTGGTACACCTAAGTCGATATGGTTGGCAATCATTTCCAATGCACCAGTTATTGCACCAGCATCAAGGAAAGCATCGTTGCTGATTTTTTCTTGTTGACGTAGGTCTTCAAGAGATCCGGTAATAAATTCTACTTCACTTCGAACACGAACAACATCAAGGTGCGCTTGAGAGATTAGGTGGTCAATACAGGTGCGCATTAAATAGCCGAATCGCCAAAGGTTCTTGAAGTCAATGCTGAGTCAATTCCACTAAAACGCCGCCGGTACTTTTGGGATGGACGAATGCAATGATGCTTCCTCCTACCCCCTGGCGCGGAGATTTGTCAATCATTGTAATACCATTTTCAAGTAAATGGTCAATAACTTGCTTTATATTTTCAACTCTTAAACAAAGTTGTTGAATGCCCGGACCTCGACTTGAGAGGAATTTCCCAATTGGAGTATCCTCACCAGTCGGCTCAAGAATCTCCAGCATAGGGGGCCTAGATTTAGAGGCTGCAACTTCGAAAAAACGAGTTACTACCCCCTGCTCCTCGTTCACCTCATCCTGCTCACCTTGGGCCAATCCTAATAATCTCCAGAATTTCGAACCTTCCTCAAGAGATGACGCAGCAATGCCAATATGGTCAATGAAAACCCTTCCAATATCCGTCACTTTTTCACCTCAAAATCCGCTTGGCGCCATGTAGGTTCCAAAAACACTCTTCATCGCATTGATGATTTCGCCAAGGCTTGCACCTGCTTTCACAGCATCGATAACCAGTGGGAATAAATTTTCATCTCCTTTTGCTGCTTGAGTTATTTTTTCAATAGAATCGCAACACTCTATTTCATCCCTACTTTGTCTCAATTTTAGGAGTAATTTAGATTGCTCAATTCCAACAGTTGGGTCAAGAGCTTGGCCCGCTTTGGGCTCATCTTCTACCATTTGAGCATGGTTGACTCCGATAATTCTCCTTTCTCCCGATTCAACCATGTTTTGATGTTGATATGCAGTTTCATGGATGCAGCGCTGTTGGTAGCCTGCTTCTATTCCTTTCATAGCCCCTCCCATTTCCTCTATTTTCTTTATTTCTTTCTTAGCAGCATCCTTCAATCGTCGTGTTAGGTCTTCCACATACCATGACCCTCCAAGTGGGTCTACAACGTCAGCAACACCACTTTCTTCGGCAATAACTTGTTGAGTTCGTAACGCAACAGTAGCGCTTTCCTCCGTGGGGAGCCCTAATGCTTCATCATAGGAATTTGTGTGAAGGGATTGAGTGCCTCCACACACTGCGGCCAGTGCTTGTATGGTAACTCTTGCTACATTGTTCAAGGGTTGTTGGGCGGTTAGCGAAACTCCTGCTACTTGGGTATGGAAGCGTAACATGGCGCTTTTCGGGTTTTGGGGAGAGTATTTTTCGTTGATTAGTTCATACCATAATGCTCGCGCTGCTCTAAATTTTGCTACCTCTTCAAAGAAATCATTATGGCAATTAAAGAAAAACGATAGACGAGGACCAAAGACATCAATATCAAGCCCAGAGCCAACAGCCTCCTCTACATAAGCCAAGGCATTTGACAAGGTGAAAGCAACTTCTTGAACGGCAGTAGAGCCAGCCTCCCGAATGTGATAACCGCTGATACTTATCGTATTCCATTGGGGTACAGACTGAGAACAATAATCGAAAATATCGGTTATCAAACGCATCGATGCATTTGGTGGGAAGATATGGGTTCCTCGGGCGATGTATTCTTTGAGAATATCATTTTGAATAGTCCCCCTCAAAGAAGCAGGATCAACTCCTTGTTCTTCAGCTACCGCTATGTACATGGCAAGTAAGACCATTGCTGGAGCATTGATAGTCATCGAAGTAGAGACCTTATCCATTGGGATCCCATCGAATAATTGGCGCATATTTTCCAAGCAAGAGATAGAAACACCCACTTTACCAACTTCACCTTCTGATAGTGGATCATCTGCATCCAAACCTAATTGAGTAGGTAAGTCAAAGGCTACAGAAAGGCCGCTTTGGCCTCTATCTAGTAACAATTTGAATCGGTCATTAGTGGCTTTAGCAGAAGAAAACCCAGCATATTGACGCATTGTCCAAAAGCGTGAGCGGTACATCGAAGAATGGATGCCACGAGTATATGGTGGCTGTCCTGGAGAGCCAACATCTTGGTCGTGATGAGCACCGGAATTGGCTGGAACATCCAAGCCACCCAGTGTCTTCCACTGCTCTTTCCGGCTAGATGGCTGCCGCCCCATGATTAACTCACAACCGATTCCATGCTCAAGCCTTCCGCATGGATGTTGGCTCAGTGATGGTGTCCGCCGGGTCCATGAGCATGGCCGTGTGCCAACTCTTCTTCGCTAGCTTTGCGTAGTTCGACTATCTCAACAGTAAAGGTAAGGGATTCTCCAGCCAACTTATGGTTGAAGTCAGCCTTAACAATTGTATCATTTACTTCAAGGATATTGAAAGGGGCAGGTCCATTTTCCATATCAGCAACAAGAGTCATTCCTACTTCCAATTCCATTTCTTCGGGAAATTGTTCACGAGGAATCTCGATGATTCCGCTTTCGTCGCGCTGACCATAGGCACGGTCAGGTGTAAGGGTGAAGGTTCTACTTTCGCCAACCTTAGCATCTATCATTTCTTCTTCAAAGCCGGGGATCATCTGCATGTGCCCAACTAGAAAAGTTAGAGGGTCACGACCTTCACTGCTGTCAAATTGTTCACCATCTTTCAAAGTACCAGTATAATGTACACTAGCAATCATATCTTTTTCCATTTTCAAATCTTCGTCCATTTTAACACCTTATCTCTTAGTTGTATATTTCTTTACAAGAGAACGCAAGTCATCTGCAACACTCTTGGGGATTATCAGTTCTGTTTGTTTTTCATCTATGAATTCAATAGCCGCATCGACACTAATCCTCTCGCCTTTTGCCCAGACTTGTCCAAGCACATTAGAGCGGTTCTCTTCATCGATAGCATCATCATCTAATAAATCACGAACCACGTACTTGTATTCCAAATACTTGCGGCGGTCTAATTTTTTAACCTGTGGTTGGCGACCTCCACCCTTCTTTTCTCGGCGCCTATTAAAGCGACGAGCAGGCGCTCCGGCCTTTGCCTTTGCACCCTTTGGCTTTGGAGCAAAGACATTGACTGGCTCTGCCTTTGGTTGAACTGAAGCGATTGCTTCTTCTGAAGGCTTGATTGAAGATTCATGTTGCTTTTTGGCAACTCCTGGTTTGATCTCAGTCTCCCCACCCATGACTCGTTGTTGACGGCTTAATTCAGCAAGGCGGTCCTCTCGAGTTTCCTGTTTTATTTCCTTTTTCCTACCGGACACATTAGCAGTAGTTTTTGAACCACGGTCGCCACCCCCTGCTTTTGCAGGACCACTAGCAGATTGGTTAGATTGGTTTTTCAATTGAGCCAGTGCTTCTTTGCGCTTTTTATCGGCTGCTGCCTTAGTAGAATGCTGGGGTTGAGGACGGTTTTGTTTTTTTGGCTGAGGCTTAGACTTTGGTGGCACTTTACGGGTAGGGCGAGCAGGCCCTTTGGAAAAGGGATTGGGCACATCCTCGTCTCTGCGTCGCAAGTGGAAATCAACCTCAAGTGCCTTGGCCGCGTCTTAGGCTGATAACGCTTTTGAAAGGAGTCTTGGCCTCAACAGGGGCCACTTCTCCTATTTTCAGGTTCCTCATTTGGCGTTGATATGACACAGATATACAGTACGTGGGAAGGTAAAAAGTGATGAATATTTAATCGGCACCTTATTCTCTTTTGAACGCTTGAGCAATGTATGGAGCCCTTTCTGGAACACGTAAACATGACCGTTGTTGATATCGATAAAACGCTTCTCTTCCTTTCTACAGCATTTCCGGACTGGAAGGTTAGGGCTGATAATATTGGGCGCACAGGAAGGTGGGTTCATTTTGGCTCCTCAACTCATTATATCGCAATTGAAGATAGAGGTGCAACTGTGAAAGGCCCTCATGAGCCCTATGTGCATCCGGGATTAAATCACCTTGGATTTGTGGTGGATGAACTGGATGCTTTATGCTTGAGGATGCGTTCTGCTGGTTATAGAGAAGGTATGGAAGTGCCTCTACATTCAGCAAGGAAGAGGGCTTATTTTTTTGATGAGGATGGCAATGAGTTTGAGTTTGTGGAGTATCTGGTGGAAACATCAGAGGCGAGAAATGATTACGCAGACGCATATTAGCTACTCGAATGGCCCACCGTCCTTACGGGCTAGCGTCTGTATCAAACCACTGAACCCCTTTGTACCGGAAAATAAAATACAGAGGGTGTGCAGAGAAGTTACTGACATCCATCCATTGGTAACATAATATGCCTATTCCATGACATCCTTACAACCGTTGCCTTTGTTATTGGTGTGTTGTTGATTGTATGGGGTGGTGGTTCAACCAGTTCTGGTTCAATGGCCGTGTCAGACGGTTGTTGTGTCGGCTCATTGTTTATGCTTTGTTCATTGGTTATGGTTCCGTTTGCGTTGATGGAAAGCGCGAAAAATGACAAACTACCTGTCATTATGTATGTTCAAAAATGAACGTTGTTGAAAACGGTTGTTCACAAGGGCTACCATGCGATTTTTCAATGAGCATGCTCAAGTAAGCCTACAGTATTTGCTAAAATCAGTAGAAGTGTCAGGATTGCAACTCCTACTAGAACGTACATCACCGCTTTCTTTCCTGTTTCTGGGTTGTGGATATCAGGCAATGTGTCTACGGTTGCAATGTAGAGAAAAGTTCCAGCGGAGAATAGCATAGCCAAACCGATGAGGTGAGACTCTAGGTCTGCAAGAGCGTAGTATGCTAATAGCATCATGACAGGTGTAGCGAGTGAAAAAATGACAACATCTTTGATTGTATCATTTCTCTCTTCTCTCTCGTGCATCGAGAAGACACCTAGGCTAAATGCAGCTGGTGCTTTGTGAATCAATACTGCAAGGGCAACGGTCGCGGTCAATGCGATACTACCAGATGCTGCAGCTGCACCTATTGCCAAACCATCGGTTGCGGAGTGCAGGGTCAAACCGAGAACTAACATCCAGCCGGAGTTGCTGTGGTGGACATGCTCGTGCCCATGCTCATCGCCGTGGTTGTGGTGCTCCTCGTGAACAGCATGGCCAATTCCCGAACCTTCAAGGATGAACATCATCATGAACCCTGCGAGAATCGCTCCACCCAACAGTAGTCCATTAATATGCTCAGCATGACTTTCTTCGCCAGCATGATTGTGGCCGGATATTGCAGTTTCAATCTCATTTAAGGCAGCAGTTGCATTAATCGCACCTTCCTCATATTCTTCGATGATGTGCTTTACAGAATCGGAAAGTGTTTCATCACTGGCTTCATGATTCGATTCTTCTTCATGGCTGTCGTGATCAGATTCTTCTTCATGGCCGTCGTGATCATCATGACCTCCGAGGAGACCTTCAATCTCCTCGATTGCTTGCGCATTAGTAATATCTCCGTGATTAACTTCGAGCAATACTAAAGCGATTGAACCTGCTAAGGCATCATCCTCAGTATGTGCATCTTCTTGGGTTGCAATTTCGTATCCTTCTGGAATTACAACCAGCATTGCAGAGGCAATAATAATTCCAGATGCTATGGCGGTCATAATTTTCAACCGCTCTTGATTGTCTTTTATCTTTGAGAAAACAGGTATCAGTCCAGCGATTAGGGCTATAACTAGAGTTAGTGCAACGTAAAGAAATGGTGCTTCTGCCATGCCATCGCCTCCACTAATAGGTATATGAAAACTATTATTAATTTCGTCATAGAGACAGTATCATGAGTCGAATACTCTCATTCAGTACGGACAACGAGTTCGCCGAACAATTAGCACGATTAATCACCGATTCTGGCTATAAAAACCGGAGTATGTTTTTGCGTGATGCAAGTCTACATTTTGCTGAAGCTAAGCGCAGAGGCGACCTTAAAACAATGGACAATGACACTTTATTGGAAGGCACTATTGTAATCTATTACCAGCACGGGGTCGAAAATAAACTCATGGAATTGCGTCATTCTCATGAAATCGATGTATTCTCTTTCCATCATAATTGCTTGACGGAAAGCCATTCTTGCGTTGATACGATGCAGGTTCGTGGTAATGCGCTTTCCTTTAGAAAAGCAATTGATAAACTGAACAATACCCAAGATGTCGACAAGGTTGAGTTTGTTGCAGCACCTATGCGGGAGCACGGTTGCTGCTAAGTCTCCTTTGAGGCATCTGGGCTCTCTAGGAGTAGTCCACTCGTTTGGTATCTTCACATAATTCTCCATCCGGTTTTGCGAAGTGTGTGCGGATAGGTTCAGAAGAAAGAGCAAATCGAATCGTTCACCAGAAAATGTACTGGAAATTCTCATATCCTAGTTCTTATTCGGGTGATTATGGGGATTTTACAAGCCTATTTTGACGCCTTGACATCTAAAGACACAACTGCTCTAGCAGACATAATTCATGACGATTTTGTATTCAATCCACATGTAGGTGGAATGACCATGGGTAAGGAGGATTTGCTAGGTTTCGTAAGCAGAGATGCAGTTAGTGGAGAACACGAGAGAATATTGTATGAGAACGACGAAATTGGAGTTATGCATAGCATTGCGCACTTCGCTAACGGTTCAGACTCGGAAGCAGTTTTGTCCTTCGCTCGATTCAAGGATGGTAAAATCATCCTGATAGAGACAGGCGCAACTCCCCTAAGTGATGATTACCAAGTGATTGGAGCCTAGCCTCAACCTTGCGATTACTTTCAATTTCCCATTATTGGGGTAGTTAGGGCTCGCAGTGAGTCGTTACAAATGCTATCCTACTCAAGACCAAGTAATCACAGTCTGGTCTGTTCTTAACTGCGGATTTACAGCACTGTTTTCCAAGGTAGTATGCTCTTTTTGCTTTAGGTGTAGCCAACCTAGTCTTGCTATCATCGCCCCATTATCGACACAAAACATCCTATCTGGAACATGAGCACTACCTTTTCGGTCTTCAGCCATTTTAGTTACCATTTCTCTTAGCCTATTATTACAAGCAACTCCGCCACCAAGTAGGATTTCTGTTTTACCAGTATGCGCCAATGCCCTTTCTGCTACTTCTACAGAAGCAGCAAATGCATGTTCTTGCAATGACCAACAAACGGCACCTAATTCTGTACCTTTTTCAACCATGTGTTTGGCTGCTGTGTAAAGCCCTGAGAACTGCAAGTCCATGCCGTGTACAGCATATGGCAACTCCAAACCTTCCATCCTCGGATTAGGATTCTCCTCTAACCATTCCGCAGCTAGTTTTTCTATTTTCGGACCACCTGGAAATGCCATGCCGTTTATTCTAGCAAATTTATCCAACATGTTGCCAATACCTACGTCTAATGTTTCACCTAATACCCTGTATCTATCTCCTACTCTGCTAATGACTTGGGTGTTGCCTCCAGATACATAGAGAAGCACTGGGTCATCACAATTGCATTGTTCTCGTCCAATTTCGATGTGGGCCACACAGTGATTCACACCTATGAGCGGCACATCTAGAGTAGTTGCAATCGACCTTGCTACTGATGCTCCAACTCGCAAGCAAGGAGCAAGACCAGGGCCTTGAGAGAATGCAACCGCGCTTATTTTCAATTCTTCTTTGGAGAGTAATTCCTCCAACACATTTTTACTAATATCAGCATGATGATCCGCAGCCTCTCGTGGATGGATTCCTCCTTCCTTTGGTTGTAGCATTGAGGAGACTGAAGGAGTGGGTACTCCTTCGCTGTCAACCATACCCATTGAGAAGGTATGGGCAGTTGATTCGATACCAAGAACCGCTCCTAACATGTCATTACCCGTACCTTGCTCAAGGGCAGTCCATTTGAACCGTACCCTCGTAGCGTAGTGCATGGCGAGTCTGTTATTGGACCTTGGTCCATTGGCACATCTTTCTGGTGGAGAGGGTCCACTTCGTGGGTCATCCATGTCTAATGATGAGTTATTAGTATCTTCAAGTGGAATGGGTATCGTTGTTGATAATGGTATAATCACCAGAATCGGAGATTCTGAAAACCTACGCGATGAATACCTCGGAGGACTTCGAGGAAATGAACTTAATTTTGTTGATATCAATGGTCATCAGGTCTTGGAAGTAGGAGGTAGGGCAGTAATACCAGGCTTGGTCGATGCACATACTCACTTACTATGGGGGGGGGATCGCTCTCGTGAATTACGCTGGCGCCTGAATGGGATGTCATATGCAGATATTGCTGCTAGAGGCGGCGGTATTGCAAGTACTGTTGCTGCAACAAGGGAGATGAGCATGGAGTCTTTGTTGGAATGTGGCCTTTCACGTATGGAGATGGCCTTACGTCATGGCACGACTGCTTTGGAGGTAAAGAGTGGTTATGGCTTGAATACGGACTCAGAATTGCGTTTATTGGAGGCCGCAGTTTCTTTACATGGCCTTTCTATTGATTCTACTTGGTTAGGTGCCCATGCCGCTCCTCCAAACATGAGCCGTAGTGACTATTTCGAAGAGCTTCTTTCTGAACAATTACCCGCAGTGCTTGATTCTGGGATGGCGCGTTCTGCTGATGTGTTTTGTGAGCCTGGTTGGTTTAGTATTGAAGAGACTGAGGAGCTTTGCAAAGCAGCCAAGGCTGGAGGTATGGACATCCGACTTCATGTAGATGAGTTTGTGGATGGCGGGGGGCTTGCATTAGCGGCTGAATTGGGCTCCCAATCTGGCGATCATGCTCATTGGAGTTCTGATGAAGCACGGGCTGCTGCTAATGATGCTAACAGCATGCAATGTTTCTTGCCAGCGACCCCTTATTCAATGGGGGAGACACATTTCCCTCCTGCGCAACAATGCATTGATGAAGAGTGGGCTTGGTGTGCTGCTAGCGATTACAATCCCAATTGCCGGACACTGTCTTTACCATTTATTGGTTCTTTACTTTCTCAGAGGATGGGAATTGACCCTCTTGCTTCACTAGTAGCAGTTTCTCGAAACCCGGCTGAGAATGTCATGCATGATGCAGATTTGACGCACGGCCAAATCGTCGTTGGTGGCGCTGCAAATTTGAACATCCTAGATTCTCCAAATTGGGAGGCTTGGTGTTCTCGGCCCGGGCATTCACCATTTGTCGGAACTCTTGTTGGGGGCGAGTTCTTACTTCATTGAATTAAGATTAAAGTAATAATATAATGTGTTTAGTAGAAAAGAAATTAATTCGAAGTTTAAGGTTAAATCAAACGTGATGATATGTGGTTGGAAACTGTAGTATTGGTTAGCAAGGATGGATATGCTGCTCGGTTACGTAGAATGTTGAAAGTCCGCTCTTTACTTCGAAAAGAATCACCAGGTTGTCTTCGATCATGGGTTGGCGAGTCGGCTAATACTGCAGGGACATTTTTGTTACAAGCTCTTTACGAGAAGGAGCAGGCGATAGGAGTGGCGATGAGGTCTGTTTCAGAATTAGATGAAAAGGATGGCGGACTGGAAGTTGTGCTGAATGGACCTCCTTTGGTCGGGATTTTTGTTGTTGATAGCGAAGATTTCTGATTATTGAAGAAAAAACGATAGCAGGGGGGGCGTATAATATGTATTATACGCCTTTATTTTTATTTTGGAAGTTTGAGGACTTCATAATTTTCCACCAATAGCCTTGCAGTCATGCGTTTAACAAGATATAATTATTGATGAGAGTAAAATATAGGCCTTCATCCCCCCCTAGGGGGAGGAAATTGGTGTTTGTTGCCAACCAAGATTTTCGACACTTAGAAATCGTGTTGTTCGATATTATTGGTGGGCTCGGCCAGAATTGAACTGGCGATCTTTGCCATGTCAAGGCAACGTCATGACCCCTAGACCACGAGCCCGCTGAGTTAATCGATAGAGCGCGTATATTTATTTGAATTGGTTAAGCCATTTAGCAGAGATGAGAATTAAGCGATAATTTTAGAGATTCTACCAGTGCATCCCTTTCCACTACATGAGCCAGCTACGCGCTTTCTGCCATTGCTCATAGTGAAGTGCTCGTGATTATTAATTGGTCCATATGTCTTGCATTTCAGACAGAATCCTTGATACTCAGCCATGCGAATCAATCTCCTCGATTGGACTTTTAGATATGAATACTCCGATATTCCAGCATCATTGAATTACTAATAATAGTTTATTAAAATGCCATCTCACTAATAGTTTTTTATTCTTCTTCAAATAGAGTTTCAGCAGAGGGGATATTCAGAGATTTCAGGTCAACATCCCTCGTTGTATCGATTTCATCATCGCCGAGGCCAAAATTTGTATTTCCGCCACCCCATGAGGTTGTCATATCTTCAACCTCTACATTGTCATCAATTGGGATTTCAATATTTGGGTTTAGGCTGTATTGAGTAGGGTCTGCTGGAGTCGTTTTAATCCGATCTTCTACGTGTGGAATAGGTCGCTCTTCAAATTGAGTTGATGTATTGAAAGTACCACATTCAGGGCATCGAGACATTCCTGATTTTTGTAAAGTTCCACATAATGGACAGGCACTTAGTCCGTCGAAGACGGATAGCAGGTCCATGACCTCACTCCAAGAACATGGTGTCTTGAGGAGCCTCGATTTCATCGCCAGTTTCCTCGTCTTCTATGGTGACTGTATCTTCATCATCATCGAATGAAATGATGGTTCCAAAGATCTCTTCACCGTCAACTTCAACTCCGACTCTCGAACCTACATCGATGTCATCATCGTCATCGGACTCATCATCGTCATCGGATTCATCGTCGTCATCGGATTCATCGTCGTCATCGTCGTCATCGGATTCATCGTCGTCATCGGACTCATCATCGTCATCAGACTCATCATCGTCATCGGACTCATCATCGTCATCGGACTCATCATCAGAATCTTCATCTTCCTTTGAATCTGAATCTTCTTTTGAATCTGAATCCTCTTCTTTAGCTACTTCATCGTCACCCTCGTCGCCTTTTACTTTGGCTCTCCAGGCTTTCATCAAAATCAAGTGTGCATAGAGACTTGCACCTAGACCCGAGAAACCAAGAATCATGAAGATGATTCCATCAGCATAGAATGCGGCAGGCATTGAAGATGTCAAACCATCTCCTGAAAATGGTGTTAGTGAATTTTTACACTTTCCATGAAAATCAGTGTCGCAAGCAACGGTTTTTCCTTCAAATTCTATGCTGCCACCTTCGCCATCTACGAATGTACCCATTCCATTTAGTACCCAGAGTAATGCGAATACAGCGAATAAAGTGTGCATTATTGGCCAAAAGATATCGTTGGCTTTCTTTGACATCAATTTCTTTTGAAGGTCGGTGGGAAACTCCTTCTCTGGCTTGGATTCTTCCTTAGGCTTTTCATCCTCCTCAGGCTCTTCTTCGGCTGGAACTCCAAATGCTACCATTAGCTCGTCAAGGGTAATAACTCCATTCTCATCTAGGTCTAATTCTTCCATTACTGCACTAACATCCTCTTCATCGATGGTACCACCGCCGAATTCTGCTAGGGCTTTTGTCATCTCTTCGCCGTCGATTTCACCATCATTGTTTACATCCATATGCTCGAAGGCTTCTTTGACGCTATATCCTGCATCTTTGAAATTCTTAACCATACGTGCTAAAGGTGTGTCGGGGATTTCTTCTTCATCCTCAGTTGAATCATCTTCATCCTCAGTTGAATCATCTTCATCCCCTTCGCTTGAGTCTTCCTCTGTAGTTTCCTCTTCGCCATCAGAACTTTCCTCTTCTTCTTCACTTGAGTCTTCCTCGGCAGTTTCTTCAGCTTTGTCATCGGAACTTTCCTCTTCGTCCTCTTCTGCGGAATCTTCTTCCTCAACCGACTCTTCACTCTCTTCGTTTGAGTCTTCCTCCTCTTCGTTTGAGTCTTCCTCAGTAGTTTCTTCTTCTTCTGGTCCAACATCCTTAGCGGGAGCATTGTCAGGTGATGAGAATGTAGATTCAAGTTCTTCTAGGTCGATAACGCCATTTCCGTCATCATCGAGTGCTTTGACTAGGCGGTCAACTTGAGATTCTGGGAGATCAGCAATATTGAGTGCCAACAGGCCGCTCTTGAATTCGTGTGCTTCGATAACGCCATCTTCGTTTTCATCGAATCGCTTGAATAGGTCTGCCACTGTTAATCCGGTGGCTGAAAGCCAGTCTCCAAGGATGGAAATGACATCATCTGCTACGAAAACAACGCCGCATTGAGGGCATGCTTTGCTTTCCAAAGCGACTAATGCGCCACAAGCCCCACATTCTCCAAGACTTGTTTCACTGACTCCAGTAAAGGATATTCCGCAACCTGGACATTCCTCTGAGTCAACCGGTACTACGGCCCTACATGCGCCGCATTCTGCCATTCCATCGTTCGCATCATCATTTCCAGACATAGAGAACCCATTCTCGGCACTTCAATGCACGTTATAATGATATGCGGATGAAAGTGCACCAGCAGTGGGAATACTGACCATTCTATTCTTATGGGCGTCATGGTCAAGAGCCGTCAACAAGGGGCGAGGTATGATGGCGGAGCATCGCAGCGGTATGGGGCTTCTGCCAGAGGGTGGCTCAACCCACCTTTTGGAAGAGGGAATGGAGGCCATGTTTGAATGGCTAGACTTGGTGAATTCATCGGGTTATCATTCATTATTGCTAACTAGATTACCGCCTCGTCGCTTGATTGGCAAGATTGATATCAATACTGTTGAAGTAGGTTGGTTGACTGAACGAGATTCTCCGAGTGCCGTTAGTCCAAGTCTTGAGCGTTTGGCGATGAAAATTAGAGAGAGGATATCTGAGAAGTCTGGTATAATCGTTTTAGACGGGGTCGAACATTTGATGAGCCTGCATGGATTTGCAGCGGTTTTGACTTTTTTACGTTCAATGTCAGATGATATTTCTGCAACTACATGGAGGCTTGTTTGTCCAGTTGAACCAAAGGCGTTTATGACAACAGAAATCGCTCGTTTAAGACGTGAGGCGCCTGTTTGGGAACTACCTGAGGCTGCAATTGACGAGGTCATTATTCATGAAGAAGAAGTTGAAGCATCGGAAGAGGTAGTTGAAACAACTTCAGAAGTGGAGGTACATGAAGACGGCTCGGCAAAACTGAGTCACCTAACTCGCCTACCATCTGCTGGTTTTACTACTGCAATTTTGCGCAGACGGATATTGGCTTGGAGGCGAATGGGCTTCGACGTTAGTGAGTTGGAACCTGCTCTAAAATATCAGGATATGGAACATGCCTATGCACTATATCGTGTTGTGGAAGAAAAGGTGCGATTAGCGGTTGAATTAGACCGCCGCGTGGACTTATTGATGTCTCGAGGAGATATCTCAAACGCCACAGCATTCCGCTTCAGGATTAGACAGTTGACCGGAATACGCGAAGTTTGGAATTCTCTTGATATCTTGTTGGATGATTAATCACTCAAGGTAAGGGTGAATATTTTCATCCCCAATTCCATTGAGGAAATCATTAGCTAAATCGGCCATTTCACCTGCTAATGAGCGGTCTCCCTGTAATGGCTCTACCAATGTTCTAACGTGCTTGTAGAGCGCATCCACGCCATCTCCTGCCTTTTCTTGATGGTGCTCCAACCCTTCACAAGCGATTATTGCTTCACAGGACAGGATATCTGCTAGCCTTTGGGCGCTTTGGAAGAGATGCCAAGCAGCAGTGGCACCCATACTAACATGGTCTTCTTGATTGGCTGAGGTTGAGAGGCTAAAGGTGGTATGAGGTCCTAAGTGGGCGCGAAGGTCAGCGATTGCAGCTACGGCTGCATATTGCACAATCATCATTCCAGATTCAAGGCCGCTTTCATTGGCTAAGAAGGCAGGAAGTCCACTACGTTTTGTATCCAAGAGGGTGTCCATTCTCCTCTCACTAATGCTGGCAATTTCATGAACAGCGGCATTCATTGCATCTGCGGTTAGGGCGAGTATCTCTCCATGGAAGTTTCCACCACTAACGACTTCGTGTGGACCAGGGTTATTTGGTTCTGGAAAAATCAGTGGGTTATCTGTTGCAGAATTCAATTCTATTGTTATCACATCACCTAGCCTTTGAAGGACTTCATTTGCAGGTCCATGTACTTGTGGAGCGCATCGAAAGGAGTATGGATCCTGAACTTTATCACAATCTGCATGGGCTTGATTGATTTCAGAATTGTTTAGGGCTCTTAGAATTCGATTAGCAACAAGCGCTTGACCAGGGTGAGGCCTTGCTGTATGTATGCGTTCATCACTTGGTGCAATAGAGCCGCTTAATGCCTCGATTGAGGTTGAGAGAATTAGGTCTGCCAACGGCAAAAGATCGCTTAGGATGGCGTGAGAAATAGTTAGCCAAGAAAGGATTTGACTAGTCCCATTAATTAGAGAAAGTCCTTCCTTTGCTTGGAGTTGAATTGGCTTCAAATCGTTATTAGCCAATGCCTGAGCAGTATCATAGAATTCTCCGTATTGGTCAATTACGCTGCCTTCTCCCATGATAGTCAAAGCAACATGGGAAAGAGGCGCAAGGTCCCCAGAGGCTCCAAGGGAACCAATTCTAGGAACAACAGGTGTTAGGCCAAGATTTAGCATGTCGAGAATTCTTTGGATAACTTCGATTCTAATACCGCTATTACCTCGGCATAATGAGTTCGCACGGGCACACATCATTGCCCTTACCGGCACTACTTCCATGGCTTCTCCTATCCCACAGGCATGGCTTCGAATCAGGTTTGCTTGTAAGTCCCCCAGTTTAGAGGAGTCGATACTCGTATTGCAAAGAGCCCCGAACCCTGTGTTGATTCCATAGGCTACTTCTCCTCTCTCAATGATGCCTTCAACTGTTTTTGTTGCTGCTTCAATCCCTGTTTTGGCTGTTTCAGAAATAATTGCATCAGCAACACCGGTTGCTACAAGGAGTAGTTCTTCCATGCTTAGGTTTCTTCCGTCAAGTTCTATTTCCATACATCTTCCTCCTTAGAATAAATTTTCGATAATCTCGTTATCTACTAGATTTGGCAAGGTAACTTTGAGCAAAGGCTCCTTCTGCATGGCACGCTTGATTGCAAATATTCCCTCTGGGTTTCTTGCCCATGCACGCCGAGCAATTCCGTTGTTGACATCCCATGATAACATTGAGTTCAAACGCCTTTCAGAATCTTGACTTCCATCGAGATACATTCCAAAGCCACCGTTAATCACTTCTCCCCAACCAACACCTCCACCATTGTGGATACTCACCCAAGTTGCACCTCTAAATGAATCCCCGATGACGTTGTGGATGGCCATATCAGCGCAAAGATTGGAACCATCCTTGATATTGGCAGTTTCACGATATGGACTATCTGTCCCAGATACATCGTGATGATCTCTACCTAAAACGATTCCAGCACTAATAACTCCATCTTTTATTGCTTCATTAAATGCAGAGGCAATTCGCTTTCGGCCCTCCTCATCAGCATAGAGAATCCTTGCTTGACTACCAACAACCATCCTGTTCATCCCCGCAGCGCCGATCCATTGGATATTATCCTTCAATTGCTGTTGAATCTCTAAAGGAGCAGTCGTTGCCATTTCTTCGAGCACCTGCTTGGCAATATTATCGGTCACCTCAAGGTCTTCTTTGCTTCCCGAGCAACAGACCCATCGAAAGGGTCCGAATCCAAGGTCAAAACAGCGTGGACCCATGATGTCCTCAACATAAGATGGATGAATAAAATCACCGTTTGCATCGCAAATATCTGCGCCTGCTCGACTTGCCTCAAGTAAGAAGGCATTACCATAATCCCAGAAATATGTGCCTCTTTCCACCATTGTATTGACTGCTTTTGCATGCCTTAGCAAGGTGGATTGGATTTCTTTTTTGAACCTCGAAGGGTTTTGGGACATCATCAGTTTTGCTTCTTCAAAATCAACTCCTACGGGAAAGTATCCACCTTGCCATGGATTGTGTAGGCTTGTTTGGTCACTGCCTAATTCGATTTGGATATCTCGCTCAACAAGTCTTTCCCAGAGGTCAACAATATTCCCAACATGGCCGATTGATATCGCCTCACCGTTAGCTTTTGCTTCTAACATTCGATCGATGACTTGGTCGACATCTTCGTAGAGTTCACTTAACCAACCCTGTTCATGGCGCTTTCTTGCTGCGATTGGGTTAACTTCTGAGATGACACCAACACAACCAGCGATTACCGCTGCCTTGGCTTGAGCACCTGACATCCCCCCTAGTCCCGATGTTACGTAGCAGATCCCTGCAAGGCTTGCATCACTTGCTATGCCGAGTTTCATGCGGGCTGCATTGAGCAGTGTGATAGTTGTCCCATGGACGATTCCTTGTGGTCCGATATACATGTATGAACCCGCAGTCATTTGTCCATATTGGGAAACCCCAAGTGCATTTAGGCGCTCATAATTATCTTGAGAACTATAATTTGGGATGACCATGCCATTGGTGATGACAACCCGTGGAGAATCGGGATGCGAAGGGAAGAGTCCCAGTGGGTGGCCAGAATACATGACAAGGCTTTGATTCTCTGTCATCTGGCTTAGATATTGCATCACCAAATGGTATTGAATCCAGTTTTGAAATACCGCCCCATTGCCTCCATAAGTGATTAATTGATGGGGGAATTGTGCTACTGCGGGGTCAAGGTTGTTTTGAATCATCAGCATAATACTCGCTGCTTGTTTGCATTTTGCAGGATAATTTGTGATTGGATATGCTTTCATCTCATATTCTGTTGGCCTAAAACGCATCATGAAGATGCGCCCAAATATCTCTAATTCTTGCTTGAATTCCGCAGCCAAAGTTGCATGCCATTTTTCAGGGATATATCTCAAAGCATTCCGAATTGCCAATTCTTTATCTCTTGCTGAGAGTATTTGTTTTCTTGCTGGCGCTTGATCAATAACAGCATCAATAGCAGGATATTCAGGCAATTGTGATGGGATTCCATCCGCTAATCGCATCAACGCCTGCTTGACCATGGTGGCTTACGCTGGGCATCCTTCTCTTATCAATTGCCACCAATGATTTAAACGGCACTTATGGCAACAGCTTGGACCTTGTATTCGGGGCAACGAGTATAACCATCGGATGAAGAACTGATTACGGTGTTGATTCCAAGTTCTGGGAAGTGGAAAGTTGTGAATAGATTACCTATTCTCACATCATCATTGTGTTTTGCTAACATTTTAATCTTATTCCGAGGGCTTGAAATCCAGATTTCAGTATTGTCTTCAATGCCAAGTCTTTCAGCGTCTTCTGGGTGTATTTCTAGGTAATCAGTACCTCTGAATTCAACAAGACCACTACGTCTTGTTTGAGTTGCTGCATTGTAGTGATAGAGGTTCCTACCAGTTACTAGGATAAATGGGTAATCATCGCTCGCAGTTTCATTTGGCTCAGAAAACTCAGGGGCAACAAAATGGCCCAACCCCCTCGAAAATTGGTCTTGGTGCATGACAGAAGTGCCAGGATGTTCAGTAGTTGGCGCCGGCCATTGAACGGCTTCTATATCCTCTAACCTATCATAGGAGATTCCTACGAAGTTGGGTGTTAATGCCGCTAATTCATCCCACACATCAGAGCAATCCTCACTAAATGCAATAGGGTGGCCCATCGCTTCTGCTAATTCCTTGACGATTATCCAATCCTGCTTTGCTTGACCAGGTGCATCGATAGCTTTTCGAATTCGCTGAATTCTTCTCTCACCGTTTGTATAGGTTCCATCGGATTCCAAGAATGAGGCAGCTGGCAGCACGATATGGGCCAACTTTGCAGATTCACAGAAGAATATATCTTGAACAATGAGTAATTCCAAATTGGATAATGCCTCAATAACCTGTAGATTATTTGGGTCTGTGTGGGCAATATCTGAGCCAATCATGTATAGTGATTTCAGCCCACCTTCGCTAACACTTTCTAGCATAGCAGGATAAGTCATTCCCGGTTTAGTTGGAACTTCTACATTCCATGCAGTAGCAAATTTCTGTCTTACTTGAGGGTCGTCTGCTGATTGATAATTTGTATAGACATTAGGGAGAGCACCCATGTCACATGAACCCTGAACATTATTTTGACCCCTCAGTGGATTGATTCCGGTTCCTAGCCGGCCTACATTTCCTGTCAGCAGTGCAAGACTTGAGAGTGCCATAACACCTTCAGAGCCATGACTATGCTCAGTCATACCTAGGCCGTGTACGGACATTGCAGCATCGGCCTTGGCGTACAATCTTGCTGCGGATTCCAATGTTTCGACTGGGATGGTAGTCAGTTCTGAACATAATTCAGGCGTCATCAATTTGACCATTTCCTTGAATGGCTCAAGGTTCTCGGTTCTAGAAGACATCCATTCATCACCGGCTTGCAAGTTTTCCCGTAGGATGATATGGGCCAAGCCTTGGTAAAGGGCGACATTTGTACCTGGTCTTAATTGCAGGTGAATATCGGCTATTTTAGCCAATTCTGTGCGTTTTGGATCGGCAACAATCATCCTCATGCCACGCTTTCTTGCGCGGACTATTCTTGAGCCTGTGACTGGGTGGCCGTGAATGGGATTGCAGCCTGAGACTAGGAGTAAGTCGGTTTCATCGATATCATTCAAACTATTAGTTCCGGCCCCCGCACCAAATACCGTCATCATTCCTTTGACAGTTGCAGAATGGCATACTCTTGCACAATTATCCACATTATTAGTTCCAACAACAGCTCGCATCAATTTTGCGCCAAGATAGTTGAGTTCATTTGTAGAACGCGAAGAAGTAATTATTCCGAGAGAATCAGGACCCTGAGTACTAATCAGATTTTGCCATTTTGACGAAATTAGGCCATAAACCTCCTCCCAACTTGCTTCTCTAAATTCATCTTCTATTGAATCACGAACCAGCGGAACTGTCAGCCTATCTTGGTGATGGACATAGGCTGAAGCGAACCTCCCTTTGACACAAGAATGACCCTGATTGACAGGAGACTCAGCAACTGGAATCATCGAGACTAGTTTTCCACCTTTGACACCAGCGTCGAATTGACAGCCGACTCCGCAAAATGCGCAAGTAGTACGAACATACGCATCTGGCTTGCCATGCTTTCTCTCGACGGTGTCTTCAAGGGCAGCAACTGGACATTCGTTGACACAAGCACCACATGATACACAATCTGAATCCATAAATAATTCATCTGCACCAGCAATTATTCGGCTGAAGAAACCTCTCCCATCTAGCGATAGAGCATGGGTTGCTTGAATATCATCACAGGCCCTGATGCAACGAGAACAGACAATGCATTTACTTGGGTCAAAAGAAAAGAAGGGGTTTGATTCATCGATTGGCATGCCTTCACAAGAAGGAGTATTGTCATAGCGAATTTCCCTCAATCCAACTTCTGCCGCAACATCTTGTAACTCACAATCTCCGTTAGCAGTACAAGTCAGGCAGTCGAGTGGGTGTTCACTCACATAGAGTTCAGTCAACCCTCTTCGCAATTCCCACAATCTATCACTGGTTGTTGAAACTTGCATTCCTGCATTTGCTGGGGTAGTGCAAGAAGAAGGCGTGCCGCGCATCCCATCCACTTCTACGACACATATTCGGCAAGAACCGAATGCAGCAAGATGAGGTGAATCACAAAGACTTGGAATTTTAATTTCATTATCTCTGGCTACTTGCATGACTGTTTGACCTTCATGCCCAATAACCATAGTACCGTCAATTATCATGGTGAATTCATTACTCATTTCTGTTCACCCCCAAAGGCGGCTGGCCAACGTTCCATGGTCGAGCGCACTGGGTTCATCGCTAATCCACCAAGTGCACAGAGAGAGGTTGAGGTCATTAAATCATCTAGGTCGGTCAGTAATTTCTTATCGCCTTCTTTTTCCATGTCTCCACCCAAGCGTTCAATCAATTCCAAAGCCCGTTGAGTGCCGATCCGACACGGGGTGCATTTTCCACAACTCTCGTCGCGGAAGAAACGCATCCAGCCAACAACTTCCTTATGAGCGTCAAAATCAGCATCATAACAAACGAAACCACCATGGCCAAGTAAGCCACCTGCATTTGCCAAACCCTCAAATGATAATTCTATATCATACATTTCTTGCATTTTGAATACCGAACCAAGAGGCCCTCCTGCTTGTACTGCAACTACTTCCTCACATCCACACCATGAATCGAGTATAGTACCAATACTTCCACCAAAAGGAATCTCGAAACAAGCAGGACGTTCTAAGGTACCAGTTGCTTGAACAACTACTGTGCCCTTACTTGATTCGACTCCGAGGCTTCCGTAATGCTCTCCTCCAACTCTCATTATTGCCGCCGCTAAGGCGAATGTCAGGACGTTATTGACGATTGTAGGTTTACCGAATAGACCAGAAGTTGTTGGAAATGGTGGGCGTGCCCTAACTTCTCCTCTCCTGCCTTCAAGGCTCTCAAGCAGCGCTGTTTCTTCCCCACAAACATATGAGCCAGCTCCAATTGCTATCTCAATATCAAAATGGTCTCCAAGGATTCCCTCATTTCTTGCACCTTGTAAGGCACTTTCCAGTGTTACTTCAGCATGAGGATATTCGCTCCTAAGGTAGACTTTCCCCTGACTTGCCCCTATTACTTGAGCGCAAATCGCCATCCCCTCGATTAATGCATGAGGATCACCTTCCATTATCATCCGGTCGATGAATGTACCAGCATCTCCTTCATCGGCATTTGCCACTACGAATTTCAAATCCGTTTGTTCGGCAGCGGCTGCTGCCCACTTGAAATGAGTTGGGAATCCAGCTCCGCCACGCCCTCTCAAGCCTGCAGTCTTCAATTCTTCAATGACTGCCTTGCTACCAATTTCTTTGGTTTTTTCCAATCCTTGGTAGGCTCCTAGTTCCTTCATTCCTTCCAAATCAAGAGGATTAGCATGACCAAATCTTTGCATTGCATATCTTGATTGATTTTTGAGTAAATCTTCAACTAGGCCAAGTGATTTCGGATGGATTTGTTGATTAGTAATTGAATCTAGGATTGAAGGAATCTCTGCCGAGGTAATAGGACCAAAAGCATGTCTTTTACCTTCTATATCCACTTCTAGCGTAGGCTCAATATGGAATAGACCTCTACTCCCTGTTCGAATTAACGCAGAATCTTTCGGAATATGTTGAATTAAGGTGGTGGCGATTTCTTCACAGCCAATCGCAATACTAGTACTATCTTGGCTGATATAGAATTGACTGCCGCTTCCTTGTTGAGATACAAATTGAGGTACAGTTTCGTCTCGAAGTACCGCAGGTCCACAAGCACAAAGTCCAGCACAAATCAACTCTCCAACTCGTTCACCCGAGTCTTCTAATTCCTTGATTAAAGCATCAGCACCTCTGGCTCGGCACGACTCTCCAGTACAAACTCTAACTGTGTGATCACTTGGTTTTAATTCGGCATAATAGCCAATCGCTCCCCTCACCTTTGCAGCAGTAGTATCACAAAGTTCTGCAATCTCTCGGATTCGCTCTCCGCTTGGCATTCCGCGGTTATGTATTTCTTTCTTCAGAACATCCAATAATCGATGTCCCGGTCGGCTGGGATCCCATCTTTCTATGATCGTCATCCACTCACCATGTTTGACGAGGTGGTTCCATACTTTGACTGTTGTTCTCTTATTCTTATGCAATCGGCCGATTATATGAGACGCTACTTCCATTGCGAGTAAAACCATACATGGCGATTCCTGCCTCTCTTGCTAGGTCGATAGCCATGCTACTGGCGGCCCCTACTGCAATGATTACAGCGATTCCTGCAGCTGCTGCTTTTAGTACCAATTCTGAACCAATTCTACCTGATAAACAAAGGATGCAATTGTGCATTTCAATACCGCTAATTATTGCTTGGCCGATAACTTTGTCCACAGCATTATGCCTACCAATATCTTCCATCATTAGCAACATATCTCCTTCTGCTGTAAATAGGGCAGAGGCATGGATTCCACCCGTTGAAGAGAAAGCGACTTGACTATCTTTCATTGTATTTGGTAGGTTAACAATTATGTCATCGTCAATATTCAATTGTCTTAACTCGCATTGATGAATCAGATTCAACAAATCAGAAAAATCTTGACGGCCACATATTCCACATGCACTGCCATTACTAATTCGTCCTCTGGCAGCGATTTGATATGAATCATCAGTCACGAGAATGGTAGCAGAAGATTCATTCAATACGATTTGGAATTCTCTACTATCAGTCATTACGCCCTCTGAATGGATTAATCCCCTGATTAGGGCTTCATCATTGCCTGGGGTTCTCAAAATGCTGACCCATCTTTCCAATTTAGTAGGTGATTTAATATCGATGCTCAAGACTGATTCAACGGCGATACAATCCTTTTCTAGAGACCAGTTTCCATCATTGAGGCGATGTATTCCTCGCTCCTCAATGCTAGCCATTTATTCACAGCCTTTTTCGTACCGCATCCATGCAGGCTCTTGATAAAATCCTTGAAGATTCTAATATTGAGGTCGCTTCTTCTTTTAGAGCTCCACCCATTTCTTCAGGTAGACTTGAAATATTGATTTCCACATTGAATAATGCTCCTTTACAAGCAGCAGATGCGAGAAGTGATGCAACTCCAATATCAGATACTGTGTTTACATTTCCTTTTTCGGCTAATTCTGGAAGATGCTCCAATAAAGAATGCGCCAGTCTTGCTGTCTCCAATGGAACTTCTGCAGCTCCTAAGGTAGCCTCGTGAATTGCTTGACGACGAATCTCCTTTTCCTCATCGCTATCTTTGGCTAATTTGAACGACATCATAACCGCATCGAATGAACGGCTATCGTCAGTAGCCAAGTCAAGGGCTTTGCTGAACATTCCAATGGCGCAATCTTGGGCCTTTTCGGCAATTTCCCATCCGCTCTTCCACTTTTCCTTGCCAAGTGTCAAGTCTGCAACCATGCAAGACAGAGCGGCTGCTTGACCGAGTGATACGGCAGCGGCTGTGCCACCTCCTGGAGTTGGCGATGAACTTGCAAGGGCAGTTTGGAATTCACGCAAACTCATTTCGGACCATTCATCTTCAGCCATTCAGTCACTTCCTGTAAGTGCTCTTTCGATAATCCTTTGCTCGGCAATAAAGGGTCCAAGGTCATCTAAGCCCATTCCCTTAACTGCCGCTGCGATAAGTTGCTCTTCACTAACTGCATTGCTATCATACCATGCTCCAGCCTCTAAAAAAGCACTTAGCGGAGCAAGACCAACTAATTCACTGCCTGTAGTTTTAATTCCATAGGTATTTGCTAACCACTTGATTGTTTCATATGTCACATGCATTGGCGTTATGCTAATGTCTTGTAAATTCATTGAGACTTGAGAAATTCCATGTTCTTCCAAAGGGAAGCCCATTCCCTGAACTTTCGGCAACATCCCTGAAACTGGCATTTTTTGGCCGGCTTCATTCTTTATTAGTGGGCCGGATTGCCTAACAGTTCTACCTATTGCCCCTGCTACTATTGCTTCTTTTTCATCGAGATTAACATTGTAGGCTACTAAAATACCTCGTGCACCAATTATCGTGGCACCGAACTTTGCAACCTTTTCTGTCCAAATTGATGGACCATTATCAGGTAGCCGAGTCTCTTCTTCATGAATTGAATTTTCCCCTTCAGTCAAACGTGCTTCTAATTCCTCGTACTGTCCTTTCCTGAGGAGGCTATGGTTTCTCCTTACATCAGTTGATGCGGCTGCTCCATAAAGATAGGAAGTTAGGCCTAATTCACTACCAACCCTCAGAGAGAGGCTGCGTGCCAATTCTGAACATTCTTGCATGCTAATTTCCGCTAAGGGAATAAATGGACATACATCAACTGCACCTAAGCGTGCATGGTTTCCTTTGTGTAGCCGCATGTCGATATTTTTTGCTGCACTAGCAATTAATCTAAAGGCCGCTTCACTAACTGCCTGCGGCGTTCCTGCAATTGTAATCACGGTACGATTGTAATCGGCATCAGGTTCACTAGATAATACACGAGCTCCTTCAATACCTCTTGCAGCATTAACGATTGATTCTATTTTAGCAAGGTCTGTACCTTCGCTAATATTTGGCACGCATTCAATCAATGGACCTGTCATGAACCGTTGGCAGCTTGAGCAAGTCATCAATGTTACCGCGTCTTATTCTTCCTCAGTCAAAGCAGCTACTACTTCATCAGGAAGGTCGAAGAAATCCATCTGCATCCTTACCAATTCACCACTGGAATTAGCCGAAGTATAGGCCTCGAGTGGTAGTCTATTGAGTTTGAAGAACTCCTCTCCCCAACTAAATGCATTGAGTAATTCTCTGGCTTCCTGCTCTCTTCCTAATATCCATAATGATGCAGCTAGTGCTTCGGCTGTGGTCATCTTACTAGGTTTCCCCCAGTTCACAGGGTTGGCGGCTAATAGCATTGGAAGCATCCTTCGTCGCAGTTTGGTTCTTTTCCCAACTTTCTTGACACTATCTTCAATCTGCGCCCAACTGCAATCAAGTCCAACTAACTTCCCTCCTTTATCCATTAATTCTCGGTCTTCAGGGCCTAATACTTTGCCGCAAAGAGGGTCGAGGATAATTCCTCGCCTTGGTAATTGAGAAATTTTCTTATGAAGTATTAATTTACCTTTCCGTGATAATTTTACTGCAGTATTTTTGCTGGGATCGTCTTGAGCTAACCAGATGGCGTGGATTCCAATTTCAGCCATGTTTATCGACTCAATCTTCGAAGAAATCGCCTAAGTTCATACCACGACTTGTGCCAGAGCCCACCATTCTATTTTCATCTGGCTTAGTTTCAACCATCAGGGTGATATCAAGGGCTCTTTCGAGTTTTTTAATGACAGTGTCAGAAGGTGGACGCCCAGACTCTGCTGCTTGAATAACATTTATTTTTTCAGCCATTTTGTGAGCTAGTTGGCGTTTATCTAAACCCATTTTTTCACGAGCCTCGGTAATTATTTTAGAAAACCCCCCGCATAATTCCTTTTTCCCTTTACGCATAATGTCTCGGCCTTTCTTACCCGTTCCAGAATATCCTCCATGATTTGCACTTTTCTGGATAATTTCAGATGGTTTTCGAATAGGCGCGACAGTGGCTAGACTCATTGAATCAATGCATTTACTGCAGGCATCTACAGTTGCCCTTCCCATTTTCACACTACGTGTAGAAGTCTTCTCGGCTCCACATAATTCACAGGCGCCCATACTATCCCCGTTGACTGTGCAACGCTCCCCCCAATTCAACCCTACGATTGACTATTTTCCAGCAAAGAGTTTGAGTACATTGAATAACGGTGGGCAAACTGAGGATAGTTGAATGACATCTGATGTTGAGGCTATGAAGCCGGGTTCGGTTGGTGAAGAGAACCGCTCTGATGATGAATTACGCCAGTTAGAACAGGATTACCGCTCCTTACATGATAAAGCTCAGCGCTTGATAACAGAACGCGTATCATTGGAAAGTGATATCAATAAATTGAAGAAGCGTACTGCAAGATTAGATGAAGAAATTCGTATGCTAAAGAGCCCACCGCTAATCATTGGGCACATACAAGATATCCTAAACGATGAATCAGCAATTGTCCGTTCTTCTAATGGGACCGTCTTTCAAGTTGCAGTTAACCAACGCTTAGGTCTTTCACGCTTGAAGCCGGGCACCAGAGTTGCACTCAATCAAGACACATTAGCAGTAACTGACGTTCTCCATGATGCTTGGGATCCACTCGTTAGTGGAGCAGAATTAATTGAAGCACCAAATATTGAGTACGACCATATTGGTGGCTTAGATGAACAGATTGAGAAATTACGAGAGGCCATTGAATTACCACTTGAAAGTCCCGAGTTATTCCGGAAAGTTGGTATTGAGCCACCAAAGGGTGTTTTGCTTGTTGGACCACCAGGCTGTGGAAAGACCATGATTGCCAAGGCCGTAGCATCTCAAACTAATGCAACCTTCATTAGGATGGTTGGTAGTGAATTAGCCCAGAAATATATTGGAGAAGGTGGGCGAATGGTTAGAGAACTATTTTCACTGGCCCGCGACAAAGCCCCAGCAATCATCTTCTTAGACGAAATAGATGCAATTGGAGCTAAGCGCCTTGATGCTGCTACCAGTGGAGACCGAGAAGTTCAACGCACACTCATGCAACTACTAGCAGAATTAGATGGCTTTGATGCCCTTGAATCGGTAAAGATAATCGCAGCAACAAATCGTCCTGACATACTCGATGATGCTCTACTGCGCCCCGGTCGCTTCGATAGAATAGTAGAAATTCCTATGCCTGAAGACAGTGCTCGCAAATCGATCCTCTCAATTCATGTTGGAAGGATGGCTACTACGAGAATTTCGATGGCCAAACTTGTTGAGGCAACGAATGGCTTCACTGGTGCTGACTTGAAGGCTACTTGTGTAGAAGCAGGAATGGTAGCCATACGAGATAAGCGCTCAAAGGTTAGACAAGCAGACTTTACTCAAGCAATTCAAATCGTTGCCAAGAAGCGTGATTCTGGACTAGGTCCGAATTCTTCAGCAGTACTTTATGTTTGATTACCGAACTCTACTTCCGTTGGCAATACTTCCATCGATGCTGACAAGGCTGACTCCACCTTCTCCATCATCTGCAGCTAACATCATCCCTTCTGACATCACACCTCGCAATTTACGTGGTTGTAAGTTTGCTACAAATACCACTTGTTTACCTGTCATTTGTTCTGCAGAATAATATTCTTTTAGGCCAGCGCAAACTGTCCGTCCCTCATCACTCCCATCGTCTATAGATACGATGTAGAGTTTGTCAGCATTTGGATGCTCATCTACTGCAGATATTGTTCCTACTCTTAATTCAACTTCCATGAAGGTGTTGAAATCGAGATATGTTGTTCCTTCGGGTGCTTCGTTCATTTTTTCCACTTCCTTTTTCTTACTACCTTTTACGCTGTGAATTGAATCATCATTTCTTACTTCAGTCTGCTCTTCTACAAGGCTATTTTCATGTTCCAAAATTTCATCTAAGTCCAATCTCTTGAATAAGGGAACAGGTTTTGTTTCAGTCCAGTTCATTTCTGCTTTCCAGTCAGTTGCATCAGACCATAGTACCTGAGATATTTCTCCCGACTCTCCAAGTGATTGCCATAATCTTTGGGCACTGAATGGAATGAAAGGTTGGGTTGCAATTGCTAATAGTCTTGAGATTCGCCAAGAGAACGCAAGTGCGGCTAATGATTCTGCAGCTCCTTCTTGGGCATGTGATTCAGGTTTCAGATATTTCCAAGGTGTTGAACCTTGCAGGAGTTGATTACCAAATTGTGCGATGTTCATCACCCCTCTGAGGGCTTCTTTGTAACGATGTTTATTCAAACTCTCTTCCACATTAAAGAGTAGAGACTCAACTTTATTTATCCATTCTTCAGATAATGAGGGATTGTCAAATTGTGCAAGTGGATTACCAACTCCTTCTAACCGATGAGCGAGAGTTATCACACGGTGGACGAAATTTCCATAATGCCCAATTAATTCTGAATTTATTTTAGCGACGAAATCAGGCCAATTAAAGTCAGTATCGTGATTTTCGGGCATATTAATCCCTAGGTAATAACGCAATGTATCGCCATCAAAGCGCTCCAAGAATGAAGGTAGCCAGACTGCATGCTTTCGTGATTTTGAAAATTGTCCACCTGCTAACATCAGATATTCCATCGCTGGAACATTATCCTCAAGATGTAAGTCTCCAGGACCTGGTAATGAGATCTCATCGGCAGCCCCTAAGCCATTATTTGCATGATTCAAGCCCATTATCAAGGATGGCCAAATAACTGTGTGAAATGGAATGTTGTCTTTGCCAAGGAAGTATAGGTGCCGGGGCCTTGTTCCATCTTTGGAGATGAGCCACCATTTTTTCCAATCATCCCTAGATTTACCAAATCTCTCACTCCAAATTTTTGCACATGATAGATACCCTTGTACTGCCTCAAACCAGACATAAACACACTTCCCATCCCATTCTGAATCCTCTAATGGAATTTTGATACCCCATTCAAGATCACGTGTTATCGCTCTAGGGCGCAAGCCCATCTCTAACCATTGTTTAGTCATGGCTTTGACGTTGGCTTTCCAAACACCTTGCCTTGCTTCAGCATGCTTTTCTAAACAGGCTTGGAATCTATCCAAGCGGTAGAACAAATGTTCTGTGTCTCGAATTTCAATTTTTGCTTCAGGGTTCATCTTTGAACGTGGTTTTTCTAATTCATGAGCCTCATATGTGGCCCCACAAGAATCACATTGATCCCCCCGCGCTCCATCTTCGCTACAATTTGGACATTCACCCTCCACATATCTATCTGGAAGGAATCGTCCTCCATCTTTACGGATTTCGTAATATTGTTGCATTGTTTTTTGCTCAAACAAACCGGCATCCATCAATGAAAGAAAATTATCTTGTACAATTTCCTTGTGCCGCTCATCACTTGTGCGATTGAATAGTGCCCCTCCATAATCAATCCCACGAGCATCGGCATTAGGTTCCCACATACAACCTAAGTCGAGTAAAGCCTGAGAATTAATGGCATGAAATATGTCAACAACTTGTTGAGGGCTAATTCCTTGTTGTTCAGCACTAACAGTTATTGGAGTACCGTGTTCATCAGAGCCGCTGACTAATAAAACCCGATTTCCACGGGCCCGCTCATAACGAAATTGAATATCAGGTGGGAGGTAACAACCTGCGACATGGCCTAAATGTAATGGGCCATTGGCATAAGGCCATGCAACGCAGATGAGAACATGTTCACCCGACATCGACCAAGGCAGGAAGGACTTCAATATGGTATTTCCCAAAGCATGACCTTTCATTAACAAGACATAATAACATGAAACTTTACAGGTATCATGTCGCCTACACAGGAGGACGCGCCTAAAAATGGTATCTGGGTTACTTATATTCTATGTTGGACTCGCTCTTGGAGTCTCATTTTTATGCAGTATACTTGAGAGTATTCTCTTGAGTATTAGCCATTCACATATTCAATTAATGTCTAAAGGCGGAAAGAAATCTGGCTTAATTTGGACTAATTTGAAGAAAAACGATTCTGTTCGTCCTTTGACTGCGATTCTCACTCTCAATACCATTGCCCATACTGTGGGTGCAGTAGGGGTTGGTTCTGTGGTTTATATTGAATATGGAAATGAATGGGTGACTTTGGCATCAGCAATTCTTACAATAGCAGTATTACTACTGTCTGAAATTCTTCCAAAGACCCTTGGAACAGTGTACTGGAAAAAGTTAAGTCCGCTTGCTGCACACATAACTAATGTCTTGACATTGGCCTTAATTCTAATAGTAGTGCCAATTGAATGGTTTCGCAAGTTATTGCCAAAAGGCAACAAAACAACAGTCACAAGGGATGAATTAGCAGTTCTTGCAGATATTGGTGAAGAAGAAGGTACAATTGAGGAAGATGAAGAAACAGTCATTCAGAACCTATTGCGTTTGGCAGAAATAGAAGTTGAAGAAGTTATGACTCCAAGAGTAGTAGTAACTGCATTCCCACTTGACTACACTATCAATCAGGTTTTGGCTGAACATCCAGTATTAAGAGTGTCTAGAATCCCAGTTTATGGAAATAATATTGATGATATCAAAGGACTAGTAATACGTTCTGAGGTTTTGCTAGCTGCAAGTAGAGATGAATGGGAAATGAAATTAGAGACATTAATGAAACCAATTGGTTTCATTTCAGAAGACGCTAGTGTAGACCTTGCATTAGATTTATTCCTCGAAAAACGGCAGCAGATTTTGGCCGTCCAAGATGAGTTTGGTGGGACTAGTGGAATTGTTACTATGGAGGACGTTATCGAGACATTGTTGGGCAAGGAAATTGTCGATGAAACCGATGAAGCAGAGGATATGAGAGAAGTTGCAAGAGCCTATACAAATGGTTCTCATGAAGGTGAAGAGTAATTAAGAAATTGTTTGATTAAATTATTTCTTGTCGGATTTACCGTGCTATCTGAATGGCTTAAATCATCCAATATGTGAGATTCACAATCATCTCCAATGTGCTGCATCAATAGTTCATAATGGGCATTACCTAAACGGTTATCCATTTTTGGTTGTAATACAATAGTTCTGCAAGTAGGTAGTCCCCATTTTGGAATCATCACATCCTCTGGGCCATTAACTGGTTGTTCTGGATGTATTTTATACCAGGCTTTCCAGACCATTTTTTCCACTAAGGGCTGAAGTATCTTTAAAAAATTGGAGAGGAATTCATCAAAAATCAAATTGTAATTAGTCATTGGCGATTCAAGAATCATTGAATCCACTTTATCATTCCACCAGCCTTGATATTTTGAGACTAACCTTAATGCAATAAAGGCCCCAAGACTATGCCCCCAAATCACAATATGCTCAATTTTTTCTTGGGGAAGGGAATCAAGTAATGCCGCAGTATCGGATGCACATTTAACGGCCGTAAATTCAGGGTCCTTTGCTCCATGACCATGCCCCCTAAGATCCACTGTAACTACGTGATAATCGGTAAAATCCCTTGCTCTTTCAAAGGAACTAATGGAATTAGAAGTCCATCCATGAATCATCAATAACAATGGTGCTCGACCATCGTTCCATCTTGCATGGCCATGTACATGAACACCATCATTAGTAGTTGATATTGAAGTGGTTTCAGATTCATCTAGGCATGGATATTTATTCATCGGAGGTGAGCAAAATTTTCTTAATAATGCAGTTTTAGAAACTTCAAAGAATAATAGAGTACTGAAAACACCTATAACAATCCCGAAAAGAGAAATTGAGTTGAGTAAATCAAATATTAGAATTGAAATTCCAGTAATAGAAATTAGGAAAAGGATGCGAATGTCAATTTTCGTAGCAGTTGCTACGCGAGGTACTGACGACATCATGTCTCATCGACTGTTGTATCTTTTTCATCCATTTTAGCAATCCTCTTAGCACCAAAATCTCCAAGGCTTTCCAGTTTAGCCAACCATCCCTTTTCATCACCAGTTGGGACGTGGTGTACTAAATAGGCTGCAAATATTTTGTCCCAAACACTTTGGTTGGCATCATTAACATCGAATTTCCTGAAAACCCATTCAGTTATTGGGTAAAGGAAACAACAAACAGACCCCACCAACATCATTGTATTAGTCCCAGCGTTTGTATTGCTTCCAATACCTGACATAGCCAGGAATGCAAGTCCACCAAATAAAGCGGGAGTCTTGAGGTTACTCAATATTGCATGGACGAAGACTGGTTTGGAACCTTTGTAAGTGACATATTTTGTTCTCGAAATGAATTGCCCAAAATTACGTCCAAATTTCATCGGGATTATTAATACATTTAGCAGAGGCATTGCTAGACCGGCAATCAATAGCCAAGTAAAGTCGCTGCCGGAAAATATGATGATACTCAATGCTGCAATTAGCAGACCCCAGTTCCAACAGAAGTTCGCGAACCAAGCAGCAGCTCGGTTGTTTTTACCGGCTAAGACGAATTCATCGGGCAAACTCTTGTTGACGCGTTCTCTCTTTGCCCTTTGAGGTTTGCTGGCTTTAGCTGCTTTTGCCTTTGCTGGCTTGGCTTTTACTGCTGCTTTCGCCTTTGCTGGTTTGGCTTTTTCTGCCGTTTTCGCTGGCTTAGCTTTTGCAACCTTTTTGGCCTTCGCCGGTTTATTTTCATATTCTTCTGCCTTGTCAAGTAGTCCCATGGCTCTCAGCTCCCATAAATTGCACCGGCTTCACTGTATATTGCGAAGTCTTCGGATTTTGTAAATGCGACGATATCACTTTCTGGCAAATCCATAAGCATTGAATCGACCAAACTGAAAAACGCACGCCTTGCCTCATCATCGGCGCCCTCAGGGTTTCCTGCTACATCTGCATATAGTTTGAATGAGTCGCTGGCGATGAAAGCATCAACATCTGGCAGTTTAGTGAGCAAGTTGTCAACGACTCCGACGAAGTCAAGGAAAATATCCTCTTCATCTTCTACCTCTTCTTCAGTTAATGTGGAAATATCGGCTTCTCCAGAAAGCACAGCCTTGATCCCCTTATGTTCGGAAATTAAAGCTTCTAGTTGAGGTTTCAATTTATTCAACTTGGACTTTTGATTTCGTTGTTTTGCGAGTTTATACTTCGGCTTTAATTTATTGATGGTTGAAGCTAATTTTGATTTCTGTTTTTCCAAATCTGCGATTATTGAATCATCAAGGTCAAGAGTAATTTCTTCAACCTCCTCCTCGTCGTCGACCTCTTCTTCTGATTCTTCTTCGAGTTCTTCTTCGAGTTCTTCCTCTTCTTCTAATTCCTCTTCCTCAGGCTCTTCTTCATCCCCATCCTCATCAAGCATGGTTATGGTTGGTGCATCTCTGACTTCAGCGACTCGAGAATCATGCTCTGCTTTACGCTTGACAATAATTTCACGATCTAATTGATGTCCGAATCTATCTGCGTAGCGGTCTAACAGACTCCCTACTTCCCCTTCGCCAAGTCTATCGATATGGCCGTAAACTTGCTGAAGTGGCTTTGAACTACCCCTCTTCCAGAGTGAATCATAACCTTTGTCTTCTTTCTTGGATGTCATATCTGGAGGAGCAAGGCTCGATATGGTAGGAATATTAGCCCCATCTAAAACTCCTCTCTTCGGTTTTGCCTCAGATTCAGATGGAGGCGGGGGTAAAGGGAGCGGAGCAGGCACACCACCTAGTTCCGGAGGAGGTGGTAATGCAGCCCCTCCAGGGAGGGGCGGGAGTGGTAGAGGTGGGAGTTTATCTCCTCCTGCTGGAGAGGCTCCTTTGCCCTTCTTCTTCTTTCGTCCCATCCTTAATCACCCTCCGGGTGAAGCGAGGACCATAGGTATGTGCTTTAATGTTGACCGCGAGTAGGTCGAAAGAGAGTCTAATATTTGGATGTGAAATTAGAGCCGAATTAACTCTCCCCATCCCTTTAGGACGACGAATGCTGCTGCCGCTTCAGGCAATTCCAACTTATCTCCAAAATTGCCCTCAATATAGCAATCCTTTACCCGTGTATTGATTTCCTCAGCGGTAATTTGTACATTCATTTTCCCATCCATCGGTAAGGCAACTGCTTCAGTCAGGGGGTCGAATGGTTGGCTACCATCTGGATCTAATCTATTGAGTGGAAATTCAGTCACTTGTAGGCCACATTTTCCATGCAAAGAAGTAGGATGCCTAATCACTCTATGGCAATCTATTGTTACTACCTCATCAGTCTCTCCAGCACTCCCTAATACCACACTAGAATCAGAACGTAATATGTCTATGAAAGCATCGCGAAAATAATTAGAATCTGATTTTGTTCCACCTAAGGTATTTAGATTCCCTCCAATCAATTCTTTTCTTCTACGTGGATGCTCAATCAATTGGGCTAGGTCGAGAACAGCTTTTTTCCCTTTTGAACGTTTAACTCCCTTCAAATTTGCAGAACGTTTCATCGCATCAACACAAGATTCGATGATAACCTTAACTTCATTTCCTTCTTCATTTCTAACTTTATCAAGACGTTCTATAGTTTGTCGTACTCCGCCACGTAGGCGCTTTGCCCAACCACACGCATTTTCTTCTTCAGACCTTGGGAGAAGGGACATAACATCGACTCCCTCGCCCCTTATGTGGGAAACTAATTCTCTTCTTGCTTCCCCATCTAGGTGAACTAATTCAGGGTCCCGATAATGCAAGTGGAAACCTCTATGGCCTGAGAAAGTCAAATGCAGAAACTTTTCTTCAAAACCGAATTCGGGTTGCAAAAAATCATTCCATAACTTCCATGCCTGTTCTCTAATTACTTCTAACATTCCAATAAAATCTGTATCGACAATCCCAGGTAGATGATCTCCATCCAAGTCAAAAATAAGGTCGGCGCCTAGCCACCCTTTTTCTTTCATCAAACGTTGACTTGAATCCCGCCAATATGCTGTACTATAAAATACAGAATGCGGAGGTCTTGACACTAATTTTCTTTTAATATCATTTGCATCAGTGAGGCGAATATGACGTTGAGGTGTACCTCCACCAAAGGGAATAAACATCCATTCACGGGTTCTTAAGCGAGGTGGTATCCAAGGTGTGAAGTTCTGATAATGTTGTTCAAACCGATGTGCAAAAGTCGCCCATCCCTTAACCATAGTTGACCCTCCGCATACAACTTAATGCTGAGGGATTATGAATAGCACGCCTCAGCGATAAAATCTCTTTTCGGTTTCTTTGCCTGATGTTGAAGGTCCTGCACCGGTATTTTGTTGATAACATTGCCAACAAAAATAATGCTTATCGATTGCCATTGATTGTCCAAAAGTAAGTCGGATTCCGCAACCATGGCAGAGTGGACCTATTTCGCCATTTGCTGCTTGGGCTAAAGGAACGTGGTCGTGTGGCATCTCTCTCAGAGGTCCGTATGGCATCCAGTCTTTGAATGCTAGTGTTTTGAATGATATTACTTATCACTATAGTAAGCCAATAAATCTAAGGCAACTTCACAAGATTCTGATACTTCAATGAGAGAATCTTGCAAGTGTTTTTCCAATACTTCTTTTATTGAATTATCTCCGATAGCACCCATCGCTTCAGCTGCTTCATGCCTTACCATAACATGTTCAGTTTCGTCATCAAGGATTTTGACTAAGGTATCCAAGGCTCGAGCATCCTGCATTTGCCCTAAAACATAGGCCAATTCATGCTTTAGTAGGACAGACTTGCTTGAGAATCCATCACATAAAATATCAATTGCTTGTTGGCTGCAGATGTTCCTCAGAGCAAACACCGCTCTCATTCGTTTAAACATCACTTCTTTTTCATCCAAAAGTGTAGTTCGAAGATCTCCAATTCTTGAGGAGTCTTGTGCAGGCGCAGGGTCAACTGAACCGTATTCACTGACTTCCGGCTTAGCCATCCTATTCACCAATAAACTCCATCGAATGGACATCAAAATCATTCTTTATCATACCTATTTTTTGACCGCACTCTAGGAATTTCCGTACCGAATCTCTTCCTTCTTGACGATAGTCAATTGTTCTTTCATTAACGTACATTTGAACAAATTTTTGATTTGTTTCATCATCAATACCCCGCCCCCATAATTTTGCAAAGGCCAAAGCATCCCCAGGGTTATGGATTGCATATTCAATACTCTCTTTTGTCCATCTTGTGATATCTTCCATCACATCCCCCCCTAAGTCTTTTTTCACGATATTTCCGCCAAGTGGCATTGGCCAACCATGATGCATTTCAGCCCACCAAATACCCAAATTAAGATGCACATCAAGACCATGATCAACATAAGTTAATTGTCCTTCATGGATGATAAGTCCAGCATCTACTTCACCAGTGAGAATAGCATCTATGATCTCATCAAAAGGGATGACGACGTGCTCAACATCACCCCATGCAAGTTTCAATCCCAAAAAAGCACTTGTTTTTAGTCCAGGAACTGCAATTTTCCCCCTTTTAATATCTTCAAGTTCCCGTCCTGCTAGTGAAACAACCATTGGACCATATCCTTCTCCCATGCTGGCTCCACAATTCATCAAAGCATAATCATCAGAGACCTCTGGGAAAGAATGGATACTGATAGCACTAACTTCCAACTCCTTGCGCATTGCACGGTGGTTGAGAGTTTCAATATCTTGAAGTTCATGCTTGAAAACATATCCTGGTGTTTCGATTAGCCCATTAGTTAAGGCATAGAACATAAAGGCATCATCTGGGTCTGGAGAGTGGCCTATTCTGATGATTTTGCGGCCTTCATTATCCATTGCTAATTCATCAAGCATGCAGCGCCGACCAAAGACTTACCTTTGAAGTCGATGGAAATGGACATCGGTTGTGTTTCAAACCTTAACAATACGCAACTTATGGGTGATTGACGGCAAACATTCTATGAGAGAGAGCATTATTGATGCAATCAGGGGGTAGATTTTGGTGGTAGGTCGCGCTCATAGAATACTGGTTTTAATTGCATTATTGAGCCTAATTTCCCCCACTGTAATTGCAGCATCGCCAAGTGGTTTGGGATATGTAGGTGTATTCACCCCTGCTAAGAATAATTTGGATATGACTTGGTCTGTAGAACTATCTCCAAATGGGTCTATATTAGCAACCGGTACTGATCGGTACCTTGTTCTAATGAACATGACAGACCGGTCAATAATCAGCAGGGTTGAACTTGCAGATACCCCCACTGTATTAGCCTTCACACCTGATGGAAAATACCTTGTAGCAGGCCTTCTATCCGCAAGTGCTCAAACTGTATCGGTTAAGGTTTTTGAAGTTGATACAATGCTAAGTGTAGGTAATGACTTTACGAATGGAATGAATCCAAAATCTATCGCTATCAGCACTGATGGTAGTCGAGTTCTAATTCAAGATCAATATAAAGGCGCATTTGAATTATCTTTGCCTAATTTGGACATCCTTGGTCATTTAGAAGATGGTCATGATGATACTGTTTCTTGTGTAGAATATGGTAAAAACGATGAAACCTTAATCACGGGTGGAATAGATGGAAAGTTAATATTGTGGGATGCCACCAATCACGGCCAAATTAGTACAATTGAAAATCACGCTGAATCTATACAAGATTGTACTGTATCACCGGATGGCGAAATAATTTCAATCTTGGACACAAAAGGAATTATGAGGAGTTATGATAGAGATGGAAACTCAATCCAAAATTCGAAAATCGACTTCCTTAAAGCGATTGAAATAGAATGGTCAGCAGATGGAAAATATCTTTTTGCTTTAGAATCATTCCTATCACCATCCCTCCACAAAATTAGAGCATCGGATTGGAGTTTTATTGAAATCACCCAAATGCACCATAAAGCGATAGATTTCACCATTTCGGAAGATGAACGGAGCATTGTCATCAGTACAGGTACAACACATTTAGCAATATATCAATCTAATTACATCATCCTTGGACAAGGGCAAGAAGGAGCAGATTTTGATGAAGATGGGGTTCCTGATATTTTGGACATTGATGATGATGGAGATGGAATTTCAGATCTTTACGATATTCATTGCCCAGAGGGTGAGGACTGTGCCCTTTATCCTGATCAAAATTATTTAAGAAATGTTGAATTAGTTATTGATGATGGAGTACTTGAAGTCCACGATACTGTTTCATTTTCCAAATACGACTCAAGTGCATTAAGAAATCTCACATCAACATTGTTGATTGACGACAAAAAGATCACTCCTGAGGAATTAACTTGGATGACAGGAGCTATGTGTGACAATATTGATTCAAGAGAAGTTGTAGAGTCATGGAGGGTCTTACTTGCTTTAGAGGGGGCAGAATTAGGTGAAGGCGTAATGAGTTGTGGCTCAGTGCAAGGTATGTCAACAGCATCATTAGATGACTATAGTGCAAGGGCATCTCTTACGTGGACTACAACTTTCCAGTTGAATGGTCAACCAATTGCGCCTTATAATATCACGATAAAAGGGGTATTGGAAGCCCCAGCAGGTAGTTCAGCAGTTATCGCGGCCCAATTCCCTGTGTTAATTTCCTTTAGTGACTCATTGGCGGAAGATGAATCAGATATAATTTGGCAGAGGAGTAATATTTTTACAACCGCGTTGATGGATACCATACCTCTTGAAGACCCGAGTATCTTTGCCATATCCATGGCTTTTATTTCCGTAAATAGTTGGCTCCCCCT